>JBGAVP010000017.1:69329-82209 GCA_044228065.1 Chitinophagales bacterium | reverse complement strand
CTATTACTCGGCTTGCTTGATATTTCTAAAAGCGAACGAAAAGGAAATTCCTGAAACTCATCTTGAAGTTATTGGAGATAAAAAGTTTGAAATCCCCAAACTCGATTACGAATGGATTGAAACACTTTTAGATTTTTATCTCTACAGAGAAAAGGAAAATTTTAAAGCATTTGAAGAACATCAAAAAACGCTTGAAAACAGATTAAGAAGATACGGAGCAATTGAAAGACGACAAATCAACTTTTCACATAATAAACGAGTAACAGGTTTTTTGACTTCGAGTATCAGTAAACTAAATGGTATCAAAGAGATTGTTGATTTCGAACATAAACAATTAGGGAAAGATTTACGGTTGGTCATTCTCTCCGACTTTATACGCAAAGAATTTTACATTAATGCACCTGAAAACAATCTCGAACTGAATAAAATTGGAATTATTCCAATTTTTGAAAAATTAAGACGAGAAAACAAAGACAACAAAAGAATTGCAGTTCTTACAGGTTCAATGATTATAATTCCTTTAATCGCTTATCCTGCATTTGAAGCTAAAGCTGCTAAATATGGAATTACGAAAATCAATTCAAGCTCTGTTCCTTTTGATAATAATTACGTTTTAATTCATCAAAATGAGCAAATCAAAAATGACATAATACGCATTGTAACACAAATCTTTCAGCGTGGAGAAATTGAAGTTTTAATTGGGACAAAATCTTTGCTTGGTGAAGGTTGGGATGCACCAGCAATCAACTCTTTAATTTTGGCAAGTTTTGTTGGTTCATTTGTACTTTCCAATCAAATGCGTGGTAGAGCCATTAGAACTCAAAACGGAAATGGCGACAAAACAGGAAACATTTGGCATTTAGTATGTATTGACTCAACCTCGCCAACAGGCGGAGACGATTTTGATTTACTTAAAAGACGATTTAGAAGTTTTGTAGGTGTTTCATTCAGAGAAGAACCTGGAATAGAAAATGGAATTGGACGTTTAAATCTATCCGAAAACATTCATCAAAAAGAAGAAGCGGAGAAAAAGAATGTTGAGATATTTTCTTATGCAGGCGACAGAGAAAGTTTAAAGCAAAGATGGAAAACGGCACTTGAAACAGGCATTACTCTTGTAGAAGAAATCAAAATTCCATTCCCCGAAGAAAAAGAATATAAAACTGTAAAGTCAATGTATTTGAACAAGACTATTCGTAACCTCTTAGCGACTTTAGGTTCGGGATTAGTTGGTTTTGGTTTGGAAAGTTTACAAGGTCTTGGTAGAGCAGCAAGGAATATAAAAACCATTCAAGATTTATATGTTTTCCTTGCAATTTTCGGAACTATTGGAATGGCAATTTTTGGAAGGTTAACATTTAAAACTTTAAGACTATATTTAAAATATCGTGATATTTCAAAAGACATCCAACAAATTGGAGACGCACTTTTAAACTCGTTGATTAAGGCAGGAGCAATTAAATCAGATTATTCAAAATTAAAGGTTAAAACTTCGGTTGACAATTGGGGTGCGGTTTTCTGTCATTTAGAAGGTGGAACGACTTTCGACAAATCAACTTTTATAAACGCACTTCAAGAAGTAATTTCACCTATTGACAATCCAAGATATGTGATTATCAGAAAGAATAAGTTTATGCTATTCGTAAAGCAAAAAGACTATCATTCTGTTCCTGAAATACTTGGACGAAATAAGAACTTGGCAGAATATTTTAAAGACCAATGGGAGAGACTTGTTGGTTCTTGCGACTTGATATTTACAAGAACACTTGACGGAAGAAAAATACTTTTAAAGTCAAGAGTAAAATCATTAGCTGCACAATTTGACGACAAAGTAGAACACGTAAACAAATGGAGATAGCAAGAAAACCTACGCCCAACATCGGTTTTGCGATATTGGGGCTGATGTACTAAATTTGAGCATTGGAATTCTATTGAGCATTTGTACTAAATTGAACATTTGTGCCTTGAATTCCCCAACATCGCAAAGCCGAAAACCGTTAGAAAATCCAAAAAAACTCCAAAATACAAGGCTTGCTGCCTACTCCGGCCTTATCTATTGCGGTAGTAACCCCGCTCTCACCAAGTTTAGCGGGAGCTTAACTTGTGAGCTTAAATAAATGAAGTTTCTAACTTCATAAATTTCTTGCTGGCAGTCACAGATGAGAAATAAAGACAACGCTCCAAAAACAATAGAGGTAACGCCACCCATAAGCCTACACACCATATTTCTCATCTGCTTATGCATTGGAATAGGATTTATAAGTGTAATTTGTAGGAGGTAATGACAGAATAGCAACGAAGAAAACAAATAATAATTAGTTTTAAGTTAAGAATACATTTCGCCTCTTATAAAGTCTGCAGCATGACTATCACTAAAACATTCTGTAATAAACGCTACTCATACTGTTTTTGGTTTTGCTGGGGCATTATGCAAAAGATTTTCTGATGCCTTCTTGCAATCAGGTGTTTTAGCCACCCTGTTTTTACCTTTTTGCAGATGGAAGGAAAGAAAG
Source organism: Chitinophagales bacterium (assembly GCA_044228065.1). GTDB lineage: Bacteria > Bacteroidota > Bacteroidia > Chitinophagales > LD1 > JBGAVP01. Next base: position 79,696 of record JBGAVP010000017.1, on the reverse strand, counting down.
TCCCAAAAGGTTTGGCAGTCTTACTCTGTCTGATAGTGTTATTGGTGATTATTGCCGGTATAGGTTCTCTGCTTGGATGGCAGATGTCCGCTCTTGTAAATGATTTTCCCATGATAAAACAAAAAGCCATTGAGACAGTTGATCAGATTCAAGCATATATTTTTAATCATTTAGGAATTTCAGTAGAGAACCAATTGCAAATAATAAAAGAGGAGCAACCATCCTATACAAATATTTTTCAGTTGATGCTAGGCTCTTTCACCTACATCTTTACAAATTTAATTTTAACATTGGTTTATCTTTTCTGTCTGCTCTATTATCGCAGTCACATTAAAAATTTCATTCTTAAACTTACTCCATCCTCTGAACAAAACGAAATGGAACAGGTAATTGGCAATGCGGCTAAGATATCGCAACAATACCTTGTAGGTCTTACAAAAATGATAGTATGCTTATGGATAATGTATGGCATTGGGTTTAGTATTTTAGGAGTTAAAAACGCAATCTTTTTCGCCATACTTTGCGGGCTGCTCGAAATCGTTCCATACATCGGAAACATTACTGGAACTTGTCTCACAGTATTTGTAACAGCGGTGCAGGGAGCAAGCCTTCCTAAGCTTGGAGGGATAATAGGTATCTACGGTTTGGTGCAATTAATACAAGGATGGGTATTGGAACCCCTTATAGTTGGTCCTCAAGTGAAAATAAATCCTTTCACGACCATTATTGCATTAGTGATAGGCGAATTTGTATGGGGCATACCCGGCATTTTTCTTGCCATTCCTCTTACGGCAATGTTTAAAATTGTATGTGATCATATTGAATCTTTAAAACCTTATGGTTTTTTAATAGGCGAAATTGAAGACATAAAAAAATAATCCCCCGCTATCGCAAGTATAGCGGAGCGTAACTTGTAAGCGTAAAGATGTAATCCATACTGTAAAATTGAGCGAAGTAAGCCCTTTCCCTAATTACTACTCCAGAAGTTTTCAGTCTAGTGTGTGGATTTTATTTTCACGGTATTACGTTAGGGGGAAGAGTAGGTAACACACACCTTAGCCCATATTAATTTTTCGCCAGGGTTGTGCTTCTTCTATTTGCATGGCCAGTTCAAGCAGCAATTTTTCTTCTCCCTGTTTTGCCCCAAATAACATACCCAGCGGAAGGCCTTGCACTTCATCGAAACCCAGAGGCAACGAAATAGAGGGTGCTCCAGTTGCATTGGCATACGGGGTGAAACAAGTCCATTGCATAATGCGCGGAAAAATCTCGTCAAACGATAAGTTCATACTCATATACCCTAGTGGGGGTGCTGCATGGGCTGTGGTTGGAGTGAGGAGGATATCGAGTTGTAGGTTGTCCATCATGTGCTGATAGTCGGAAGAGCATTTGTTTAATCGCTTAATAAAAAATGGAGTAGCGAATTTATTTTTCCAATAATGTTGTGCTAAACCATTGGTCAGTTGCGTTAGATTTTCGGGTTTGTAGTGTTTGCCGAAAAGCTGTTTCCCAAAATGGCGACAAAAGAAAGCCGACATAGCCCATAAGTTTTTAAAGTCGTCCATCAACTGTTCTGAAATAGGCAAATCTACAGGTCTCACTTCGTGCCCTAGACTTTCTAACAGTATTGCCGTTTTATTTAATTCCGCCAGAGTTACGGCATCGGCTTTCAACTCTTTTAAAGAGGTGCCTGTAAAGCCAATTCGCAGTTTCTTTTTATTAGGTGCTTGTACTAAGCCAATAGGAGCTAGCCGTTTATTGTGATAGAATTTTTCTGCTTCCGCATAAAAGTAAGCCGTATCGCGCACCGAGCGAGTGATAACTCCATCGGTTGAAATTTCTACAATTTGTTTTTCAAACAACTTGGAGTAACACAATCGCCCACGGGTTGGTTTTAAACCCACTAAACCACAACTCGATGCAGGAACCCGGGTAGAACCACCCCCATCTGCCGAATGCGCAATAGGCAACACCCCGGCAGCCACTAATGCTCCTGCACCACCCGAAGAGCCTCCCGCAGTATGCAGTGTATTCCAAGGGTTACAGGTATCTTTTTGATGGGGGAATTCGGTAGAACAAGTAAAGCCAAACTCAGGCATGGAACTGGTTCCTAAGTTGACAAAACCTTGTGCCAAAATTTGTTTGGCAATGGGATCGGTTTGTGTTGCTGCTTTTGCATCTACAAATGCCTGCGAACCATAGTAATTGGGCATTCCTTTTACCTGTGTCAAATCTTTAAAGAAAATGGGCACTCCTGAGAAAAAACCAGGAGATGGATGTTCTGATTCAGTAAGGCCTTTCGCAAAGCAATTGGTTACAATGGCGTTAATTTCAGGTTCCACCTGCTGTGCCCGTTGAATACAAGCAGCTACCACCTCTTTCGATTGTATTTCTTTGCTTCTGATGAGGGAGGCTAGTTCTACGGCATCTCTTTCGGCAAGTATATCGTTGGTAAAACTGTGAATGCGCATGGCTTTTGATTTAAGGTAATACGTGAATCAGTAATTCGGTGCAATACTACATTATATTCACTTTAGGTATCAATCAAATAATCTCCTGTGATTGGCGACTTGCCTTACCTGACACTTTATCTATTGCGGTAGTATTGCATGTTTTCATTTTCACCACCTATACCAAAAAAAATAGCACCCCATGGAGTGCTATTGAAAACTATTTTTTTGTGGTTTGATTCCGCTAAATATTGCGGGAATCTTTGTTGACCTCCGCAGGTTTTTCTTTTGCAGCATCGGCATTGCTCTCTGTTTTAGAATCCCAAAAGCCTTGGTGCTTTCCATCTCGGCAATGAGACTCGTTATACTCGCAGCAGCGTCCGTGTCGGTTAAAATGCTTAGGACCTACAAAGGCCATTAAGCTTCCAAAGGTAAGCGCAGCCGCAGCAAAGCCTACTAAAAATCTGGTTCCTCTTTTCATCTGTTTTGTTTTTGATTTGTTTTTAAATTAAATATTGGTTTCTGTTTTAGGTGCATAGCCACAATGCCTTGTTCCTACGGAGTTTTTAAACTGCTCAAACTCTTCTGGATTCATAGAGCGGATTTTTTCTGCAAATGCCACTCGGTGTGCCATAAACCTACCGCTTCTTCTTCCCATAAAGAGCCTGCATATACCGAAGAAGATAAACATGCCTATAATGAAACGAGGCATAAAAAATAAGAATGCTCCTATGAACATCCCTTTTACTACTACTTTTAAAATTGACTTTGTCATGTTTTTAAATTTTGTTTTTGTGATTAAAAAATGTGTTGTTAAAATGGATGACGAAGCATCTTTTATTTTACTTTATTTTTTTGCGATTTACTTTCATTATTTTTTAAATGCTATTCATAGTAGCTCATCTAAGAGCGTAAGATGCTATTGCAGTAAATAGGTTTGCGCTATCTATTGCAAACAAAAAAGCCATCAGCAGTTATGTGATGGCTTTTAAAATTATTTAGAGCAGCGTTGTTTCCATTTTTGCCGAAAGGCAGCTCGCTCTTCATCGGTCATTTTCATAAAACTTTCTTGCATGCTTTTTCTATTTGCAAATGTGGGTCCTCTCCCACTCATTCCTCTAAATCTAAACCCACCAAAAAGGATGCGACAAAGTAGGAGTAGCCCCATTGCCTGCCAATAACTAAGCGGTGATAGATGTGCTACTTCTGGCAGAATAGCATTCCATAGAAACATAACCAGATAGCCTATCCCCAATATTGCCAACAAAAAGAAAGGGACAAAAAAGAACCCTCTTCCGCATTTGAATCTTCGTGTGTTTTCCATAGTACTAGAAATTTAATTCTTGATATAAATAATTCAACCTTTCTCTAAGGTGTTTGGTAGCATAGCCCTTTCTGCTGATAATGGTTTTTAAATTTTCTCCCGTTTTGTCCGCTATTTCTTGCAGGGTCATATCTTCCAGTTCATTTAAAAGAAACACCTCCCGTTGTTTGGCAGGTAGTTCATCTAAGGCTTCCATCAGTTCATTCCAAAAATGCTCTTTAAATAAAGATAGCTCAGGGCTATTGCTATCGTCCATCAGTAAAACTTCTTTAAACCCAATTTCGTCTTCATCGGTTTGGTAAGAATAATCTTCCAGCAAATCGTATGATTTCTTTCTGTATTTATCGGTCACTTTATTGCGCGCCACTCTGTACAGCCAGGCTCCTACATTTTCCAGCTCTTCTAATCCCGAAAAGCTACTCAACTGATACCACACATCTTGCAGAATGTCTTCTGCATCTTCATTGGTATTTACCTTACTACGAATAAAGCCAAACAATTTTTTACCAAATTGTTGCACCGCTTTTGTAATAGGAATTCGTTTTTGCTCCGTCATTGTTAGGTCCATTAGGGCGTCCATGAAGGAGAAGACGAAGCAGTTGCATTTTTACTTTAAAACTTTGAAAAATATTTTTTCAGCTACGGGATAACAGGAAACTAAGGTGCAAGATTCCTCACTGCGTTAAGAAAGACAATCTGCTTATAGTAAAGCTGCAAACTTCGCTATGAGAGTGTTGTTTCTTTTACCCCAAATTATGTTAGAGAGACTGAATTCTGAATTTATTCTAGCTTGTAATTTTTCATGATATAAATCATTCGAACGATTGTTTGAATAATTATCCTGTTTTCGTACTTTCATGAATTCAATCCTATTCAAGTTCAATAGATTGGGTCTATTTTAAAAATAAAAACCTGTGTTAACAAAAAATAAAAATTGATACCAACCAATTAGCTAAAATTACAATCTTAACAGCAACAAAATATTCTGATACCATACAGTTAAAACTCTTTAAACCTCAATACCGTGAAAAAAATATTACTCTTTTCGTTTTTCATTTTTTGTCTACTAGCTCCAAAACTTTCCAATGCCAGTCACGTGATGGGTATGGATTTGACGTATGAATGTTTAGGCCCCAATAAGTATTTAGTTACCTTAAAACTTTACCGAGATTGCAATGGAATACTACCTTCTTCTGCATACACACTGAGCTATTCCTCTGCACAATGTGGGGTAAGCAGTTCTATAACGCTGGCACAAGTGGGGCAACCTACTGATATTACTCCTTTATGCCCAAGTATAAAATCGGTCTGTAATGGAGGAACTCAATATGGGGTTCAAAAATATACCTATCAAGGCACTTTGACATTGCCTGCGGGTTGTGGAAGTGATTGGGTAATGACGGCTACCGAATGTTGTAGAAATGCAGCTATCACTTCACTTACAGACCCTTCGAGTGAAAATATTTTAGTAGAAGCAACCCTGAATAACACCTTGCCTACTTGCGATAACTCTCCTCAATTCTTAAATGACCCTGTTCCTTTTTATTGTGCTAATCAACTTTCTAATTACAACCATGGAGCTACCGATGCCGATGGTGACTCTTTAGTTTTCTCTTTAGTGCCTTGCGAGAATGGAGTAGGCACTTATGTAGCATACAACAGTGGCTACAATGCTAATAGTCCATTATCTACCACAGGGCCTTTTTCTTTAAATTCCGTAAATGGTCAATTGAGTTTTACTCCTAATAAAACGCAAGTTTCGGTGGTAAAAGTGCAAGTAGATGAATATAGAAATGGGGTGAAAATAGGAACTGTAGTAAGAGATATGCAGTTTATAGTAGTAACCTGTACCAATAACCTCCCTACTGCCTCAGGGGTAAACGGTACGAATGGTTTTACATTCACAACTACAGCCTGTTCTAATTCTTGTTTTACAATTAATTCAGCAGATGGTGATGCAGCAGATATTGTAACCATGATATCAAATAACGCTATACCAGGCGCTACGTTTACTACTACTACTGGAAATCGTCCTACGGGTACTTTTTGCTGGGCACCTACTCAGCAAGATGTAGGAACGTACTTTTTTACAGTACAAGTAAAAGATGATCACTGCCAAGTTTTTGGTACCAATACTTATCCTTACACAGTAGTGGTAAAACCTTCTAATGACCCAGCCGTAAATGCAGGACCCGATGTACGGCTTTGTCCTGGACAAACTACTACACTTACTGCCACTGCAGGACCGGGAGCTACCTTTACTTGGTCTGATGGTACTACCACCCACAGTGGTGCTACTTGGCCTGTAAACCCTGCTGGTACTACTTTGTATTCTGTAACAGCTTCTTATCCTAGTGGCTGTCAGCGTACCGATGATGTATTGGTAACACGAAATCCTCAACCATCTATAAGCGCATATCCGCCAGTGGTTACCATTTGTTCTCCTACCGATTCAGTGCAATTAAACGCAAGCAGTACTACGGGCGTTACGTACAAATGGTCTCCTACTACAGGAATGCCTTGCTCTACTTGTCAAAATCCACAAGTAGCACCAGGTGCTTCTACGCTTTATACCGTTACTGCATACGATGCCAACAACTGCCCGAGTCCACCTGCTACGGTACAAGTAAATTTGAATGCTCCGCCTCCTACACAAAGTTGTTCTGTAATTTATGGAACTGTGACTGGAAATGGAAATGGAACCAAAGCTAACCCTGCAAGTTTAGCAGGTGCATTGGCTTTAGCACAATGTAATAATGCCCATGTAAAACTTGGAATCGGAAACTACGTGATAGATTATGCCATTACCAATATAGGAAGTAACACCACTGTAGAAGGAGGATATGACCCTGCAGCAAACTGGCAAAAAAGTAGTTTGGCAGGTGCTACTACCATCACTCGCTCTACTTTAAATCTAGATGGCTCTGGAGCAAACAAAAGATTAGTAGCAGTATATTTGAATAATGCGAACTATGTTCGTTTCCAAGATATCACCTTCCAAACAGCCAATTGCCCTGCTATATCAGGTGGTGATGTTTATGGCTACAGCAATTATGTTTTTCATATCAGCAATTCCAGTAACTACAATTTTGTACGTTGTCAAATATTTGCAGGAAATGCTTCTGCTGGACAAGCGGGGACAGCAGGTACAGCAGGTATTGCAGGTGGTGCTGGTGGTGCTGGTGGAGGCGGTTCTTGTAATGGAAACTGTCAATTCCCGAATCCATTTTGTACAGAATCTGCTCCAGGTGGTACAGGAGGCACAGCTGGTGCTGGCTCAGGCGGTGCTGGTGCTGGAGTAACTGGTACAGGTGTACATGGTGGTGGTGGTGGTGCAGGTGGTGCAGGTCAAAATGGAGGCGGAAGTCCAGCTGCCACTGCAGGTGGTAGTGGGGGTGGTTCTGCTGGTTTAGGTGTAAATGCTGGTGGTGGTGCAGCGGGAGCACAAAGCGACCCAGGGGGAACGGGTGGAAACGGTGCCAATGGAACTGGTGTAGCAGGTACAAATGGAACGGCAGGAAGTGCAGGACTTGTTTCTGGAGGCTACTGGACGGCTGGTGGTGCAGGTGGCAATGGAACTACCGGAACAGGTGGACAAGGAGGAGCTGGTGGTGGTGGTGGTGGTAGACAAAATGGAGGACTATCAGATGCCGGACCTGGAAATGGTGGTGGTGGTGGTGGTGGTGGTGGTTCTGCGGGTACAGGTGGTACAGGTGGATATGGAGGTGGAAGCTCCTTTGCCGTATTCTTAAATAATAACGGTGCCAACACAAATTTTATAGATTGTAATGCTACCAATGGTCTATTGGGTGCTGGAGGTGCTGGAGGTGCTGGAGGTGCTGGAGGTGCTGGAGGTATTGGTGGAGCAGGCGGTGGAGTTTGTACTGGTGAAGTAGGGGATGGTGGAAAAGGGGGTGATGGTGGTACAGGTGGAAAGGGTGGAGATGGAGGAAGTGGTGCTCCGGGAATAAACGGTATACTTTACCAAAATGGAGGAAGTGCTCCTGTTATTTCTACAACTACATTTAATTTAGCTGCTCAACCCGTAATTAAAGCAGATAATATATCTTGTACTTTTACGGATGATAATTTAACTGCCGCTTCAGCAGGAGCTTGGAATGCGGGAGCAGCAGCTACTGTTCCTACCAGCAATGGAGCTGTTCACACCACTCAATATACTACCTCTGGTAGAAAAGATATTCAGTATGCAGCTAACACCTATACAGGTTTTGTTTTTATAGCGTTAGATCAAGCATCTTTTATTCCACAAATACAAACTACTGCTACTCAAATAGGAGCTACAGATACGTTCTATTTGTGCCTTGGATCTAAAGCAAATTTCAATGCTGTAATTTCTTCTGCAGATACCTTTGACTGGAATTTTGGGGGAAGTACCGTACCGAATACATACTATGGCAAGCCTTATCAAAACTTATCGAATTTAACTTTTAATACAGCAGGTACTTTCAAAATAAAATTGAGAATTAAGACAGATTGTTGTGGATGGTCACCTTACGATTCTATTTTCTTAATTGTAGAACCTACTCCCGTGCTATCGTACACAGGCAATACCAGTTTCTGCCCTGGAGATAGTGCGCACATAATTTTAAGTGGAGCATCCTCCTACAGTTGGTCACCTTCTAATTATCTAAGTAATCCTACAGGATCAAATGTGTATGCTAAACCGCCAGTTACAAGTACTTATCTAGTAACAGGATTCAGTCCAAAAGGATATTGTAAAGCCGATACTGCTATTCCAATTAAAGTAAATCTTCCTCCCGTTTTGACATTTACAAATGTAAATGCTTCTTGCGGTACCAATGGAAGTTCTACTGTAAATGTAGCTCCTGCTGGTACTTACAATTACATATGGAATACAGGAGATAATACACAAGGTATTTTTGGAATTCAATCGGGGACTTACAATGTGACTGTTACGGATCCTGCTTCTAGGTGCTATTCAACTGCTGCCACATCTATAAGTACCGCTGGTGGTGTACAAGGTTTTATTACCAGATCGGTAAACCCACTCTGCTTTGGAGATTTAACAGGAATAATAAAAGTAAAAGCCATAGGAGGAACAGCTCCTTATACTTATCAATGGAGTAATAATGTCACTATTGATAGTTTAAAAAATATGGGACCAGGCAATTATTCAGTAACAATAACAGATGCTAACACTTGTAAAACTACAGCATCTGGAACTATCTCTCAACCACCGTTGCTACAAATTGTTTTCTTAGACACAGTGAATGTAAAATGTGCCAGTTTATGTGATGGTAGTGCTCGAGTAGATGCATCGGGAGGTAGCGGAAGTTATCAATTCGTTTGGAGTGATCCTTTGGCGCAAGATTCTACAGTTGCTATCAATCTTTGCAAAGGAACGTATACAGTCACAGTAGTGGATCAAAACGGCTGCACTGCTCAAGGTTCTGTTCCTATTGATGCCCCTACTTCGTTTGGGGTAGACACTGTAAGCACCAAACAAGTATCTTGTTTTGGATTGAGTGATGGTCAAATAATTTTGAAAGTAAATGGTGGTGCTTATCCATACACTTACTTATGGCCTCAGCTGCCATTAGAACAAGATAGTATTGCACAAAACCTTCCTTCCATACCATTGCCTTATGCGGTACTAGTAACCGATAGCAATGGATGTAAAGACACATTATTGGTACAAATAACGCAACCTACCAAACTTAACCCTAGTATAAACAATACTGATAGTGTAACTTGTAATGGTGCTGCAGATGGATTAATTGATATCAGTGCATCTGGTGGAACAGCACCTTATACTTATTCCATAAATGGCGGTGCACATGGCTCTAGTGGTCAGTTTACTGGACTTATAGCTGGAACTTATACAATGAATGTTTTAGACGGAAATGGTTGTGATTCTACTTTTGACATTACCATTTACGAGCCTGCAAAACTGAATCCATCATTAGTGCTTACAAGAGATGCCAGTTGTAATGGAACTTGTGATGGCTTGATTCGAGTAGCTGTATCAGGAGGAACTGCGCCTTATCAATATTCTATAGATACTGTAAATTTCCAAGCATTGGATTCATTTAATGCTTTGTGTGCCAATGCAGGATATACCATTACCATAAAAGATGCAAATGGGTGTGATACTTTCATTGCCAATATTCCTATCAACGAACCGACTGTTCTTGTTTTATCACAAGTAAGTGTAACAGCAGCCACTTGTAATGGAGGCACCGATGGTGCTTTAGAAGTAAGTGCAGCTGGAGGAACCTTAGCCTATCAGTATTCAGTAGATAATGGTGCCCCACAAGGTTCTGGAATTTTCTTAAACCAATTAGCTGGACCACGATTAGTGAAGGTAATTGATGCCAATGGTTGTACAGATACCTTAACCGTAATTGTGCCTTCTCCTCCACCTACTTCTTTCTTAGATTCTGACAAAGTAGATGTAAGTTGTTTTGGTGGAAACAATGGTTCTATTGTTGTTCATGTAATTGGTAATTTACCTCCTTACACTTACAGCTGGTCTACTCCAAATGGTGTAGATTCAGTAGCATCAAATTTAACTGCTGCTAACTATACTTTAACTGTTACTGATGGAAACG
>JBGAVP010000017.1:0-69291 GCA_044228065.1 Chitinophagales bacterium | reverse complement strand
AGGAACTATAACCGTAACTGAGCCTACTAAAATTTCTATTTCTAGTGCAGTTACTGATGTAAAATGTAATGGAGGAAATGATGGATGTATAGATGCTACTATCTCGGGTGGTACACCTAATGCCTCTGCGCCATTATACACCTATGTATGGTCAAATACTACCAATTTGGAAGACCAGTGTGGACTAGTAGCCAATACCTACTTCATAACAGTATATGATGCATTTCAATGCTCCATGGTATCATCACCAATTGTAGTAAATGAACCTGCCGCATTAGGAATTACCTCTTCTACTACCCCTGTTACTTGCCCTGGAAAGGATGACGGAACAGCTTCTGTAAATGTATCTGGGGGAACTCCAAATTACAACTACTTGTGGTCTGATGCAAATACAACAGCCAATGATTCTAGAATGCCTACAGGACCTTATACTGTAACAGTTACCGACAATAATCTTTGTACCATTACTACAAGTGTTACCATTACTGCCATACCTCCAATGGCTATCAATCCTGTAAAAAAGAATGTACTTTGCCCGCCACTTAAAAACGGATTTATATTCTTAAACGTCAATTCAGGAACTCCAAATTATACTTATACTTGGTCTAATGGAGCTACTACTGATGTTTTGACAGGATTGGCAGAAGGCAATTATGCGGTTACTATCACCGACCAAAATGGGTGTACAAAAGACACCGCTTTTGTTGTAAGTAATGATTCGGCCTTTGTAATAGATGCCACACCAGATACAGCTGTAATAGATTTAGGAGAATCGGTGACATTAAATGTAACAGCAACTGGCGATAATATCTCTTCGCTTAACTGGCGACCAAATTATGGCCTTACCTGTTACGATTGCCCAGACCCAACTGCTTCACCAGTGAAGAGTTTACCGTATTACGTAACTGCTATTTCCGATAGTGGATGTACTTCTAAAGATACCGTTTGGATTACTGTAATTCCAAATTATCAATTATATGTACCAAATGCCTTTACACCAAATGGAGATGCTGTGAATGATTTCTGGGAAATCTATGGCAATAAGAAAGCTTGGTTAGAAATGGAAGTGAATATTTTTAATCGCTGGGGCGAAAAAGTGTTTGAATCAAACGACCATAACTTCAAATGGGATGGCACTTACAAAGGTGCACTCCAAAATCCTGGTGTGTATGTTTATACGTTGAATCTAGTATTCTTAGATGGTCATGCTGAGCGAACTCTAAAAGGAAGTATTACTTTAATTAGATAAAAAACACTCCCTATATTTTAAAACCTTCCCTAAAAAAATAGGGAAGGTTTTTTTTTGTAAAAAAGTACTGATAAATTTATAACCATGCGTGAAGAGCTTTTTCATTACATATGGAAGTATCAATTGTTTGAAAAAACAAATCTGACAACAGAAGATGGAAGTGTATTAGAAATATTGCATCAAGGGAATTTAAACACTGATGCGGGACCTGATTTTGCAAATGCAAAGATTAGAATAGGAAAAATTATTTTAGCGGGAAATATAGAAGTACATGTAAAAAACACTGATTGGGAAATTCACAAACACCAATTAGACCCTAGTTATAATAATACAATACTGCATGTAGTTTTTGAAACTTCTAAACCCACAACACTTCTTCAAAATGGTAATGAAATACCAATTCTCACTTTAAAAAACAGAGTTAAAAAATCACTCCTAATTCGCTATGAATCTTTACAAACCATCAAAAAAGATATTCCATGCGCTTTGGTTATAAACAAAATAGAGCACGATTTTAAGATTGAAAATTTTCTAGAAAGAATTACCATTGAAAGATTAGAAAACAAAGTAGCGTATATAAATGAACTGCTCATAAATTCCAATAACGATTGGGAGCAAGTAACTTTTCAAATGGTCACAAAATACTTTGGTACATCAGTAAACAAAGAGCCATTTTTTATGCTCGCTTCCAGCATTCCTATTTCTGTTATTTACAAACATCAGCAAGATTCTAAACAGATAGAAGCCTTACTATTGGGGCAGGCAGGATTTCTTGATAGAGAATTTGATGATGAATACCCCAAAGCATTGAAGCGAGAATACTATTATCTAAAAAAGCTACATCAACTGACTCCCAGTAATCAGTCACTTTGGAAATTCTTGAGACTCCGCCCTTCTAATTTTCCAACAATTCGACTGTCGCAATTAGCTAGTCTATTGAGCCGAACCGAAAAGTTGTTCTCCTCTATCCTCGCAGCAGAAAGCATTACACAGCTTAGAAAACTTTTTGAAGTACAGGCAAACTCTTATTTTGAAACTCATTATGTTTTCGATAAACAAGTAAAAACGAAGAGCATCAAAACGGGTAATATGAATATTGATATTATATTAATCAATGCGATTATTCCTATCCTTTTTGCATTTGGGAAATATAAGGATAACGAAGAGTATTGCGACCGAGCTGCTCAGTTTTTATCTCAAATAATAGAGGAGAGAAATGCCATCATTAAACAAATGACAACATACGGATTTAAAACCAACACTGCGTATCAAACACAAGGCATTCTGGAATTAAGAACAAACTACTGTGATAAAAAAAGATGCCTCTCTTGTGCCATTGGTCATAAAATTTTGAGTATTTAATTTTTTGTTGTTAGATTTGAGATGCTAAGATTTTTCGATACTTTCTTTCAAAATCAATACAGAATGCTTCCACTCCATAGTTTCAAATTTTCTGTAGAATCGAATGTATACGGGGTATGCAGAAGATTGGGTGAAAAGCTAGGCATGCCACACAAAAACATTCGTTTGTTTTTTATATATGCTTCTTGCCTGACTATAGGGTCTCCGCTTATTTTGTATATGATACTTGCCTTTTGGATAAAATTGAAAGACTACATAAAGGGCAGTCGCAATCCTATTTGGGATTATTAAACGCATCGATTAGTCAATCGTTTTTTGTTCCAAAGAACAATCTCTACAAGCAAAAGATAGAAACAATTCTTACTTTAGCACCTATGTTAAACCTACCGATTATTAAGCTTCATCAGCAAAAAGCCGAAGCCGTAAAACGATTTCACCCCTGGATATTTTCGGGAGCTATCAAAAGCAAAGATGAACAAGTACATGAAGGAGAACTTGCAGAAATTATTGACGAAAAAGGGAACTATTTAGCTACTGGTTATTATGCCCTTGGCAGTATTGCTGTTCGAGTTATTTCTTTCAAAAAAATAGAATCGCTTGCAAAATTTTGGGATGAACGAATAGCAGAAGCGTATCAGGTGCGCATACAATCGGGTATAGCTACTCGCACTGATACCAATGTTTTTCGCTTAGTAAATGCCGAAGGAGATGGAGTGCCAGGTTTGATTATAGACTTTTACAATGGTACGTGTGTAGTACAAGCACATGCGGCTTTTATACATACTCAACTACCACAAATAACTGAATCTTTACAAAAAGTATTAGGCAATAAATTAAAAGCAGTCTATGATAAAAGTGAAACTTTAAGTAAAAAGACTGGCACTGTTTCTAAAGACCATTATTTGCTGGGAGAAAGTGGAGATACCCTTGTAAGGGAATATGGGCATACGTTTCATATAGACTGGGTAACCGGTCAAAAGACTGGTTTTTTTATAGATCAAAGAGACAATAGACAACTACTTGCAAAATATTCAAAAGGCAAAAATATACTCAACACTTTTTGTTACACTGGAGGTTTCTCTGCCTATGCTGTAAAGGCTGGTGCGGCATTGGTTCACTCTATGGATAGTTCTGCCAAAGCAATAGAACTTACCGATAAAAATATAGCACTGAACAATCCAGACAAGGTAACGCATGCTTCTTATTGTGCAGATGTATTTGACTTTTTAAAAACAACAGAGGAAAATTTCTATGATGTAATTGTGCTAGACCCTCCTGCATTCGCTAAGAACCACAATGCACGCCACCAAGCGGTACAGGCATATCGAAGATTGAATAAAATGGCCTTCGATAAAATTAAAAAAGGAGGAATAATTTTCACCTTCTCTTGCTCGCAGGCTGTCGGTTTAGATTTGTTTATGGGTGCCGTAACAGCTGCAGCTATTGAGAGCGGTAAAACCATCCGTATCTTACATCACTTATCGCAACCAGACGATCATCCTCAGAGTATTTTTCACCCAGAGGGGATGTACCTGAAAGGTTTTGTATTAGCCATTAACTAATTTTCACAAGCATAGTTGCAACCTTGGCGTGGTTTTATATAACTATGTATTACTTTTGACAATGAAATTTTAAGACTTTGAAATCATTTAAAAGAACAACATCATTATGAAAAAATTTACTTTTAGTTTCATCCTTTTCCTTTTAAGCTCTTCTATTTTTGCCGTAGGCGGTAACCCTTCAAAAGGTTACGATATAAAAATTAATATCAAATCTTTAGCCAATACCCCACTTATCTTGGCTTATTATTTTGGCGATAAACAATATATTAAAGACACTTTTGAGTTTGACAAAAATGGGGTTTGTACCATTAAAGCAGATACTGCTTTAGATGCGGGAATTTACTTAGCGGTATTTCCAAAAATGAACAATAAATACTTTGAATTTTTAGTTAATGAACAAAAATTTTCGCTTACTACTGACACCAATGATTTAGCTATGAAGATGGCTGTTTCTGGATCTCAGGAGAATAAATTATTTTATGAAGATATGCACTTTTTAAAAGATAAACGCGACTCTTCTGAAAAATACAGTAAACTATACAGAGATGAAAAAGATGAAAAACAAAAGGAAGTTTATAAGAATGCTTTAAAAAAATTAGATGATGAAGTAAAGGCTAAGCGCCAAAGTGTAATTAGCACTTACCCAACTACTTTCTATGCAAAAGTGCTAAAAAGCATGAAAGACATAGAAGTGCCAGAAGCACCTCGAGATGCAAAAGGGGCTTTGATAGATTCTTCTTGGGCATGGCGTTTTTATAAAGCTCACTATTGGGATAACTTTGATTTGAATGATGATCGTCTTTTAAAAACACCTATTCTAAATAACAAATTGAAAGATTTTTATACAAGGGTAATTATTCAAAATCCTGATTCCCTAATTGTAGATGGAGATGCTTTATTACAAAAAATGAATCCTAAAGGCGATATTTTTAAATACACTTTGGTGTACATGCTTAATGAAATGGCAAAATCTAAAATCATGGGATTTGATGCTGTTTATGTACACATTGTAAATACATACTACGCTAAAGGATATGCTACTTGGGTAGACTCTACACAGCTTTACAAAATTAATGAGCGAGGTCGAATTTTAGCACCACTGCTGATTGGGAAACAAGCTATGAACATTAATTTAACGGATACTACTTTAAAAAACTTCAAAAGTATCTACGATATAAAAAGTCGCTTTACCGTTTTATGCTTTTGGGATCCAGACTGTGGTCACTGCAAAAAAGAAGTTCCAAAACTAGCAGAAGCCTATCATAAGATGAAAACTGATAAAATTGATATGGCTGTTTATGCCCCTTCCATTATGTCTATAGAAGAAATGAAAAAATGGACTGATTTTATACACGAGCATAACTTAGATTGGATAAATGTGGCTGACCCTTATCATCAAAACAATTTCCGTTTTGAATGGGATATACAAAGCACGCCACAAATTTATGTGCTTGATAAAGACAAAAAAATAATAGCCAAACGCATAGGAGCTGAACAAGTGGAAGATTTTATTAGGCATGAAATAGACCCTTCCTACAAACCCAAAAGCCCTCCAGTAATGCTGGATAGTCAAGAAGAAGTTCACTAAAAAATACTATCAACCTACTTTTGTTAAGTATTTAGCTCTAACGTATTCTGATTTTAAAAAATATAAAATTAGTTTTATATCAAATAAAATCAATGTGTTATGCTAAACAACACGCCTCGTCATAATTTATTAATGATAGAAGATAGCCTTGCAGATGTCAGATTAATGATAGAGGCCATAAAAGAGGTGGGGTTAGATAACTTGCTGACACCCCACTATGCTTACAATTCCGAAGAAGCCTTTGCTCTTTTGGAATCCTCAAAAAATATAGATGTTACGTTTGATTTGATTTTATTGGATTTAAATATGCCAAAGGTGAGTGGCAAGGAAATTCTATCAAAAATAAAATCAGATGATGCTCTAAAAAACATTCCAGTTTTTATTTTATCAAACTCAGATTATAAGACCGATATGATAGACTGCTACAATTTAAAAGCAGATTCGTATTTACAAAAACCATCGGACTTTAAAAGATTGATAGATTTTTTTACTTGTGTAAAACAATCTTTAGAAATCAATAAAAGGCTTTCTATACTTCATGTAGAAAGACATTATGAAGAAATGCGTTTAGCTATCTAACCCACGCTTAGCAATGCCTTAAGTCGTTTTGAATCTCCTCTATTTTCTACTTCAGAAAATTCTCTTCTTTCGTTCAGGATCCAAAACTTGTGACTGTAACAAGTAGCTGCCTCCAAATCATGTGTAGAGAAAATGATAATCTTTTTCATACTTTCAGCTATACTCTTTAAAAGCGCTATGATATCTTCTTTGTTGCGAAAATCCAAAAACGCAGTCGGTTCATCCAAAATCATTAAGGGAGTTTGTTGACACAACGCTCTAGCAATAAGCACCTTTTGTTTTTCCCCATCGCTTATTCTATTAAACCCCTTTCCTCTCAAATGTTCTATTTGCAAACAGCAAAATATCTCATCCACTATTTTTAAATCATTCGTTGTCAATTTTCCTAACCAATTGGTATAAGGATATCTGCCTAAAGAGACCAATTCATTTACCACTATATTCTCGCCAAAATTACGGGCTGTAAAAACAGCACTTACTTTTCTGGCTCGCTCCAGTGGTTGTAACAAAGTTAAATCAGCTGTATCCAATAAAATACTTCCATGCAATGGAACATGAAGCCCCGCAAGTGTTTTAAGCAAAGTAGATTTACCTATTCCATTTACTCCCAATAAAGAAATTAGTTGCCCTTCCTGAACATGAAAATTAATATCCCTAACTAAGATATTTTCTTCGCTGTAACCAATTGATATATTTTCTCCCTGTAACATTTAAGCTGTTCTATTTCGTAAAACAATCCAAATAACAAATGGGGCACCAAGCAAAGAGGTAACTGCGTTAATGGGTAATTGCAAGCCTAAAAATGGAAGATTCGTTATCCAGTTACAAAGACTGCAAACCAATGCTCCTAAGAGAATAACACCCATAGTTAAAACAGTATGATTAGTAGTTTTAAAAATACCTCGGGCTAAATGAGGAACTGCCAAGCCTACAAAACCCACAGGTCCACAAAAAGCGGTTACACTCCCAGCTAACAAACAAGTACAAAGGACTATGAGTAATTTTACTCGCTTTAATTGAATACCAGATGTCAATGCATACTCCTCGCCTATCAATAAAATATTGAGTGGTTTGGCTAAATAAAAAGAGAAAACAATTCCTACAAAACAAATAATACTTAACACACTTATTTGCTCCAAGGTAACATTATGAAAACTACCAAACGACCAAAAAATGTAATGTTTAAGCGACTCTGCCGAAGCAAGTGTTTGCAAAATATCAATAACAGCCCCTACACCAGAAGCTATCATTAATCCTACAATTAAAAGTGACAATGAGTTTTGAATCCGATACGAAACAGATAGCACCAACAAAAAAACAACACTAGCTCCTACAGTTGCAGCCAAAATAATCCCCCATTCACTAGCAGTTGAAATTCCTAAAACTGAAAACAATAAAAGTAAACAAGCTACTCCCAACGATGCACCAGAACTAATACCTAAAACATAAGGACCAGCTACTGGATTTCTAAAAAAAGTTTGCATTTGTAATCCACTTAACGAAAGAGACGCCCCGGCAATTAAAGCAGCCAATGCAGATGGCAAGCGCGATTCCAACAAAATATTACGAGCTACAAAATCTACTGAAGCGTCCTGAGAGAAAATCTTAAAAACATCGGTGATTGAAATAGAGAAACTACCAGTAATCAACTGCAATACAAAAACCACTACTAAACAAATAGTAAGCAAAACATAAATTGATATTTGTTTTGAAGTGCCCAATTATCCTATCTTTTTGTAATAATACAATTTGTAATTCTTTGAAATTTCTGGATGAAATATTTGAATCAAATCTTTTATAATTAAATCTGGACGGTACACCCCTGACTCCCACAAATCTGTACCACCACCTTTGCTTTCTCTTCCATAAACAGAATACAAATTTCGTTTCTTAAATGCGCTAAAAAGAGCAAACTTCTTATCTATTTTCAATAAGTCCATTGCACTTTTTTCATTGTTTACATTTAACCAAACGGAAGCGTTCGCAGCTTTAGAGTATACTTGTTCAAAATTTAACGTTAGATTAAAACCATTGGTAGGATTAGATTCTTTCCATATAAAATCACCGCCAGCATCTGCTATCAGATGAGCAGTATAATTGGCACCACATGGCATATACCATAATTCCTTGTAGGGCATATTACAAAAAACTGTAGGCTTATTCTTTGTTCTTTCAACAGAAGATTTATAAGTATTATAGTTATTTTCGACAATTGTAAAAATACTGTCAGCTATAATTTCCTTATCAAAAAAAACTGCAACAAACTTTAGCCATTCTGCACGAGCTAAGGGTTCTTGCTCAAAGTAATCTTTGCATCCTAGCACATTCAATTTTAGAGATTTCATTTTAGCAAACTGCTCAGAATACTCACCATCACTCATCACCAAATCGGGTTGTGAAGCCACCATCATTTCATAATCGGGCTGAAAATCTTTTCCAATATCTTGAACAGTGTGATTGCGAACCATATCATTGACGGCACTATCAAAAATCAAATGCGTGTTTGCTACACTTACTATTTTGTCGGTTAAGTGAAGTAAGCTTAAAGCCGCTATGTGAGTGGTAGAAAGACAGGTAACTCTATTGATGGGCGTAGGAATTTTAATAGAAAATTCAAAACCATTAGGCACTTCCTTTCCTTTCGGAAATAGCACATAAGTGAGCGTATCTTTCCTCCCAAAAACCTTCACCACCTTAAATCCATTGTAATAATCTACAGAAAAAGAGTTTGAATATTTAAGTGCTAAAGAAGATTGTCTAATACAAATCTTATTTTGTTGATGACTAACATTCTGCTTACAACTAGTCAGTAAAAAAAAACTAAAGACCAGCAACACCAAGTAATGCGAGCTGTTTCGCAAAAAAGAAAAAATAAAATACTTACTCATAACTAAACACAAATCCGTTAGAAATTATTCCCGCATTAAACGAATGAATCAAATTTCCATCTTTTGAATACCGATAAATTTTAGACGATTGTACATAATCAATCGCATCGCTTAAATACAAATCGCCATTGGTTGGGTCTGCATCCACTCCATAAATGTTTCTTCCTGAAAGAGACAAGAATGAGGTAGTAGGCAAATTAGAATCTGTCACTTTCATTCTGTACAAAGCATTGTCATCTATAAAATACAAATACTCATCAGACTTGCTGTGGCGAAGACTTTTAGGATGACTCGACAAAGCAAAAGGCATAATTTTTTCAACAGAACCAGCTGCACTTAGATATAATAAAACAGGAGCTATATTCTTAGCCGAATCTCCGACACAAAGCACCCAAACATTTCCATTTTTATCTTTCACTGCCCCAGAAGGTTCAGAACTAAGTGGCAATGTTTCAAACAAAATATCAGTTGTAGTTTCCAAAAATAAAAGTCCGCTTCCTGTTGTTGTACCTGGCTTTGGATGCTGCACAGCTACTGCTCCTTGGGGGAAAGAAAAAATTTGTTCCGTCCACCCATCCACAGGTATTGACTTACGCACCTTCTTTTGTTTGGTATCTATTACCCAAATTTTATTGGCATACAACTCTGTAACATAAGCTGTGGAATCATTTATTTGCTCTATGTGCCTTGGTGAACTTCCATCTATTTGAATGCTGTACAAAAATTTAAAATCGTTGGTGGCATCTATAGCCATTACTTTTTGAGAATTATTCAACACTATATAATCGGGTGTAGTAGCTGTATTCATTGACTGTGCTACATCCCCTAACTTAAATCCATTGGTAGTTTCAAAAATATTATTTTCAATTTTCTGTGTAGCTGGGTCGTAAAATGAGAAAGATGCATTCCCAAATTGAAAGTTTCCCTCGTTCACTATAAAGACTCCATTCGAATATTTCTTAGGAGTACTTTCTGCTTTTTTAGTATTACAGCCATCTAGCACCAGCATCAATATGGTAGTTAAAACTATTGATACCATTAGATTGCAAACTGCATTGGCTTTTTTTAGTTTCATTTTTTAGTTTTTAAAATTCAACTTAATTGTTCCTTCAAAACTTCTGCCTGGCATTGCTCGCTGAGCTACTATTTGATATTGAGTATTTGTTAGATTATTGATGCGAAAGGAAATTCCTATTTGCTGTTTTTGAAATTGAAAGTCTTTCCCTACTTCTAGGTTAGAAATAAAATAGCTTTTAAAAAACTCAGAATTATCTGTAGATGTAAATATTTTATCTGTAAAAAGCATTATTCCTCTAATATAAAATCCTTTAAAGTCAAGGTGTGCTATCAAGTTTAATTTATGCAAAGGAACATAAATCAGCTGCTTGCCTTTAGAGTCATCATTGGTACTGATAGCAACCAGATTGGTAGTTTTGGTGTAAGAATAAATAGCAGTAAAATGGACTCCATATTTTTTCTTTCCTTCCAAATCATTGGAGATTTGTAGTGTAGTTTCTACTCCTCTCGAAAACACTTTTTTCACATTATCGGGACTCCAGATACCATTACTTTGTGGATGCCACAATATCCAATTATCTACCAAATTGTAGTAATTAGAAACAGATAGATTTATATAATCACTATAACGATAGCTCGCTTTCAATTCTCCCTTCCAAGCCTTCTCTTGTTTCAAATTTGGATTACCACCTTGCTTCCAATACAAATCATTTAATGTAGGGAAACGAAAGGCCCTTTCTAAGATTATGAATAAACCCAAACGATGTTTATCTTTTAGAAATGTATCAAAATTCACAAATAATCTTGGAGCAAAAGCAGATGCCTTCCCACCATTAACTTCTTCTTTTAAGTTCAATAAAACGTGTAGGTTTCTTTTATCAAAATAACGTAAATAAACCTCACCGCCTAAAATTGAACGGTTCTGCATCTTGCTGTATCCATCGGTTTTCGCTAGTTCATAATCATAATACAAGTTTGTACCCAAAGAAAAATTCTTTGGTAATTCATAACCAATACTGATTTTATTTCTAATAGCATTTGTACTACTCTTGCTGTCCAAATTTGCTAATGGATCTTTATACCAAAGTGACTCGTTAATAAAAGCAGATACAATCTTATAGTACAACTTCTTGTATTCCCCGTAGTAGTTTACCATGCCTCGAAATGCTTCATCATCCTGAGTTTGGAAACTCTTACTCTGGCTCATAATAGGAGGTAGCTCTCGGTTTGAATGAGTGTACCAAAAAAATAATGACAGTCTATTCTTCTTATCTACTAGTGCTGTCAATTCTTGAAAGAAAGCCAACTGACTATACGCTGCATGAGACTGTTTTTCAATAGGAGCTAATTCCTTAAAGGTATTTTTAAACGAAAAATTATTGGTAGAATTATTCACTGCAAACTTAGTGCTACCAATAAACCAACCTGCTTGATATTTTGTATTCAGAACTACATCTATAGCTTTAAAACTCCCTGCACGCAATATTACATTACCAGCCACAAGAGCAGAATCTAAGCTAGTATTGTTTTTTAGTTCCAGTTGAGCACCTATTGCACCGCCAGACGAAATACTAATATCATCTTGTATTCCATTCGTAAATAGTGACAAATCATTTTGACCTAACATGGGTGAATTTAGCTTGATGCCATTCCACAATAATTCTGTTTGAGAAGATGATGTACCCCGATATGAAATTGTGGAAAGTTGACCTCCACCATAATTTTTAATATAAATTGGAGTTAGTTCTGTGAGGTAATCAGATAGCTTTTTCCCTGACACATTTTTTGGGTCAAAAGTTTTCACATCAAAAGTATGTTGAACTTTTTGTGATACTGTTGTCACCATATTTAAGTGAATAGTACTATCTGTTAGGTTATAGTTATAGGCATAGACTTTACTCGCCCAAAAACACAGGAGCATCCATAAAAAGAAAAAATATTTTCTACTAAAATTCATTCTTATTGGAAATCATTTTCTTGCTTCCTAAAATTATAAGGACAATGCCTACATCCGCTCTTGCAACACTTGCCTCTCTTTAAATGATAGGCTTCTGTGAAAACATACAATCCATTTTCAACGTAGAAATCCTTTTCAATCGAACAAGATTGATTTGAATTTTTCAAGTCCAGTGATTGCAAATTTTCTTGCATTTACTTAGTTTTATCGAAATTAAAATCTGAAAATTTCTCCGCTATTTCCTTTAGGCATTTTCCACACAAACAATCGCTATACTCCTCTCCTATCTTAGCTTTTACGGATGCCTCAATCTGAAATTCAAAACACTGACATTGCGTAATATTACCCGGCTTGCATTCAAATGCACTCCCACATCTTTCGCAATATTTTAGTTCATGATTCATTTTTCATTTCACCACAGAGACGCGGAGTCGTTACATATTCTATTAATGTTGAACAACAATCTTCATTCGTTTAAAACCACTGAATTGCTTTGCTTCCAGCACATATACTCCTTCTGAAAATTGAGATACATTTAAATGATTCAATTCATTTCCCCAAAAAACGACTTGCCCTAATTCATTTAAAACAAGTAACTCTTTTACCTCCTCAGAGAAGTAGACTACATTAGAGACTGGATTAGGGAAAACGCTGAAGTGTATATTCTCACTAGTTTCTAGCCCACTAGGTGTAATTTCATTTATCACCCCTACAGCATCTAAATCAAAGCCAGATGATGGAAAAGGAGTAGGAAAAGGGTCATTGATTTTATTTCCCTCTATGTCATAAGATGCAAAACGCTCATCAATAGAACCAACTACATCTACTAACTTAATGTGCGTAATGCGGTTTATATCTAGTCTCAAAGAATCTTTCAATTCAGCTAAATCAAAGGGAGTTCCATTTCTAAAAACATATTTTCCAGCTAGGTTGTGCAACAGACTTGCATCCATTCCTTCCATGGCTAATTGTGTGGTATCTTGCGTATGTGAAGTGGCAGGAAAGCGTACAAAATGAGATCCATCACTACTCACCTCTACAAAGGCTAATTCTAAAAATGCCATACCTACTCCACCAAAAGAAAATCCATTTTCAAAAACAGCGAAGTCAGGTCCTATTCCATTTTTGATAGGATGAGGGAAAGTAAGCACAGCCTCACCTCCATCTCCTAAACTCAACACACCATTCTCTCCTGCTTTGCCTAGTGCATCAGTATTTTCGCCTACATCGGTATAACCTAAAGTAGTATCTGCTTTATTTTGATATCCTCTCTTTACTTCACATCCACTCGCCCAATTTTTAAAAAGAGGAGAATCGAATGAAAGCGCATCGCTTCCTGCTATTCCTACAGCAGGAGCAAATTGAGCAGAGCAACTAGTTTGTATAGTCAACAAAAGCAAAATACTTTTTAACAACTTAAAAACTAAGTTACCCTGCTCCATTTTAATTGAATAATTGCGCTTTAATGCAAACATTATTTACGAACAATTCTTTGATGAAACCATTGCCCATTAACAGATATAGAAAGTAAGTATATACCCGATGAAAGAGCTGCTATATTTATTTCTGTTTCACTTGTCTCTACTAATTTTTCTTCCACTACTCTTCCACTTAAATCAGTTAAAGCAATTTTATCCATCACTTTATCAGCAGAGAGGTGCAATACATTCTCTGTAGGATTTGGATAACATTTAATAGCCACAGCTTCTACATTCTCAATACCGGTATTGGTTATCCCTCTTACATTTAAATACAAAACTCCAGCAGCACAAGCCCCTGCAGCATCACAAGCCTGATAATTTATTACATCAATTGCTACCACACCTACTGCGGGTGTGTAAAGAATTTTTTGGGTAGCAACATCTACTACCGCAGTAGCTCCTAGTAATTGTGGAGGGGAAGTAATGGTAACCGATAGCGGTGCAAAAGTGGTATCAAAATCATTGGCTAAAACATCAATTAAGGTATCTTGATTATAAAATATATTCACCGTATCATTCATTACAATTGGAGCTACATTGTTACTATAATACAAACCCAATGCTTCTGGAGAAATACCCACTGTTAAAGAATCTTGAAGGATTCCCGCTTTGGAGGTATACAATTTTCCTGCTGAAGAATATGCATTGGTAGATTGGTAAAATTTACCACTATTTACATCCACTACAGTTCTGCTAATATTGGAAGTAGGAGTTAAATTAGTAGCACCCCAACTGTGTGTACTCAAATTGTATATGGCAGCACTTCCATTTACCATTACGTACAAATTATTTCCCACAAGAGCTAATCCTCTGCCGAGCGTTCCCGTTAAAAAAGTAGTTACAAATGTTCTATCAGTCGTATTAAATTCCGTAACTGAATTAGCTGAAGGATTCACAGAAACAAGGGTAGTTCCATTCACAAACAAATCAGTAATACCAGCAGCTTGAGCACCAAGGCTCACGGTTCCTATAACAGTTTTAGAAACTAAATTCACGAGTGTAATCTCTCCAATAGAATCGTCATAACAACCATACGGAGCGCAACCATCTATGGTACCAACTATGTTTTGTGCCAAGTAAGCTGTATCACCAACAATAGCAATGCCTCTAACATCTTTATCTACTTGCTGAATAGCAAAAGTTGGAGCCAATGTAGTGGCATCGAATCCATACAAAAAGCTATCTACTTGCCCATACCAATTTCCAACCAAAAAAGTATTGCCTTTGATAGCAGATGAATGCGGACTGCCACCTTTATACTTAGCTGTAGCCAATCGTTTCTCCGTTTTAAAATCATACTTTACAATAGAATCTTGCGTAAGCACAAAACCATTTTGTCCATCCACCAAAATACCTTGTGTAGACTCACTTGCAATGCTGTCAAAAATATGATAGGTCTTACTAATCGTATTATAAGCAGCCACAGTAACTTTATCAGCAAAAGGAGGAGCCGTTTCAAATTTACCACCATTTACTACGATTACTTTTTCATTTATCTGCTGTGCAGAAATTCTGGAAACTGGCAGTAACAATGCCCCTGCCAAGGCGCTTAGTAAAATCCTTTTCATGCTGATTTTTTTGTTTTAAAAAGTTATCAGCTTTTGGAAAAAGAAAAAACGGGGAACAGAAACCTCTCGAGCGATTTCGATTCTCAGCCTTTCTACCCGAAAGCCTTGAAAATTATTTGTGTCTAGGCAGGTCTTCTGACTCGTTCTGTTTTTGATGCCTTCCCGTTTTATTTCAAACAGTGGCTTAGTGTCAAAAACGCATTTAGAACTTACAGCAGCGGGGACTGTTCCTGAATTTCACAGGATTCCCTTTTAATGCTTCCGTACAGATGTACTTCAGCAACCAAAGACGATACAAAGGAAACAAAAAAAATAAAGGAGTCAATTATTTTTTTCCACAGCATCTATAAAAGAAGAATAGAAACTATTGAATTTGTTTAGCACTGTACTTTTGGAAGTATTCATACAAACTTATATTCATCAGCAATAATATGAAACAGTAAAAAAAATCTTCTACTGGAATGGAACCTATACGTAGTCCTATGTTTTCTAAATCGTTATAAATAACTACGGGCAATGCCGTAAGCAAACCATTTACAATGAACATAGGCAATAAACTTATAAAATAGGTAATCATAAATTTTTGAAGTTGTACTTTGTTCATTAGAAAAGATAAAGGCGGAATTACTACCGCACCTATAAACAACACCCAAAATGTGTATGCTTTACCCAAAGCAAAATAAGAAAGAATAAGTGCGATAAAAGAGAGTGTCAAAAACAAATATCGAAAAGGAAAACTACCCTCTCTATGCTTAAAATAAAAACCTACTACCTCGTAAATAAAAGTGCAGGAATAAGGCACAGTAACAAAAAAAAGCACTTCTTCCAATGGAAGCCCTCCAAATTTTATTCCTAAAATATAAGCAGAATTAAAACCCCAAACGCCATGTTTAGTTTTAAAATAATCCCACACTAAAAAGAAGAAAGCCGTTGCTAAATTTGCGGGTACAAAGTTCTTCCACTTTCTGCTAAAATGTATACGATTTTCAAAAGACCATAAAAATGGAAATAGAATGGTAAAAAAATCAATAGCAAGATATGTGAAGTGCATACCAAAAAAGATATTAGGCAGCTTTTATGTGCCACTGTGTACTAAGATACGTTTCCGCAAGTAGCACTATTTTTTTAAAATCAGATACACGAATCCGTGCTTCTTTAATTTTAGAAACAGGTACTCTTTTAATTTTCCTAAATAGTCCCATGTAATATTTATAAGCCAAAAGTACCCCAGCTCTGGCGCCAAGCGGCAATAGCAGTATTCCTTTTAAAGCTGCATCAAAATCTTGCTGTATCTCTTGCTCTATTTGCTTTTTAGCATCCTCCTTAAAAAAATTAAAATCGATACCAGGAAAATAAACTCTACCTCTTTCTTGATAATCGCTTTTCATATCGCGCAGAAAATTTACTTTTTGAAAAGCTGCACCTAATGATTTTGCAGGTGCTTTTAACTTATCATAGAGCAAATCATTCCCTTCACTAAACACTTTCAAACACATTAACCCTACAACTTCAGCTGAACCGTAAATGTATTCTTGATAACCCTCATCCCCATAAGCCACCTCGTTTAAATCCATTTCCATACTCTTAAAAAATGCTTGAATCAAATCGAGCGATATCTGAAATTCATTAACTACTTTTTGAAAGGAATGCAATACAGGATTTAAACTAATTCGATTTTCAATGGACTCAAAAGTGTCGCGCTTAAATTTTTCCAGCAATATTTTTTTGTCAAAATCATGAAAGGTATCTACTATTTCATCAGCATAGCGCACCATTCCGTATATTCCATAAATGGGAGCATGAAACTTAGGACTCAACATTTTAATACCCAACGAAAACGAAGTACTGTAAGTGACCGTAATATTTTTACTGCATTCTTGTGCAGTTTTTTCAAATAATTCAAACATATCCTTTCAACTGTTTCTGGGTTTCAATAAAAAAATCAGTTCAAATAGTTCCAGCATTTATTTTTTTCAATACCGCCTTAGCCACCATTTCCCCCGATATAAGGGAGGGCGGCACTCCAGGACCTGGCACAGTTAACTGCCCAGTATAAAACAGATTGTTGACTTTAGGGGAAATCATCTTAGGCTTAAACACGGCAGTTTGCATCAACGTATTTGCTAATCCATAAGCATTTCCCTTGAAGGAGTTGTAATCCTTTTCAAAATCAAGCAAGCAATAACTTCTCTTCACAACAAGATTATCTTCAAAAGGTTCTCCTATTCTTTCTTGAAGTCTTTTCATCATCACTTGAAAATATTGCTCGCGAGCCTTTTCACTATCTTCTAGACCAGGAGCTAAGGGCATTAACAGAAATAAATTCTCCATTCCCTGTGGAGCTACTGTTGCATCCGTTTTAGAAGGCGCGCATACATAAAAGAGTGGCTCTTTAGGCCATTGAGGAGTTGTATAAATTTCCTGAGCATGCTGTTCAAAATCTGCATCAAAAAACAAATTGTGATGTAGCAAATTGGGTAGCTTTTTATCTACTCCTATATAAAATAAAAGAGAAGAAGGAGACATGGTGCGCTTCTCCCAATAATCAGCACTATAGGTTCTATACTCTTTGCTTAATAAAGTCTGCTCTGTATGCTTATAGTCACTTCCCGCCACCACCACATCCGCATTAAAAATATTTGTATGCGTGTGTACTCGAGTCGCTTTTTTGTTCACCACCTCTATCTTCTTCACCTCTTGATTCAATAAAATTTTCACACCATATTCTTGCGCTATCGAAAGCATAGCTTCTACTATTTTATTCATTCCTCCCATAGGATACCAAGTACCCAATACTAAATCAGCATAGTTCATCATGCTATACATCGCGGGTGTTTTATCAGGAGTAGCACCTAAAAACAAAACAGGGAATTCTAGTAAGCTAACCAAAGAAGGATTTTTAAACTTCTTGCGCACCTCACTTCTCAGCGATTGAAATAACTGTAGTTGAAAACTCTTCACTAATAACTTAATTTCAAAAAACTCTGAAATAGAATCAGCTACCCGATTTACATAATCATTCATAGCGGTCTTGTACTTGTATTCCGCATCTTTTAAAAATCCCTGCAACTCTTTTCCACTCCCCTTTTCTTTCTCCTCAAATAGATTTATTAATTTCTCCACAGATGCTGGCACATCTATTTTTTCTTCCCCTTGATAGCATATTCTGTAACTAGGGTCTAATCTTTTTAAATCATAAAAGTCAGCTGTAGTTTTTCCAAAGATTTGATAGAAATTCTCGAAAACATCGGGCATCCAATACCAGCTTGGACCCATATCAAATACAAAGCCATCCTTTTCCCACACGCGTGCTCTACCACCAGCTTGGTCATTTTTTTCCAGTACCGTTACATCCATCCCTTCCTTCGCCAAAACACATGCGGCAGATAAACCGGCAAACCCACTTCCAATAACAACTACCTTCTTTTTATTGCTCATTATTTTCTTTAAAATATTTCTTATCTACCCATAACAATCCGTAAGACACCGCTGCATCTTTATCTACATGCGCATGATGTGATTTGTGTGCTCTTCGCATCGCTCGTATATATGAATTGTTGCTTTTAGTGAACCATCGAAAGCGTTGATGAATAACAATATCGTGCAGTATTAAATAGGTGAATCCGTACAATGCAATTCCTAGACCTAAATAAAATTTACCATCAAAATCATTTGCAGCTCCAGTTAGAATAAGTAGAATTCCAGGAGTAGCGAACATGAGAAAGTAGTAGTCGTTCTTTTCAAAAAAACCTTTACCTTTTTGATGATGTGATTGGTGGAGTGACCATAAGAAGCCATGCATTACATATTTGTGCATGATATGAGCTACTATTTCCATTCCTGCAAAAGCCAGTAATAGCAGAAGAATATTTAAAATCATATTCCTAGAAACATGATTTTATAAAAAAAGTTTAGAAGGATTATTTTGGGGAATAGGATGGGTAAAAATACTAAGAAGGAAAAACAACACCTACAAATTTACCATTTATGATCTCAGCTTGGAGATTAAGCTTACTGTGATTTTCAGTGCGAATGATTTCAACTTTTAACTGTCCTTTTTCTTTGATAAGTTTTTCGACAGCAGCCAAAACCTCGTCTTTGTTTTCTACCAATTCTAATGCGTCATGATATTGCAATTTCTCACGCTCAGCTGGGGAGCCCAAAATCTTGAGTAATGTGGGAGAAGTATACAATACCATATTCTCAATATCCATCTCGATATAGCCCACTTTTAATATCTCCTGCAAATTTCTAAATCGCGCATCGCCTTTATTCAATTCTAAAGAGGCATTTTGAATTTGTTTATTCAGATTAAATCTTTCAAAAGCAAACAAGATGGAAGAAATAAGAACTTTACCATCAAATTTACCTTTCACCAAAAAATCTTGAGCACCATAGCGAACTGTTACTAGACCCACCTTTTCATCGGTAAGCCCTGTCAATACCACTACTAAATTATTCGGAAATTTCTCTAATAAGTTTTTAATAGTTTCTAGGCCCACGCTATCAGGCAAATTCAAATCCATTAAAATAATATCAAACGAATCTTTAGAGAGAAATTCGTAGGCAGATTGAATTGTTTCTGCATGATAAAATGAAAATTTTGGAGAAAAAGATTCTCCCAAATAAAATTTTATCAGAAATGCATCCCCTGCATTATCCTCTATTAGAAGTACCTTAAACTCGGTTTTATCCATTTTACTCTGAAGCTAACTTTACTGTGTTAAACCAAAAGGAATCTATCAATTTAATAACCCTTGTAAAATCATCGAAATCTACAGGTTTTAAAATATAGGCATTTGCGTGTAAATCATAAGCCATTGTTACATCATGATCTGCCTCAGAAGTTGTTACTGCTATTACTGGGATTCTCCTTAAACTAGGAGAATCTTTTATTTCTCTCAAAATCTCAATACCATTTTTCTTGGGAAGATTTAAATCCAACATAATTAAATCTGGTCTTTCCGCTTCTGAAAAATTACCTTTTTGATTTAAAAAATCCAATACTAATTCTCCGTCTGAAATTACATCCATCTCAAAATCCACTTTGCTTGCTTTAATGGCCTCTTTGGTGAGTCTTATATCTCCCAAATTATCTTCTACCAGCAAAAGTCGCTTTGATTTTGGAAGCTGATTGTTTAAAAAATCCATCGAGTATCTAATTAAGTTTACACTTAAAATGAGGATATAAAAATATACTTTATTTATTGATTATTTGAACAAAACATCCATTTGAAGACAAAAAAAAGTCCCGTACAAGACGAGACTTTAAATATTTATTTCTATTTCTTTTAATTGGCTGGTGTTACTTTCTCAATCATTATTCCATTTGCTGAAACACTTAAAGAAGGATTGCTTTGAGAAGGCAATTGATTAAAGAAATCTTTGTAAGTATTTCCTAGAATAGTGTAACCGCCTGTATTCAAATCAAAGAAAATATTGTTTAATAAATTGATGTTAAATCCAGAGCCAATGTTTTTGTAGTAAGCTTGATTTGAAGCAGATACTTTGCTAGGAGTTAATTTTACTCTATTAAAGTTCAAAACTTGATTGTCTGTTTTTCCAGTTAAATACAAACCATACATAGTGCTTTCGCCCCCTACGTTTAATGAGTTATTAGTAATACTTCCGTAGTTAGTCGCTAAACCCTCACAGTTATTCATAGCTAAACCATAGCTACCATTTACTGCATTTACCACATTGCTACTTACAATCATTGAACCACTTACATTTTCCAATGCTATTCCTTTGTAAGCTTTGAAAGGAGAAACGCTACTCACTACATTGTTACTTAAAATAGGAGAAACTTCATTGTTTAAAGCGATAGCACCTTCGTATTGATTAAAGAAAATACAACCTACTAAAGATGTTCTGCTATCTGAAGAAGAAGAGCCTCCTTTGTATAACCCAATACTTCCATTATTAATTTCACAATCTTCAAAAGATATATTTGACTTTGGTTGATTCGAAGTAGAGTAAATAACAGCACTGTTAGCACCTGTATTTGGTTTGTCTGTTCCATCAAAAGATACATTCTTGAAACGTAGATTTCTTGCAGAACCATCTATTCTCAATGCATTTCCAGTATTTCCAGTTTTGTTTTCAATAGTAAGTCCTTCAAAAGAAACAAAAGAAGTTCCGTTTAAACCTACCGTGTATTCTGCATCTGGCGTATTAGAAGCTAATACCACATCTGTATTAGAACCCTTCAAAGATTCAAAGGATACAGTGTTCTGAGCAGAAGTTCCGTTAATAGAACCCAACTCGATACGCTCATTATATTTTCCATCTTGTATTAAGAATGTAACCGCACCACTCACACCACCACATTTTAAAGCAGTTACCGCTTCTGTAATAGAAGCATAGTCAGCATCTGTCTTTCCAATTTTATATTCACCAGAAAGTGCCGGACAATCTCCTGCCAAAACATTCAACGCAAGAGGAGTAAATAATGCAACAGAAAAGAATGATTTTAAAGTGGACATGTTGATAATTTTTTGTTAGTGATTTAGTATTAAAACGATTGCAAGATAAAACGAAAAGCAAAACTTGTCAATAGATTTTAATGATTAAATACAAAAATAGCATTAATTATCTAATTATCAATTAATTAAATTCCTTCTTGAAGCCATCTTTTACCAAACCTTTCACACCAAACTAGTTCGACCACTAACTAGGTTAGATTCTATTCGTTAATCTTCTAAAAAAATCAAAGTAAAATTTTTTCAGAATCGAACTCTCATATTTTCAAACTACCTTAGCAAACTATTTATACGTTTCCTTGTTTAACTAAAAAAATTATATGAAAACTATCCTTTTAACATTCTTGCTGGCATTCACCTTTGCAGCCCCTTCCACTAAAACTGTATACGACTTTACGGTAAAAGATATAGATGGAAAAGAAGTCTCTCTTTCTAAATACAACGGAAAAGTATTACTCATCGTAAACGTGGCTTCTCTTTGCGGCAACACTCCTCAATACAAAGAGATTCAGGCTTTGTACGAAAAATACAAAAGCAAAGGTTTAGTGGTGTTAGGCTTTCCAGCTAATAACTTTATGGGACAAGAGCCAGGCAGTAACGAGAAAATAAAAGAATTTTGCACCAGAGAATATCAAGTAACATTCCCTATGTTTTCAAAAATATCTGTTAAGGGAAGTGATATAGCTCCATTGTATCAATACCTTACTAAGAAAGAAGAAAATGGAACTTTAGATGCAGCTGTAAAATGGAATTTTCAAAAATTTGTAATAGGAAAAGATGGGAAAGTAATTACCTCCATAGCTCCTGGAAAATCTATTAATGATCCTGAGGCGCTAGCTTCTATAGAAAAAGCATTAGCTAATTAATTTATTGTAGAAAATTTTAAAGAGAGCCATTTCCAAAAGAAATGGCTTTTTTATTTAGCAGTATTGGTTTTAGCGTTAGATAATTTCCATACTAAGCGAACTAGCAAAAATACCAATACTTGAGCTAGGACCGTTTCTAGTGTAGGGAAAATACCCAACAACTCAATTCTGGTGATAGGAAACTGATGTATAGAAACTAAACCTGTTTCTTGTAATGAGTGAGTTCCTTTTCCTACCAATACAATAGCCAATACCGCCATTACAAAAGATGATATTTTAAAAAGTTTAGGAATGGGTAATTTGGCAGAAAATTTCAAAACAATCCAAGCCAAGACAATTACCAAAACAAAAGCGAGTATCACTCCAAATACTATGGCATTTTCTTGCTTACCTGCTGACTCTATATTTAATGCAGATAAAAATAAAACTGATTCAAAAACCTCTCTAAAAACAACAAAAAAAGAAAGTGCTAATAAACCCAAAAGGCTATCGCTATTCATCACACTCTTTACTTTGCTCGTAACATAGTCTTTCCATTTACCAGCTTCTGATTTGCCATGCAGCCAAAAGCCAATGTACAAAAGCATAGCTACTGCTACAAAGGAGATGACTCCTTCTATCAGTTCAATTCGAGCACGTTGCATTTTAATTAACTGACCTCCCAGCATCCAAAGTAACACACCCAGCCCTACTGCCAATATCCAGCCTACATGCACAAACTTTTTAGCACCTTTAAGTTCGGCAGCTTTTATAACACTTAATATCACCATAATTACCAAAAAAGCTTCCAATCCCTCTCTTAGTAATATGGAGACTGCCATCAGCATAGCCAACCAAAAAGATACCTCTCTTCCTTCTAAAACCT
Organism: Chitinophagales bacterium; assembly: GCA_044228065.1. Classification (GTDB taxonomy): domain Bacteria; phylum Bacteroidota; class Bacteroidia; order Chitinophagales; family LD1; genus JBGAVP01. The sequence continues at coordinate 45,827 of JBGAVP010000017.1, read as the reverse complement.
TTCCTACTTCTGTAATTAAAGCTCTAGAAACCTTCAGAGAATCAGACACTTCAGTTTTGGAACGATGTTCATTAATCATTTTTCGAACATTAGCCATTTGTTCTTCTAAACGCTCCATTAATGCAGGGTCTGAAGAACGCAATTGTTTTTCTATGGGCTCTATTCCCTCTAAATAAGATAGTGCTGCCAATTTTTGAGCCTCTTCATAGTTTCCATCCCGACTGGCCAAACTTGCTTCATCTATATACTGAAGCGCCAAACGAATAAACTGGTCTTTGTTCTCACCTGGCTCTTGTAAACGAACTGCTGCCAAAGTATTTTCATCTGCATGAAATTTTTGCTGTAGTTCTTCATCAGTAATAGCGGCAATAGCATTCATATTAAGAGAAGGTAATTTTGCAGTAACCACTTTTTCTGCTTCGAAATTTTTATCGGAAAGTTTCTTTTGATAACGAATAGACAGTACATAAAATGCAACATCCCAAACCTCTTCATCACTCAACTGTGGATGGGGTTTCATACCCGTACCTGCTATGCCACATCGAACGGTATTAAATGCTCCAAAGGCTGAAATTCCAGCCATTCGGTCGTTGTCATTAAAATTTCTGGGAGGAGGATTCAAAGCTAATCCCTCTTTCCCATCACCATATCCTTTATCGCCATGGCATTTTGCACAATTGGCTGCGAAAATGGCTTTACCATTAGAAACACTTGGATATTTTAAGGGTACAACAACTAAACCTGAGGCTTTAATTACTAGTAGCTTTGCTTCATTAGCCAATGGTGATACTACTTCAAAACTTGCTTGATTTTGCACCAAACTATCTAAACGAAAAACGAGAGAGCAAATTATAGTAGAGTCATCTTTACTCCACTCTTTTCCGAATTCATTTGAATGCCCTACAGCAGCTTTGCTGAACTCACGCATCTCCTCATATTCACTCTCACTTTTAAGTTTACCATTTACCACAGCATTCTTATAATCGTGACTGAGGTAATTTAAAGTATGAACTAAAACCCTAGAACGCTCGCTATTATTTGCTTCTGAAGAAATTCCAAAAACGAAAGTAACCAACAAAATCAATCCAACTCTTAGCAAAAAACAACTCTTACTTTTCAAAATAGCTTATTTAGACTAATTATAAACAAGCGCAAAGATAGATTGTTCGATAACTTTACAAAATGATTTTAATCATTTCCAAAAAGAAAAGATTACGAGCAATTATTTCAAGGTAGAAACGTAACCGACCAAAGAGTTTAGTTGCTCATCTGTTAAGTCAGGTTGAGCTGGCATTCCAGTTCCTCCACCTTTTATTAGAGCTTTTTGTTGCTCGGCAGAAAGTTGTGTCATTTTTAAATTCTTAGCACCGCCTATCTGAGCATCTCCAGCATCACCATGACAGGATACACACTTTGCTTCATAAATCATCTTTCCGTCTACAGCTACCACCACACCATCTCCTTTGTGCTTCTTATAAGACTCAGCCAAACCGTAGGCTCCTAAAAGAAATAATACAGCTATAGCTGCAAATGCCTTTTTCCCTTTTTTGAAACCTATTACGGCTAATGGAATTGATGCAAAAACTAATGCAAATTTGATGTATTGCTTAATATTTAATGCCGGTCCTTCTACTACTAAATAAAAGCCAGTAGCTAGAAAAAGGAAACTCACTACCATTTCAGCTATTCTAGTTTTAGTAGAATAATTAGCTAGGGTTTCATTCTTATTGCTTAATAGCAAATAAGATTTCCATAAGTAATGGAACAAGAAAACTGATACAATAATTCTATGAATTAAAACGATAGTAGTATACATACTTTATATTTTTCAGATTTAAATTAATTCCATCAAACATACTCCTTGTTTTTAAAAACAAGAAATTTTATAAATAAACAATTTCATAACTCAACTCTGCAAATTTCCTAACCATTTCACTCACACCACAATATTTCTCCTGCGATAGTTCTACTGCTTTTTTTACTTTATCATTTTCTGATTTATCCTCTAATTGTATCTCGTAAATAATTTTTACTTGGTCGTAATAAGTAGGCTCCGCAGTGGTAAGGGCACCTTGTACTTTAATATCGAAATGAGAAAATACAACTCGCATTTTACTTAAAATCATAACTACATCTATACCCGTACAACCCGCTAGAGCACTTAAAATAAGAGCTTTTGGTCGCACTCCTAAATCTTGCCCACCCACATCGGGCGAACCATCTATCATAAATGTTTTACCATTCTGATACGCTTCAAAAGCTACCCCACTTTTCCAAGTTATTTGTATTTCTTGTGTTGCCATATTTTTTATTTAGAAGTTAGATATAAAATACAAGACACTAGACAAAAGACTCATTATCAAATTCCGTAACTCCTTAATTCCCACATCATTTTTTAATCTTCATCTCTTTTTTCTCTTTAAACGCTGCCACTTCCACCACATCTATATACTCCAATTCTTGATTTATTTTAAATGTACTTAAATCTGCAATCTTAAAATATTTAGAAACCTTTTTAAAATAGTCTCCATTCTTTACTTGTGGCAACTCCACTCGCTCTTGCTTTCCATCAAATTCAACAATAACAGGCATTTGAAGAAATTCATCTTTCATATCGTTTATCCATTCAAACGAAAACTTATACTGCTTTGCTTTTACTTTTGTGAGACTGTAAACCACTTTGGGAATAGCAGCATGTTGAATATACTGTCTTAGAATAGGCTCCAGATTTTTCCCAGTTCGTTGATTCATATAGGCTATAATCTCATTAGCATCTGTATTCCTTAGTTTAAATGCAGTATCTGAAATTCCTTTTATAGTAGACCACCACAGCGCATCATTATTCACAATGGTTCTCATAGTATTAAGCATTAATGAACCTTTAGGATACATATCGCCATCACCCTCTTCATTTACACCATAAGGTCCTTGAATAGGAGATTTGTTGTCTACATCTTTTTTCTTTGCATTGATGTAAAGTTGGGCGGTATCCTTGCCATGCAAGACTTCCACATAAATAGCTTCAGCATACGTACAAAAACTTTCATGAATCCACATATCAGCTATGTCTTTGCAGCTTACGCTATTGCCCCACCATTCATGTCCTGTTTCATGAATAATGATGTAATCGAATTTCAATCCTATTTTGGAAAAGTCAATTCCATTGTACCCGCTTTTGTATTTATTTCCATAAGCAATTGCTCCTTGATGTTCCATCCCCAAATAAGGCGTTTCTACCAGCGCATATCCATCTTTCCAAAAAGGATATTTACCCAAATATTTTTCATACACCTTCATCATAGGTTTTACTTGTTCAAATTGCTTTTTAGCTTTTTCTAAATTATAGGATAGGACATAATAATCAAGCGCCAAAGAGTCTCCATCTTGTGCTGTATATCTCTCTCCAAAATGAGTGTAGTCGCCAATATTGAGTGTTACATTATAAGTATTTATTGGATACGAAACGCGCCAAGAATAAGTGGTAGTGTTTCTTCCTTTATTTGGAAATTCAAATTCTAAATTACCATTAGAAATACACTTCAACCCATCTGGTACTGTGCATTCTATGCGCATCCCATAATCAGGCTCATCGGACAAATGGTCTTTACATGGCCACCACGATGATGCTCCTAAGCCCTCACAAGCCACTGCTATCCAAGCCTTGCCATTGTCATCATGCTTCCAAACAAAACCTCCGTCCCAAGGAGCGCGCTTGGCTATTATGGGTCTGCCATGATATTCAATTTTGATACTTGTCTCCACTCCTTTTCCTATGGGTTTAAAAAAAGCAAGAAAGAGTGCATTGTACTCACGTGCAAAAAAAACAGGCTTCCCCTGAAACGTAATTTTATCTACTACAAAACTATCAGATAGGTCAACCTGCATAGCGTTGATATCTTGTGTAGCAGTAAAAAAAATCTCATTACTACCCTTTATAGTTTTGTTTGAAGTATCTATTTCTACATGTAACTCATAAAATTTTACATCATAGCAGGTCCGCTCTGGGCGAAGGCTTCCGCGAAGTGTATCTGCTTTACTAAAAATTTTCTTTTGCTCTACTAATTGACCTTCGGCTGAAAAAAAAAGCGAAAAACAAAAAACAAAAAACAAAAAATTAACCTTCGTTGTTATTTTCATCCAATACATTTGCGGTAAATTTCAGAATATTTTTGAAAGCAAACCGTCTTCATAACAAATAATTTAAATGAGAAGTTTTTTGTTCCCTATTTTAATGCTGTCTTTATTGATAGGTGGCGAGTATTATATGTACCAAGCCATCAAACTCACCTTTCCACCAAAAGTAGGAGAGCGCTTTAGTTGGGCGCAACTAGTGTACTTAAGTCTAAATATTTTCCTGTATGCTTCCTTTATTACCTATCGAGTGATTGGACCCAAGCTTTTCAGCAAACCTTTCATATCCTACATTTCAGCTGTTTTTATGATGCTGATGGTTGCAAAAATTGTGGTGCTTCTTTTCTTCTTTTTAGGAGATATCTATCGCTTTATAATTTATTCCATAAATAAAGTATCGGCAGCCCCATCAGAAAATGTAAATGCTAATCCGAATGGGATTTCCCGCTCTGCATTTTTAGGAAAAGTGGCATTGCTAACTGCCTCTGTTCCTTTTGCAGCTATGCTTTATGGCGTTATCGTAAATGCTTACAATTATCAATTCAAAAAAGTGACACTTAAGTTTCCAAATCTTCCAGCTGCTTTTGATGGCTTTCGATTTGTGCAAATTTCTGATATTCATTCTGGGAGTTTTAATAGAACAGAACCTTTAATTGATGTGGTTAAAAAAATAAATGCATTGAATGCCGATGCTATTCTTTTCACTGGCGATTTAGTGAATAATACCGCTGATGAAATGGAACCCTACATGCAAATTTTTGATAAGCTAGAAGCTAAGCATGGAGTACTTTCTATCACTGGAAATCACGATTACGGTGACTACGTGCCTTGGAATACCGGGGATGAAAAGAAAGCAAATTTTGAACGATTCAAGGAAGTACATAAAAATTTGGGTTGGCGTTTATTGATGAATGAAAATCAAATTCTTGAAAGAGACGGAGAAAAGATTGCCATACTTGGTATCGAAAACTGGGGACATGCTTTGAATTTTCCTCGTTATGGAAAAATGAAAGAAGCTCACAAAGGCACTGAGGATATACCTTTCAAAATTCTAATGAGCCACGACCCTTCGCACTGGGATGCTCAAGTGCGCACCGAATACCCTGATATAGATTTAACACTAAGCGGTCACACGCATGGCTTTCAGTTTGGTATTGAAACCAAATATTTCAAATGGTCTCCATCTCAATTTGTTTACAAACAATGGGCTGGCTTGTATAACGAAGGCAAACAATACATTTATGTAAACCGTGGTTTTGGTTTTTTAGGATATCCAGGCAGAGTGGGTATTTTACCAGAGGTAACTGAAATAACATTAAGAAGAACTTAAGCCTTTTGATATTTTTCAAAAGATTCAATAGTCAAAAAAAATCATGAACGCTACCAATAATACTATTGAAACTTCATTAACCCAAAACATTTCACGCTATCTTTTAGGAGCTTTCCTTTTGTTTGCTGGCATAGGTCATGTTACTTTTCTTAGAACTGAATTTTTGGCACAAGTACCTACTTGGGTACCTTTAGACGCAGACACAGTAGTGTTGCTATCAGGTTTTGTAGAAATTGTTTTAGGACTATCGCTTTTATTTTTATTTAAACACAAAGTAATGATAGGCTGGATAGTAGCCACTTTTTTTGTGCTTGTTTTTCCGGGCAATATTGCTCAACTAGTAGAACATAGAAATGCATTTGGTTTAAACTCAGACTTAGCCCGTTGGGTAAGACTTCCGTTTCAACCTGTGCTTATTGCTTTAGCACTTTGGTCTACGGGTGCTTGGCAGTCTTGGCAAAAGAAATAATATTGAACAAAAGTTTTCTTGCATGCATTTCAGAATTTTCGTTAGAAAATTTCCTCCTTCTAAAGCTTCACCATCTTTACTTTAATCCAAACATCCGCATTTCTTCCTTTATCATCTGTGCATGAAACCTTTACTGTACCTTCATCTGGAACAAAAAACTGTTTATCCTTCGCTTTCGCTTTTTTATAAAACTTATTGTTGATATACCAAAAAACAAAAGTTACATCATTCGTAACTTCGCAACTCAGTTGAATAGGTTCGGCATCATTCTTATCAATAAAATACTCTAATCCATTTACAGGATAAATAATCTTGGGGGCTCCCTCCACAAAAATATGCTCGCATTCAGGATTATGAAGCGGGATATGCTCATACGCTATTCTATTCTCTTCAAAATAAGACTGCATCTCGGGTGCTACGACTCTGTAAAACTTTTTCTTGTAACCATTTTCTGGCAAGCAATTTTTGCAGTAGGAAAACTTTTCATCCGCAGAAATACAAATCTCCTTACGACTATCACAAAACTGATTAGAAGAAACCATTGGTATGAAATAATCCATAATAGTATTCGTGCAAAAATCATTAGGCAACTTTCCTGTTTCACTACATACCAAACGGATATTGCATTCTTTGGGCATAGCAAACCAATCGTTTGGTGCATTATAATCAATGGTATTGAAAATCTTAAAAAGCAATGGCGTAGCTGTGTTAGCTCCACTTAGCTCAGCCACACCCTGACCAGAAAAATTTCCTAACCACACTCCCACCGTATAATTTTTATTGAACCCAATACTCCACGCATCTTTGCGACCATAAGAAGTTCCCGTCTTCCAAGCAATGCGAGGTAAATGTTGACTAGCTTCCCAGTTCACAGGCAAATCTGGTCGCGCTATTCGCGAGAGTATTTCGGTAATCATAAAGTTAGAAGAGGAAGAAAGTAAACGAGCTTGCCGAGAAAATGTATCTCCCATTACAAATACGGTACGATTGTACACCCCATCATTTGCAAATGATGAAAAAAGTGTTGTCATTTCTTCTAGCGAAACTCCACAACCTCCTAGAATCATAGAAAGCCCTAGTTTATTTTGGTCTTTTTTTATCTGTTTAAAATCAGATTCAATCAATTTTTGAATCAATCGCTCCTTACCTAAATCATTTAAAGATTTCACAGCAGGAATATTCAACGAATTCGAAAGTGCATATTCCATGGTTACATATCCATTAAATTTCTTGTCAAAATTTTCAGGACAATACCCTTTAATATTTATAGGAACATCACTCATTACAGTCTTAGGATTAAGAATTCCATTATCTATACAAAGCCCATACAACAAGGGTTTTAAAGTGCTACCTGGTTGCCGTACAGCACGAACACCATCTACTTGACCCCCATCTTCTGCATTTTTAAAATCAGCTGAACCAATGTAAGCTACCACTTCATGTGTTCTATTATTAATGACCATTACAGCCGCATTTTTAATATTTTGATTGTATAAACTCTTAGAATAGTCTGAAACTAATTTTTCTAATTTCAATTGTGTATTCAAATCTATGGTAGAATGCACGATAGCATTTGTACTGGTTTTCATTCTGTATGAAAGATGGGGGCCTAATTTAGGCGCATTGTGGCGATGGACATTTAAGGGTTCATCCAATGCATCCGCTATTTCCTTTTCAGTGTACAAACCTTCAGATTTAAATCGCTGAAGCCACTTATTTCTTTCGGTAAAAATGAAATCATTTCGGGCACCTAGCCGCAATGAAGAAGGGCGATTGGGGATAATAGACAATGCAGTGACCTCTGCCAAACTTAGTTGATCAGGTGACTTTTCAAAATACAATACTGAAGCCGATTTTACACCCTCTATGTTACTTCCATAAGGCACCAAATTAAAATACAACTGAAGAATTTCTTCTTTGCTAAACTTCCATTCTAATTGCAAGGCCCGAAAAATCTCTATCACTTTATTGCCATAAGTTCTATGCTTAGGCTCCAGCATTCGCGCCACTTGCATGGTTATAGTAGAGGCTCCCGAAGTTCGCTTTAAGTGCAAGGTATTCATAATAGCTGCACGAAGAATTGCTACAGGATTAACTCCAAAATGATAGTAGAAAAATTTGTCTTCTTTAAATAGCAGAGTTTCCTTTAGTGTAGGTGAAATTTCTCTCACTTCCGTTTTCATGCGCCACTTTTGATCAGCAGTAAGAAAAGCATGAATAATAGTTCCTTTTCTATCAGTAATTACTTTAGAATATTCTACAGAACTATGAAGTGGAAAAAGAAAATTGAAAAGAAAAAACAGCAGAACAGCACCTATACATATAAGCCATATTTTTCTAAAAATGGATACTACTCTCTGTTTCATGTAAAGGTCAGCACATTTCCGATGAACTCAGTTGATAAGATGAAATAAGTACAAGAAGTATTAAAAAATCAAACTATCTAAGATCAACCACATTCACTCCTGGAAATTTCTTAGCATCAAAGCTGAAAAATTCATCAGACAAGGCAACTGATGAATTTAGTTTATTGACTTTGTAAATGTATCTGGTACCTGATTTTTCATATATTTTTGACTCCAAAACATTGGCAGAAGCTACGTCTACTCCCACATCAATTTTAAAAAATGATACTTTTCTATTAGAAGGTGACATTTCTATAATCGTAATATTCTTTCCCTGAAATACTTTCTTCTCTTTTACCTGATAAGAATAGCCTTCTTTATAAATTGTAAAAATTTTTGTCGGAGAAAAAATCTCATCGTTGTCTTCATAATAATTTACCTGAGCCTCTTTCGTATTGAGCGTATATGTCCAAATATTTTTTCCGTCACATATTATTTCATGCCCGCTCAATGATATTTTAAACTTGTTCCCTTTCAAATAAATTTTACCCGTTTGTTCATCCGTATATTTACTATCTGGTTCATCTGGCTTTAATTTGGGGCGTATGGTAGTAAGTGTAAAATCAGCTTCTATAGACTTATATGATTTATATTTATCGCTTACTTTTTGAAGCAAAGCAGCAGCTTCAGGATCATTTATAGATACAGCTTGCTTTTGAGAAAATGAAAGCAAACTTTGAGAGAGGAGAAGTAATACAATTATCTTTTGCATGAAAAAATTACAATTTATTTGTTTTGAGTTGTTGCAAATACTGTTCCAACTCCCCTTCCGATTTAAACTTCACTTCCCTTGCTTTGCTTCCCAAGTTTTCTCCTACAATACCCGCTTCTTGTAGTTGATCCATCAAACGCCCAGCACGATTATATCCTAGCTTTAGTCTTCGCTGAATCAAAGAAGTGGAACCCATTTGGTTTTGAACAATAACACGAGCTGCATCTTCAAATAATTCATCTCTTTCTCCATCTATAAAGAAATCGTCTCCATTTCCTTTCTCATTAGGGTCAATATATTCTGGTAGTAAAAACGCTTCTGAATATCCTTGCTGATTGCTAATGAAATCTCTAATACGCTCTACTTCCGGAGTATCTACAAATCCACACTGTAAGCGCATAATATCACTACCTTGCGAGAGTAACATATCTCCACGACCTATCAATTGCTCAGAACCTCCACTGTCTAAAATAGTTCTTGAATCAATTTTAGAGGTTGTTTTAAAAGCTATGCGCGCAGGAAAGTTTGCTTTGATAGTACCCGTAATAATATTTACAGAAGGTCTTTGAGTGGCTAGTATTAAATGAATTCCAATAGCTCTAGCAAGCTGAGCTAACCGCGCAATGGGCATTTCTACTTCTTTCCCTGCCGTCATTATTAAATCAGCAAACTCATCCACCACTAAAACAATGTAAGGCAAAAATTTATGTCCGTTTTGAGGATTCAATTGTCTACCTACAAATTTATGATTGTACTCCTTAATATTACGAACCTGTGCCTTTTTCAAAAGGTCATATCGTTGATCCATTTCTAAACACAATGCATTGAGCGTAGTCACAACTTTTTTAATGTCTGTAATAATCGCATCTGCTTCGCCAGGTAATTTTGCGAGAAAATGTTTTTCTAGCAATTCATACAAACTTAACTCAACCTTTTTAGGGTCTACCATTACAAATTTTAATTGCGATGGATGCTTTTTGTAGAGCAGAGAAACGAGTATGGCATTTATTCCTACCGATTTTCCTTGACCCGTAGCACCAGCCATTAACAAATGTGGCATCTTAGCTAAATCGGCTACTAGAATTTCATTGGAAATACTTTTTCCCAAGCAAACAGGTAAATCTGCTGTACTATTTTGGAACTTTTCAGATGCTAAAAGCGAACGCATGGAAACGATTTCCTTATTCACATTCGGTACTTCTATCCCTATCGTACCTTTGCCTGGAATTGGCGCTATAATTCGAATTCCAAGAGCTGCCAAACTTAAAGCAATATCATCTTCTAAATTCTTAATTTTTGAAATACGCACACCTGCCTCTGGAACTATTTCGTATAAAGTAACTGTGGGTCCTATTGTTGCTTTAATTTTTGAAATGCCAATTTGATAATTATTGAGGGTAGAAATAATTTGATTTTTATTACGCTCTAATTCTTCGGGGTCGTATTTAATTTTCTCACTTCCGTATTCATCTAATAAATCTAAAGGAGGAAATTTATAATTGGAAAGTTCCAAAGTTGGATCGAAAGATGTACTTACAGAACCTTGTATAGGCTTTGCTTCCAGCTCTTCATCCATTACTTCAATATCAAGGGGTAGATCAGATTTTCTTTGCTCTAAACTCGCATTAGTGATCTCCATTTCTTGAACTACCAAAGGTGTTTTAGTAAGTGGCTTTTCTATGTTGTTTACTTGCAAAATAAACTCCTCCTCTTCGTCTATCTCATTCAAATTTTCAGAAACTAATAAATCATCGTCCGCTTTTATTTGATTCTTGATATCATCTAAATTATCCTTCCCAAAAATGTTTTCACTCTCATCCCTAAATTCAGACGACATTACTGCTATTTCAGATTCTAATACAGCCTCTTTTTCTGCTTTTGACAAGAAAGGAGAAAGCAAGAAATGGAAACTAAAATTATACATCCAAACGAGCACTGCAAGTGCCGTCACTATAAGTAACGAAGCCGTTCCTATCACTTTTAGCAATCCCATTATTTGACCCTGGCTACCTGTTAAGTAATCTCCAAATGCACCGCCCCAACTAAGCGTAGAAGTGGGGTAAAATAAATAATTCAAAAAACTAAGTGTGGCAGAAAACCAAACGATACCTACAGCTGAGTAAAGGGTAATTTTTAAGGCATTAAAAACTCTCTTTTGCAATAAAAGATTAAATCCTATTGAAAATAAAATGAGGCATAAAAGGTAAGAAGCTAACCCAAACAAGTTATGAATAAATACATGGCCCAATACCGCCCCCAGTCTACCTAAAGTATTGTGAACCTTTATAGAATTATCTGTGAGCGCTTGTGTAGCATTGTTCAATACATCCGATTGATCTTCATTTAAAGTAAAAACATACGAAGTAAATGCGAGTGCAAAAATGAATGAAGCTAACACTAAAATCATTCCACTTATTTTTCCAAGACGCCCATCCTGCCACCATTTTAAAGATTGCTCTATATCTTCAGTAAAAACAGTTTCATCAGCCTTTTTTGACTTTGACTTCTTTTTATCAGAAGATAAATCTTTAGAAGTTTCCTCCTCTACCTTAGAACTTTTCTTTATAGTACTTTTTGTATTTTCCATTACCCTCCAAATTTGCCAAAGAATACTGATGACTGAATAGATAGCAAACGTATACTTATTCACAGATAGTATAATAGTGTACAATTTATTTTCTTCAAGAAATTGGAATAAAGAATCAAAAAACTATATTTGCAGTCCACTTGCCGTGGTGGCGGAATTGGTAGACGCGCACGACTCAAACTCGTGTACCGAAAGGTGTGTGGGTTCGATTCCCACCCGCGGTACTTATAGGGAATTCTTCTTAAATTTTAGAAGAGTTCCCTCTTTTTTTCTGCCTCCCTTGTTAGCTGAGCTATTTAAAAAGTTATCTCAGTTCTCTTTAGTTCGATTCCCTATATTTTACTTAGATAAAAATTCATTTCTACTAGAAATCAACCTTTTAGAATTCAGTCTTTTTTCTTGTGCCAATATATTTTAACTTTAGTTAAACTTTTTTGCATGAAGAATTTATACCTAATAGTTTTCGCTCTATTGTTAACTCAATTCGCTTTTTCGCAAAATAATATTGGGATAGGGACTCCCAATCCTGCACCGAGTTCAATTTTAGATTTAACAAGTAGTGACAAAGGCTTTCTAACACCTCGTTTAACAACAGTTCAACGTCTAGCGATAGCAAATCCAAAAGCAGATGGATTATTGGTGTATGATACCGATTCCTCTTGCTTTTTTTATTGGAAAGCAATTTCATTGTCATGGAAAAGTATGTGTGGAATTAGCAATACTACTTTGAATGGTGCTACTGGACCAACTGGTGCTACTGGTTTTCCTGGAAATATTGGCGCTACTGGCCCACAAGGAATTCAAGGTATACAGGGCGTTACTGGTGCTGACGGAGTAACTGGTCAGCAAGGTCTACAGGGAATTCAAGGTGTTACAGGAGCTGACGGTGCTACAGGTCCTCAGGGGATTCAAGGCGTAACTGGTGCTGATGGAGCAACAGGACCACAAGGAATTCAAGGCGTAACTGGTGCTGATGGAGTAACAGGACCTCAAGGAATTCAAGGTGTAACTGGTGCAGACGGAGTAACAGGTCCTCAAGGAATACAAGGAGTTACAGGTTCTGATGGAGCTACAGGACCACAAGGAATACAAGGCGTAACAGGTGCTGATGGAGCGACTGGTCCGCAAGGAGTTCAAGGTCTACAGGGTGTTACAGGTGCTGACGGAGCTACGGGTCCTCAAGGGATTCAAGGTTTACAGGGAATACAAGGGGTTACGGGAGCTGATGGAGTTACAGGTCCTCAAGGTATACAAGGAGTCACTGGTGCTGATGGAGTAAAAGGACCTCAAGGGATTCAGGGTGTTACAGGTGCTGACGGAGCTACAGGTCCTCAAGGGATTCAAGGCGTAACTGGCGCTGATGGAGTTACGGGACCGCAAGGAACTCAGGGAATTCAAGGAGTTACTGGTGCAGATGGAGTAACAGGACCACAAGGAATTCAAGGGGTACAAGGGGTAACAGGAGTTGATGGTGCAACAGGTCCACAAGGTATTCAAGGTCTACAAGGAATTCAAGGCGTAACAGGAGCAGACGGAGCAACAGGTCCTCAAGGTATACAAGGAGTCACTGGTGCTGATGGAGCGACTGGTCCGCAAGGAGTTCAAGGTCTACAGGGTGTTAAAGGAGTTGATGGGGTTACTGGTCCTCAAGGAATACAAGGTGTTACTGGCGCTGATGGTTCTACAGGTTTAACTGGAAGTACTGGAGCAAGTGGAGTTACAGGCCCAACAGGCCCAACGGTTCTTAATGCACTTAATACAGATGGAGTAGTAGCTGGACCAACTGCAGCAAATGCAAATCAAGTATGGGGGACAGATTCTTTAGGAAATCCAGCTTGGGTAGAAGGTATTTATTGGAAGCTAATAGGAAATTCTACAACCAATGACCCTTCCACACCAGTAGTTTATGGTACTACACCTATAGCTGCAACTGAAAACTGGATAGGTACAACAGATGCCAACGATTGGGTGGCTGGTACTAACAATATAGAACGAATGCGGGTAAAACAAACTACTGGAAATATAGGAATAGGTACTGCCACTCCTGGTTACCGGTTACACGTACAAACAAGCTCGCCAGGTGCAGTGGCAACTTTTTCAGAAAACAATACGACAACACTTGGTGGCGTAGGTATGCTTGGTCGCTCGTACAATACCCCAGGTGCTGGAACTGGAGGTTTTTTTGATGGTGGACAGACAGGGGTTGTTGGTCAGGTATTATCTGCAACTAATATTGGAAATTCATATGCTATAAATGGTTACATTGGGGGAACTGCAGGTACTCATTATGGGGTTTATTCACAAGCTAACGGAGCGGGAACAACAATTGCTAATTATGGTGGTTATTTTCAAGCAAGTGGTATTGTCGGCACCAATTATGGAGGTTATTTTACTGCATCTGGAAGTACTAATAATTATGGAGTGGTAGTTCCAAATGCAGGCGGCAGAAATGGTTTTGGAACTATAACCCCTAATAGTGAGGTGGATATTAATGGTGACCTTGCTCTTCGAGAAGGGATTAATATAAATGTAGTAGCTGGTGTTAATAATCTCACCTTAGTTGGTGAATTTAGCCATTACCGTCTCATAGGTGCTTCAGGTCCTTTCACTGTGAATACTATAGCCGGTGGCAATGATGGACAACTACTAACATTCATCAATGCTGCAACACAAATTATGACTATCAACAATAACAATGCAGCCAATGGAATCTTAACTGGAACCGGTGTAAATATGGTTTCGAATGGAACTGATAATTCATCTGTGACAATGATTTACAATGCGACTCTAGGACGTTGGGTAGTGACAAGTAGTTCTGGAATGCTAACTGGTGATGATTGGCATTTGACAGGCAACTCTGGTACCAACGACCCAGCTGTGCCAGCTATCTACGGAACATCATTAATAGCTTCAAATGAAAATTGGATAGGAACAATTGATAATAACGATTTTGTAGTGGGCACAGATAATATTGAACGGATGCGAGTTGCAAAATCAACAGGTAATGTTGGAATAGGAACTGCAACATCTGCTAATAAGTTTACAGTAAATACAACTTTGGGAGCAACTGCCAATGCAGTGGCTACCTATCAAGTAGCTGTTCAAAGAGCAGGATCTACAGATTTAACTTTAGGTAGTGATGCTTCTTATAGTTACTTGCAATCTTGGAATGCAAAGCCTCTTTTAATTAATGGTCAAGGAAATTTTGTAGGGGTAAATTTAACTACAGCTCCGATTCAAAACCTAGATGTAAATGGACGTATAAATGTAACAAATGGTGTAGTTCAGAAAGGTACTACACAGATAACAGCAACAACAGATTTAGGATTGTATTCTCAACCTGCAGGCAATTGGATTCGTTTTGCATCAAATGCTGCTCCTATAAAATTCTTTACTGATCAAGGTGGTGCCAATGGGGCTGGGACAAACTCTATAATGGATGTAGATATTAATAACGGTGGTGGGGTAGCAATAGGAGCTAATACAGCTGGTCCTCTTAATTCAACACCTGCAAATAATGCTGTGTTTGATTTATTTTCTACCACCAAGGGAATGAATTTCCCTCGTATGACACAAGCTCAAAGAGATGCGCTAGTAGGACCAACTGGTGGTTTACATATTTACAATACTACTGAGCAATGTTTAAATTATTGGGATGCAAATGCCAATTTGTGGAACTCTTATTGTTGTCCCGTTACTGCTCGAACTATATCTGCAAATACTAGTTGTTATGACCTATATGCAGCTACTGGATCAGTAGCTGTTCCTAGATGTATTATATTAACCATCAATGCGGGTGTAACTGTAGGTGGTTGTGCTGGCGGTGGTTGCGGTGGTGCGGCCATTAATGCAAGTGGGTTCCCTAGTGGTACAAAAATTACTATTTATAATAATGGAACTATTAAAGGAAAGGGCGGAGATGGCGGCCAAGGTGGTAGAGAAGGAGATGCTGCTTGTCAAGGTGATATCTGTGCCGTATCAGGTGGGTGTGGGGGTGATGCAATTTTAGGTGCATCAGGTGTAACTATTACTGTTATTAATACTGGAATCATTGCTGGAGGTGGTGGAGGTGGTGGAGGTGGCGCGGGTGGTGGGTGTAGTGCTGGTGGTGGTGGTGGTGGTGGTGCAGGTATTCCTGCTGGAAATGGAGGTGCTGCAAATAGCTATAATTGTACAGCTGGATTTGTTTGTGGTTGTGGTGGAAGAACAGGAACAAGTACTGCGGGCACTAATGGAACTGCTGTTGGAAACGGATTTGGTAACGCTGGGGCTGGGTCTGCATCTTCTGGGTGCAGTTGCAATACAAATGCAGGAAATGGAGGAAATGGAGGTGGATTAGGAGCTGCTGGAGCTGCTGGTACTTCAAATGGTTCATGCGCAGGAGGGTGTAATGGAACTGCTGGCGCAGCTGGCGCAGCTGGCGCGGCACTCAGAGGTAATGGTGGTGGATCTTCTATAAGTGGAGGAACTGTAAATGGAGCAGTTATCCCATAATTTATTCCTAGTTGGAAGAAAGCCTTTTGAAAATCGTTTTCTTACAACAATTTTATGAAACTTAATTTTGTTTTTGGATGAAATACTTCTTTTTTCTACCTCTTTTTCTAGTTGCAACTTCATTACTTGCACAAAATTCAGAAATGAAAATTGCAAGCGGTGCTACTTTAAAAACAGAAAGCTATTTTTCAAAAATTGATAAAGATTTTAATAGTCAGCTACTCTTAGTACTAGCTTATAAAATAGAGCAGTTTTATGGTTGTAAAACAAAATTGTCAATTATTTCCAAACTCAATAAATCGACCGTTTTTGATGATGAGAAGAACAGCATCTTTTTTCTAAAACGATTGATAAACAAAAACAGCAAAGTAAGCAGAGAGCAGTTAAAAGCATCTAACTCTGATTTAGAAAAATTGATGAATTGGTCGTTGAGTGCAGATAAATTTAGAATAAATAAGGAATATGAAAACCTATTGATATCTCTGTCTCAATTACCTGATAGAAATACAGCGCATACGGCTTTGTGTTTAGCTTGGCTAAAAGATTTGAATGAGCTTCAAAATTTTCATCAAAGTGATTCTGTTATAAAAAGGCATACAACATTATTAACAGAAATGATGCAAAAGGAGAGTCCTGGCTCTGACAATCAATTAGAAGCTGTTATGGGCTTATTGGTCTTGGAGCAACAAGCACTTATCCCAGATTCAATTTTTCAAAATATTGTAAGCCATCAAAATGAAGATGGTGGTTGGCCCCTTGAACAAACTCTAAATGCTCCATCCAATGCTCATGCAAGTATTTTAGCTTATTGGATTTTACAAGATTATATGCATCATGGTAAAAAGTTAGTTTCCTGGTTTCAATAACCTCTTAAAAACTTGAATTTGTTTCTATGAAAATTGAGCGAAATAATATTCTACTCATCTTGCTATTGTTCTTGTTTTCTTGTAAAAAGGATACTACTCCTACTTCAAATTATATTCAAAGCACAGATGCAACTATTCTGAATAGTTGGATGCAACAGTGTTTAGAAATCACAAAAAACACTACAGGTTTTAGTCCACCTGTAAGTGCCAGAGCACTCTGCTATTTTAATGTCGCCATATATGAAAGTTTGGTTTTCGCTATGCCTGACCATTTATCTCTTAGTGGACAATTGCAGGGTTTTCAAAAAACTACTGTCTTAAAATACACACCAACTGATTATGATTGGAATGAAGTTGTGAATGCTTGTTCGGCAGAAATGATTCGAAATCTCTACGCAAATATGCCACCTAACGAGTTAAGTGCTGTCAATCAATTAGAGGATTCTATTTACAAGCAACTTCAAAAAAATACTTCTTCCGAAAAATTAATAAATGCCAAAGAGTTAGGAAAAAATGTGGCTATCGAAATTTTTAATTTTTCAAAAAGTGATGGAGGGCATGAAGGCTATTTAAAAAATTATCCCACTTCTTACATTCCCCCAGTATCTGATTCTACATGGAGTAAGACTCCTCCAAATTATTTTAATGCACTTCTTCCATACTGGGGAACTAACAAGTTAACAATTTTAGGAAATCAAATTCAAATTCCTACTACAAAAAATCCCTATCTCTTTTCTAATGATAGCAACAGCTTAATCTACAAGGATGCAAAAGAAATTTTAGATGTAACCAACAATATTTCAAATGAACAAATTGTAATCGCAAAATATTGGGACGATTCTCCAGGCTATTCTGGAACACCTACAGGTCATATTTTCTCTTTAGCTCAGCAGATAGTTTCTGATAAGAAAATGACTTTAGATAAAGCATCTGAAATGTATGTCGCATTAGGCATTGCTGCAAATGATGCTTTTATCTTGTGTTGGCAATTAAAGTACAAGTACAACTTATTAAGACCTATCACTTATATTCAACGCTATATTGAGCCTTATTTCAATCCGCTTTTAGCTACTCCCCCATTTCCCGAATTTGCTTCTGGACATTCTTTTCAATCGGGAGCTTGTGGTGAAATTTTAAATCATTATTTGGGAAACAATTTTTCATTTTCAGATAAAAGCAATGAGGATAGAACTGATATAAAGGGACAAGCAAGAAGTTTCCAAAATTTCAATGAGATGGTAGAAGAAATTTCTATTTCTCGGCTGTATGGTGGTATTCATTATCGAACTACATTAGAACAAAGTACTTTATTAGGAAAAAGAGTAGGTGCAAATGTTTTGGCAACTCTAAAGTTTAAAAAATGATTTGTTTAAACTCAAATAACTACAGTTTGTTTAGAAAGTTCATTTATACTTTTATTTTTCAATTTGCCTTTTTTTCTTTGTTTTCACAACAGTTTACAGAGGTGTCCGATAGTATTGGACTTAGCTACCAATACCCTGGAACAAGTGGATTTCAGATAGGTGCTGGCATTACTGTTTTTGATTTTAATAATGATGGATGGGACGATATTTTTCAACCCGGAGGAATCTTTAGATCCAAACTTTGGAAGAATAATGGTAATGGAAATTTTATAGATGTAAGCTTGAGTGCTGGAATTGATTACTTAGATTCCTTTTATGTACTAGGGGTAGTTGCTGGAGATATTGATAATGATGGATGGGAAGATTTGTTTATTGCCAATTTTGGGAAAGGGATTGGGCCTAATGGAGATCAGCAAAAACTCTGCCTATTAAAGAATAATGGCAATGGAAGCTTTTCACCTATTTTGAATAGTGGAATAAATGAAAAAGGATTTTTCACAGCAGCTACCATGGGGGATTTCAATAAAGATAGACTCTTAGATATTTATGCAGCTAACTATATAGATGTGATGCACAGTTTGGAGGATTCTGCTCACAATCAGATTGGTTACGATCCACTTTGTCAGCCAAATGTCTTTTATGTAAATAATAGTGGAAATCAATTTTCAAATCAAGCTAACAACTATGCTCTAAATGACTCAGGCTGTGGGTTAGCAGCTATTTTTTCTGATTATGATAATGATAACGATGTTGATTTACTACTGGCAAATGATTTTGGAGAATGGAATAAAAGAGGCAATCAATTGTTTCAAAATAATTACCCATCTAATTCCTTAAGTCATAAAGGTCAAGCCTCCAATTTTTATCAAGAATTTTATGGTATGGGAATAGGTCCAGGAGATTATGATAACGATGGTGATATAGACTATTTCATTACAAACATTGGAGCCAATCGTTTATTAAGAAACAATAATGACGGAACCTTTACCGATGTAGCTTTAGCAACAGGTGTTAAAGATGAATTTGTAAAGGATACATTAAGAGGTACTTCGTGGAGTGGACTTTTTTTCGATTATGACAATGACATGGATTTGGACATATACATTACAAAGGGTAATGTAGAGCAATTTATTCCACCATCTGTAGTGAAAGACCCAAACAAACTTTATAGAAATAATGGAGATGGAACTTTTACAGATATTTCAAAAGTATCAGGAGCAAATGATAGCCTTTCTCACAGAGGGGCTGCTATTTTCGATTATGATCATGATGGGGATTTAGACATTGTTAGCTCTCCCATAAAAATGGGACTTGCAGCATTTTCTGGCTTAGATCAAAAAATAAAATTCTTCAGAAATAATTCAGACCAGACTAATAATTGGATTCAAATTAAGCTAGCAGGAAACACTCAAACTAATTATAGTGCAATTGGTTGTAAAGTAAGATTATGGACTGGGGGTAAAATGCAGATTAGAGAAGTAGATGGAGGTAGTGGGCATGCATCCCAGAGCTCTAAAACATTACATTTTGGGCTTGGTACAAATTCAAAAATAGATTCTATTGAGATTGTTTGGCTAAATAGTACTGCAGTCCGATATTATAATTTACAATCAAACAGTTTTATTACAATATATGAAAGTGGAAATATGGTGGGGCTTCAAGAATACAAGCCTAATGCCTCTGAAATTTATTTGTATCCAAATCCAACAATTGATAATTGTACTATTTATATTTCAAAAGAAATTTATATTCAAAACATCAGCTTATTAGATGAATTAGGGAGAACGATTGACCAAAGTTTCACACCTTCTGAGAATGATAATCTAATAGAAATTAAGATGAATATGGCTTCACTTTCCAAGGGCAGTTACGTACTAAGAATA
Organism: Chitinophagales bacterium; assembly: GCA_044228065.1. Taxonomy (GTDB): domain Bacteria; phylum Bacteroidota; class Bacteroidia; order Chitinophagales; family LD1; genus JBGAVP01. Next base: position 25,586 of record JBGAVP010000017.1, on the reverse strand, counting down.
AACAATCAGATTACAAAAAGGATAATAAAGCTATAGTCTTCTATTGCCAAAAATAGTGGTCAATACTTTTCTTTAGATAAAGTCAACATTAAAGAAAAAATTATCCCAACAGCCTAACAGCTTTTTGAATTCCATGAGCCAACATATCTATTTCTTCTATCGTGTTATAGAAAGCAAAGGATGCTCTGCATGTGCCCTCTATTTCTAGGCGCTCCATTAGCGGTTGGCAGCAGTGGTGACCTGTGCGAATGGCAATTCCCTGCTCATTTAGAAGCACTCCTAAATCATAAGGATGGATATCATTTATCAGAAAAGAAATAACGGAAGATTTGTTTTTTGCAGTTCCTATGATTTTTAAACCTTCTATCGCTAAAAGTTTTTCGGTTCCATATCCCAACAACTTATTTTCGTAAGCTGCAATATTTTCCAAGCCAATCTCATTGATATAATGGATAGCTTCACCGAGCACGATTCCTCCTTCAATATGCGGTGTGCCCGCTTCAAATTTATACGGCAAATCGTTGTAAGTAGTGCCTTTGAACGAAACTGTTTTAATCATTTCACCACCACCCATATAGGGATTCATAACGGTCAGCAATTCTTCTTTGCCGTACAAAACTCCAATACCCGTAGGACCAAAAACTTTGTGCCCAGAAAATGCCAAGAAATCACAATCCAACTCTTGCACATCTACTTTTTTATGAGGTAAGGCTTGTGCAGCATCTATGAAAACTTTTGCTCCAAATTTATGGGCTGCTTCAATAATTTCATTTACAGGATTGATGGTACCTAATGAATTGGAAACATAAACTACAGACACCAACTTTGTTTTTGGACTCAATAATTTTAAATACTCTTCAAAAATAATCTCACCGCTATCTGTTATTGGAATCACTTTTAAAATAGCTCCCACTTCTGCACACAACATTTGCCAAGGCACAATATTAGAATGATGCTCCATAGCTGAAATGATGATTTCGTCACCTTTTCCAACAAATTTTCGACCATAAGAATTAGCCACTAAATTGACAGCCTCCGTAGTACCTCTTACAAAATTAACTTCTCTATCACTTTTTGCGTTTAGATGCTGAGCAATTGTTTGTCGAGCATTTTCGTATGCTTCGGTGGCTTTGTGTGCTAAATAATGAGCTCCTCTGTGAATATTGCTATTCGTATGTTCGTAGTAGTCATTTATGGCATTGATTACTCTCAAAGGTTTTTGAGAAGTAGCTCCATTGTCTAGATATATCAATGGTTTCCCATTAACTTGCGTATGCAAGATGGGAAAGTCTGAACGAATTTTTTCAATAGGAAATGACACTTAGAAATCGATTTTAAGTCTTTCTTTTAATTCATTGTCTAGATATGCTCTCAACTCTGGAAATTTCACTTTACCTATCACTTCATTGGCAAAAGCATATGTCAAAATATTTTGTGCTTCTTGTTCGCTTATTCCTCTGGACTTAAAATAGAAAATTTCATTTTTACTTATCTGTCCAATAGCCGCACCATGACTGCATTTTACATCATCAGCAAAAATTTCCAATTGAGGTTTTGAATTCATAGAAGCTCCTTCTGATATCAAGATAGCTTTACTTGATTGATATGCATTTGTTTTTTGCGCATCTTTCTTTACAAATATTTTTCCGTTAAAAACACCTGTAGATTCATCATCAAGCATTCCTTTGTAAATTTGATAGCTATTGCAATTGGGCACCGTATGATTTATCAAAATGTGATTATCAATTAAGTTGGATTCTTTTCCAAAAAACAACCCATTCAAGGAGGCTTCAGCATTTTCGCCTTTGAGCACAGCGTGTACATTGTTGCGAATCAGCATCCCTTCAAAGGTGAAAGTGTTGCATTGAAAAACGGCATCTTTCTCTAACTCAGCTTCTATAAAATTAACAGCAGTAGCACCCCGATTTTGCAATTGCAATGTAGTGTATTCAACACTTGTATTAGCAGCTGCAAAAACTTCTGATACATGATTTCCAAAGTAAGAACTGCTTTGGTTTTGAAAATCCTCTACTAGTTGAATAGCACTCCCTTGTTCTGTAATTATTAGATTTCTACTTTGTACAAATTCTTCTGCTACATCGGCAGTGTATAAGTGAATAATGAAAACTGGAAATTCAAGAATGGTATTTTTTTTCAGATGAATAAATGCTCCATCTTTTGCAAATGCTGTATTCAGCGCTGCAAAATTTTCTGAAGTGTTATCAATTGCTTTTCCAAAATATTGTTGAAATGATTCATTACCAGACTCCCTGTATTGCTTCAAACTTCCTATTGTCAATCCTTCCTGTGCAATGATTTCTGATTGTTCAACATCAAAAAAACCATTTACGAAAACTAATTTGGTAGCTTTTATTTGCTCAAATTTATTGTATTTGCCAAGAGTGGATTTTTTTGCTTGAGTAGTCAGTTTTAACTCTTTGCTCAATGCAGTTTTGATATTGGTGTATTTCCATTCTTCGTGTCTTGTGGAAGGAATCCCCATTTTTTGAAACGATTCAAATGCATCCTTTTGAATCTCATTCAGATTTTCTGAAAAAGATGAAACTATATTATTTTCTAAAATTTCTCCTAATGTAGTCATGATACGTTTAACTATTAACCAACAATTCTTCTTTAATCCAATCGTATCCTTTCTCTTCCAATTTTAGTGCTAGTTCTTTGCCCCCGCTTTTCACAATTCTTCCATCATACATTACATGCACTATATCTGGCACTATGTAGTTCAACAATCGTTGGTAGTGCGTAATCACTAGGAAAGCATTTTCCTTATTTCTCAATTTGTTGACACCACCTGCTACAATCCTGAGTGCATCTATATCTAAGCCAGAATCTGTTTCATCTAATATTGCCAAATTAGGTTCTAGCATTGCCATTTGAAATATTTCATTACGCTTTTTTTCACCTCCACTAAAACCTTCATTGATGGAACGCGACAAATACGATTTATCCAACTCTACCAACTCACGTTTTTCGTTCATTAATTTCAAAAAGTCTTTTGCAGCCAAAGGCTCTAGTCCATGATGCTTACGTTTCGCATTCAATGCGGCTTTCATAAAGTTGGTGGTGCTAACACCTGGAATTTCTACTGGATATTGGAATGCCAGAAACACACCCTCGCGAGCACGTTCATCCGCTTCCATTTCCAGTAAGTTTTTCCCGTTGTAAATTATTTCACCAGAGAGAACTTCATATTCTTTTTTACCAGCAATAACAGAAGCCAAAGTGCTCTTCCCTGTTCCGTTTGGACCCATAATGGCATGCACTTCTCCTGCATTGATTTCCAAATTAAAATCTTTGAGAATTTGTTTTCCGTTGATCGCTACGTTTAAATTTTTTATTGAAATCATCTACTACTTTTTTGTTTGTTTATTTATTTCAAAGTTTCAACACAACTTACCCCACGCTGCCCTCTAGTGAAATGCTCAACAACTTCTGCGCTTCCACTGCAAACTCCATCGGCAATTGTTTAAACACTTCTTTGCAATATCCATTCACAATCATATCTACCGCTTCCTCTGATGAGAGTCCTCGCTGGTTGCAATAGAACAAAAGATCTTCCCCAATCTTAGAAGTAGTAGCTTCATGTTCTACTTGTGCCGATTTGTTTTTAATTTCTAAATATGGAAAGGTGTGTGCGCCACATTTATCAGTTAAAAGTAGCGAGTCGCATTGTGAGAAATTATAAGCATTATCAGCAGTTTTATGCACTTGCACTAAACCACGATAAGAGTTTTGAGATTTACCTGCACTGATTCCTTTGCTCACAATTCTGCTACGAGTATTTTTACCTATATGAATCATTTTGGTGCCTGTATCAGCTTGCTGATAATTGTTGGTCACCGCTACAGAATAAAATTCTCCAATAGAATTTTCTCCACGCAAAATACAGCTTGGGTATTTCCACGTAATAGCAGAACCAGTTTCTACTTGTGTCCAACTGATTTTAGAGTTAATACCCTTGCAAACACCGCGTTTAGTTACAAAGTTAAAGATACCTCCTTTACCTTCCTTATCCCCAGGATACCAATTTTGAACGGTAGAGTATTTAATCTCTGCATGGTCTAATGTTATCAACTCCACTACCGCAGCGTGCAGTTGATTCTCATCACGCATAGGAGCTGTACAGCCCTCCAAATAACTCACATACGAGTTATCATCCGCTATGATCAAGGTGCGCTCAAATTGCCCTGTGTTTTCTGCATTAATTCTAAAGTAAGTCGAAAGCTCCATCGGGCAACGAACTCCTTTAGGTATATACACAAAAGAACCATCGCTAAATACCGCTGCATTTAAGGCCGAATAAAAGTTGTCACGCGCAGGAACTACCGAGCCTAAATATTGTTTCACTAAGTCCGAATGTTCTTTGATAGCTTCAGATATCGAGCAAAAAATAATTCCTTTCTCTTTCAAAGTTTCTTTAAAGGTAGTGACCACACTCTCGCTATCCATCACAAAATCTACTGCTACATTAGCCAATAGTTTTTGCTCTTCTTTTGGCAACCCTAACTTTTCGTAAATAGCTAAAATCTCTGGATCCACTTCATCTAGCGAACTTAATTTTGACTTGCGCTTTGGAGCAGCATAATAAATTATATCTTGAAAACTAATCTCAGGAATAGTTAAGTTTTGCCACTGAGGGGCTTTCATTTTCTCCCATTGGCGGAAAGCTGTTAATCGCCATTCCAGCATCCATTCTGGCTCATTTTTTTTGGCAGAAATAAAACGCACTGTATTTTCAGTCAGTCCTTTTTCGGCAAACTCCTGTTCTATATCAGTTACAAAACCGTATTTGTATTCGCTTGAAATTTGTTCCTCTAGTATTTGATCGCTCTCTGCCATTCGATTTATGATGTCTGAACACTTTTCATTTACATTTGTTGTAAACGAAATGCGAATATAAAGTCAAATAATGACTTTGTTTAGAATATGTCTAAATAAAATATGCTCTTAACACCTCCATCAGAAATTTTAAATCGGAAACTGAGATTTCATCCCATCAGAATCATCACTTATTTGATAATTCTGGGAATTAGTTCGGCTTTCTTTACCCTAGATGTAAGCTATTTCGTAACCACGGCAGGCACTGTATATAATCAGTTTAAATTCCCTCAAATTTTTCATGCTAATACGATTCTCATCTTGGCTTCTAGCTACACCGTTTTGCAGATGAAAAATGCAAAATTGAGAGATGATTTTGTAGCTTATAAAAATGCATTATTGGTCACAAGCCTTTTGGGTATTGCCTTTACTGGTTTTCAGCTATTGGGCTGGAAAGAATTGAGAGCTAATGGTATTCATTTTACCAATAACATTTCTGGCACCTATTTGTATTTAATTTCAGGACTACACATACTGCATTTGTTAGTTGGCATTGGCTTGTTGCTTTGGTTTCTGGCAAAAGCTTTGCTGATAGAAAAAGACGCCTACCAAACATTGCTTTTTGATACCGACCCCATTGAGAAGCTAAAAGTAGAAATGCTAGCTACCTATTGGCACTTTGTAGATATAGTTTGGATTTTCTTATACCTCACCTTTTTACTTACGATGAATTTTGTGCCCGACAATTGGAGGGGAATATTGAATCCGTTTTGAGAATAGTTCAATTCTTTGAGATCAAAAGACTATGACTTACCGCAAGGTCTTTTTCATCAAAATCTTTGTAGTTATCAGAGAGCTTGACTGAACGAAGTATTTCGAGATTTCCTTCTCTATTGTATGTTTCATTTATTGTCAAACCAACTTGCTGATATATTTTTTGATATTCTGAAAGTCTAAGTCGATTTTGAGGCTGAATAGAGTTGTCAATCCATTCCCATTGTTTATCGGTAAATTGAAGAAAATTATAAATTGTAATGCTTTTATCTAAGTGTGCAAAATGGTCACTCATATCTATCTGATGTGTCATAACTCCATTTGCAGAAAGAAGTCGTTTGAATTCTCTAAGTATATCAATAAGGATGGATGGATAGATATGTTCGAAAGTATTATTAGAGTTAATCAAGTCGATACTTTTATCGGGTAATGCAATATGTCTTGCATCACCTACTATAGCATGAATATCTAGTAGTTTTAAAAAATCTATAGGTTCAGTATGTTTGGCAGTATCTTTTAATGAAATCAATTTTGAAAGCCTTTCCTGCAAAGGCTTCTGTATATATTGATTAAGTTTAGTATTTTCTATTTTACCACCGTTGCTCCATTCTTCATATTTTTGAATGGTATCTACTATACTTTGGCTACTCAAAAGACTACTGATATCGATAGTGTGTATTTTCCCAGCACCACTAAGATAAAGTCCAATAGGGACAATAGGATACCACCCTGTTCCAATCTCAAGACTAGTGTAGTTTTGTGTACCTTTTGAATACTTTTCAAAATACTTTATGTGATTCGAGCAATGAATCAATTTGTCTTCAAATAGAGATTCTGAAAATATCACTCCTTTGGTAACATATTTTTGAAAAAGAAAATTGAATTGATGTTTGAATGGTAGAAAGGAAATTCCTTTTTGTACCAATGCTTTTAATATCCAGATACTCATTGTTAAGGTTGAGCTATAAAAATGCAAATTATTGATGAATCGAATTTTGTTTATTTTTTACCTTCAACTTCGAACTCAAAACTCCTTTCTTTTATGAACACCATTCTCTTACTTTTCGCTTCCAATGTATTTATGACTTTTGCCTGGTATGGCAGTTTGAAATTCCCTGAGTTGCCCATGTGGAAAGCCATTCTTATCAGTTGGGGAATTGCATTTTTTGAATACAGCCTTATGGTACCCGCCAATCGGCTAGGTTTTATTGGGGGTAATTATTCTGCTTCTCAATTAAAAATAATTCAAGAAGGAATTACACTTACCGTGTTTGTTTTCTTTTCTGTTTTTTACCTCAAAGAAGAAATCAAATGGAATTATGTAGTTAGTTTTGTGTTGATTTTAGCTGCTGTATTTGTAGCTTTTAAAAAGTGGGATTAAAATTTATTCCTTCCTAAAATAAATTTCCCAAACCATCGTCTTTCTATAAAACCAAAAAAATATGAGACAAAATCACGAAATAGATTACCGCATTTTTGGAGAAGAAATGCAGTGTGTAGAGATAGAACTCGACCCACAAGAGTCAGTTGTAGCAGAGCCTGGAGCTTTTATGTACATGGAAGGTGGCATTCAAATGGAAACTATTTTTGGAGATGGAAGCACCAATAGTGGTGGCTTTATGGATAAAATATTTGGTGCTGGCAGAAGGCTACTCATGGGCGAAAGTTTATTTATGACAGCCTATACGCACACAGGTGCTGGCAAGGCAAAAGTGGCATTTGCTTCGCCTTATCCTGGTAAAATTATAGCCATGGATTTGCAGCAAATGGGAGGCAAAGTTGTCTGTCAAAAAGATGCATTTCTGTGTGCTGCCAAAGGTGTTTCCATAGGCATAGAATGGCAAAAGAAATTAGGTACAGGACTCTTTGGTGGCGAGGGTTTTATTATGGAAAAACTAGAGGGAGATGGACTGGCATTTGTACATGCAGGTGGTTACATTATGGAAAAAGAATTAGTGCCAGGGGAAGTGATTCGAATAGATACAGGTTGTGTAGTAGCTTATACCAAAGAAGTAGATTTTGATGTGCAATATATAGGCGGCATTAAGAATACTTTGTTTGGCGGTGAGGGTGTTTTCTTTGCCACCCTCAAAGGACCTGGAAAAGTTTGGATACAATCTTTACCAGTAAGCCGCTTGGCTAGTAAAATGTATCAGTATGCACCTCAAACTGGTAGCAGAAGAGAAGAAGGAAGTCTGCTCGGTGGTTTAGGAAACCTATTAGATGGTGATGGTAGATAAAATTTAAAACTTCTTAGCGTGGTGTAACAAAGGCATAGGAAGTGATATACGATTTTTCTGGCAAACCATTAGTAGATATAGTGTAGCTATAGTCTACCGACATGCCTTTTACACTTACCGAAAGTTGATCGCCAATTGCAAAACCAGAAACTCTCACCAATCCATTTGCATCAGCATATAATTCTGTTGCGGGAATGGCTCTGTTGGTTAAGTTTGTAATGACTACGTTGGCTCCTACCATAGGTGCTTCCGTAACGTTGTTTAGAACTGTTACCGCTAACGAAGCACTGGTAGTAGTTTCAGCACTCGGAAGCCCAATTACCACTCTGTTTGCTTTGCTTTTAGTATCTGAGCGACCATTCAAACAATGATAAACTGCCGGAACCAAATTGGTAACTTTAGGTTTCACTATTACCATATAAGGAAAGTAATCTGCTTGAACAGTAAACTTAGCCGTACTCCCTACGTTCACAATATTCTCTCTAGTAACCCCCCTGCCATCTAAAGAGCTAATCGTTACCTGATTAAACAAAGCACCCCTAGTCATTTCTACCACTGTAGCTCCTATAGAATAAGTAGCAACTGGCAATGGCGCAAACTTCTCAAGCAAAGAGAAAAAACTAAAAAGAAAAACCGAGAAAAATAACGCAAGGGAGACGAATACCGATTTGATATTTACAGTTAGTAATTTTTTCATAGAAGGTTTTATTGGTTAAAAGGAATCCTTGTGCAAAATATGAATAATAATTTACATATATAAAAAATCAATTACTTAAACTTCTAATCTACCGAGTTAGAGGTGTTACGAAAGCATTTGAGGTAATGTAAGAGTTGGCTGGAAGTGTAGTGGTAGTAATACTATAAGAATTATCAACTGCCATATTTAAAACCTTTACGGTTATCACATCTCCAATATTAAAATTACTAATCTTTGCTACTCCATTTCCATCGGTAACCTGAGTAGTAACAGCGGGTGGAGAGGGGGTATTATTTGTAAAAGTAACGGTGGCTCCCCCCACAGCATTTTCTGTATTAGTATTTAATACAGTTACCGCCAAAATAGGTTTTGACTCTGCGCTTGCAGTCGGTAAACTCATATTAACCACTCTTGCTTTACTTGTAGTACTAGCTCTATTTATATTTAAGTGGTATACAGCTGGCAACATATTAGCTACATTAGGTTTAACTATAACCATATAAGGTAATTTTAAGGGATTATAGGTAAGTCTAAACTTGCCGTTAGTTATAGGCACCGCATTATCAAATGTGGTACCCGTAGCATCTCTATAACCTACCGTAGCATTGCTAAACAAATTTCCTGTTCTCATATCTACCACAGTAGCTCCTACTGAATAAGTAGCAGTAAATGGTATATGAGCTAAACGCTCTGGGCAAGAGAAAAAACTAATCAGAGCAATTAGTACACTTATTACTATCAAAAGCACAAAATGCTTTTTCTTGATTGAAATTAGTTTTTCCATAAATTTTGGTTTTAATTTATAGTGAATCTAGAACTTTGATTTTCAAAATCAAAACTTTATATAATAAAATGCCAGATATTCATTCTTCTAACGATCAGTTTATAGAAAAATCTATAGAGGAAATTAGAGCCGTAATTTCTACTCAACCTTTAGACGCAATTCGATTAGGAGAAAATCTGATTTCTGATTGTAAACGAAATGGGAATGAGAAGTTGGAAGCATACTTATACCATGTTATGGGTGTAGCTTATTACAAAACTGAAAAATGCAAAGAGGCTCTTGATTGGTATACGCAGTCACTTTGGATTCGGCAAAAAATAAAAGATGAAAAGGGCCAATCACTCACACAAAACAACATTGGTTTAGTGTATCACAAAATGGGATTGTGGGACGATGCTTTAGAATATTTTCTTAGAGCACTTGCCTTAAAAGAAAAAATAAACGACCCTACTTCTTTAGGCACCACACTTATTAATCTAAGTGAAATCTATTTACGTAAATCTGATTTTATAGAGGCTAGCAATGTACTTTACAAAGCGTTGGCTATTTATGAGAAACTAAATGATAGCAACAGCACTGCTATGATTTTCCAAAATATTGGTTTAGCTCACAAGTTGCAAGGCGATTATGAGTATGCCTTAAAAATGTATTTCCAATCTTTAGAAATAGAAAAAAACACCAATGACTACATTCGTTTGATGGAGTTATATAACAATATTGGCGTTGTATACTATGAAACCAATCAATTTGAATTAGCTAAAAAGAACTTTCAGGAAGCGCTACTATTGGGAGAGGCACATAATTATAAAACAGGGATTACATTTTCATTAATTAATCTGAGCAATGTTTTTAAACAAGAAAAGAAATACAATGAAGCTACAGTCTACTTAGAGCGTTGCATTGAGTTATGTAAACAAACCAATAATATTTCTGAACAAATAACTGCAACTTTTAACCTAGGGAGTATCTATCAAGAAATGAAGGAGCATGTTCAAGCTGAGACCTTACTTCTTAATGCATTGGAACTAGCTATTAAACATCAAAGCAGAGATTTGGAAAGTAATCTTTATCAGAGTCTTTCTTTGCTTTATGAGAATGCGGGAAACCTTGTCAAAGCAATTGAGTATCACAAAAAGTACTCCGAATCGAAAGATAAACTACTTAATGTAGAAAATACAAAAGCATTAAATGAACTCAAGACAAAATATGAGGTAGAAAAGAAAGAGCAAGAATCAGAAATTCATCGTTTGAAATCTATAGAATTGAAAGAGGCGTTAGATAATTTAACGATTGAAAAAAATCGTTCTGAAGAATTGTTGCTAAATATTCTCCCTTACTCCATTGCTAATGAATTAAAAACGAATGGTAAAGTAAAAGCTAGAAACTACGAGCAAACTACTGTTATATTTATAGATGTTCGAAATTTCACCAAACATAGTATGACTCATAGTCCTGAAGAATTAGTAGCAGAAATAGATGCTTGTTTTGGATTGTTTGATGACATTACAGAAAAATATCCAATAGAAAAAATTAAAACTATAGGCGATGCCTATCTTTGTGTTTCAGGAATCCCTGAAAAGGTAGAAAACAATGCAGAAGTAATTATAATGGCAGCGCTCGATATGAAGGCTGCCTTAAACAGTTACTATAAAGAAAAAGATGAACATAGCATTAAATTTGATTTCAGATTTGGGGTACATTCAGGACCTTTAATAGCTGGTGTAGTTGGGAAAAAGAAATTTGAATACGACATTTGGGGCGATACTGTAAATACCGCTGCCCGTATGGAACAAAGCGGAGAAATAGGTCAAATTAATATATCAGAAGAAACCTATCAATTGGTAAAAGATAAATTTATTTGCATACCTCGGGGCAAACAAGAAGCAAAAAACAAAGGCATGGTAAACATGTATTTTGTGGAAGGCAGATTAGTCTAACCAAAACTAAAACGCAGGCTAAGTATTGTAATTAGCAAATTAAAAATAGATTCGCGAATGATACTTAGATACCAAGCAGACCGAAGGACAATCTTAACTGTTGCACTTTATTTCATAGTCGCCATCAGTCCTTGGTTCTTATGGAACACACTCACCACCTGGCAAATTATACTTTTTGTTTTAGTCAACTGCTACCTCTCTTTTACCTGTGCTGTTATCGTGCACAACACCATCCATGTTCCCATATTTACCAGAAAATGGATGAATAAAATTTTCCAAATTGTATTGGCTTTCACTTATGGGCACTCAACCAGTGCATATGTGCCAGGTCATAATTTTAGTCATCATAAATTTACTCAAAAACCAAAAGATGCCATTCGCACATCTAAAGCTCGTTTTCGATTAAATATTTTAAATCAACTGTTCTTCTTTTTTATTATGAGTGGCGATATTCTAAAAGGAGAAATTCAGTTTGCTAAGAAGATGAGAACTGAACGCCCTGAATGGTTTAGACAGTATCTGCTCGAAATAATTTTGGTGATGGGTACTAAAATTATATTACTCTTTGTAAACTGGAAATGTGCCGTACTTTTTATTTTAATTCCCCATCAATATGCGGCATGGGGAATAGTAGGTACCAACTATTTTCAACACGATGGATGTGACGAAGATGATGCTTACAATCACAGTCGAAATTTTACAGGCAAAACATTGAATTGGTTTTTATTCAATAATGGTTTTCATGGTGCTCATCACATGAAAGCCAATCTCCATTGGAGTTTACTACCTGCATACCATGCCGAAAAATTGCACCCATTTATTCATCCTGCATTAGAAAGAACTTCTCTTATTTCTTATTTAATAGAAACTCATATTTATCCTGCCAAACGATTGGATTACAAAGGAAATCCTATAGTGCTTGCCCCTGCAGTTAAAGACGAAGATTGGGTAAATGCGGTAAAAGTTTCGGATCATCTTACTGATATGGCAGGTGTATAATTTGGAAAGTATTCCTTCTATTTTACAATTGCTAGTACTCTTATTTGTATTTTGCAAATCTTAATTCTCAATAAAGACTTTTTATTACATGACATTCCAAGAATTTAATTTTGATAGTAGTTTGTTAGATGGACTATTGGCCATGGGTTACTCAAAAGCCACACCCATTCAAGAACAGGCAATACCACTCATTTTACAGGGGAAAGATTTAATCGCTTGTGCACAAACGGGCACAGGCAAAACAGCAGCTTATCTCCTTCCCGTTTTAGATAAAATAATTCGTACAGAGGTAAGACATCTGAACACGCTCATTATAGCTCCTACCCGCGAACTCGCTTTACAAATAGATCAGCAAATAGAAGCCCTTGGATATTTCATAAATGTGAGTTCTATAGCGGTGTATGGTGGTGGCGATGGCGCTGCTTGGGAGCAACAAAAAAAAGCTATGCGTCTAGGTGCTGATATAGTGATAGCAACCCCAGGCAGATTAATTTCTATGCTCGCTTCTGGTGAAATGAAATTTGAGCACCTACAGCATTTAATTTTAGATGAAGCCGACCGTATGTTGGATATGGGCTTCTATGAAGATATTGTAAAGATTATAAGTTACCTCCCTGCACATCGTCAGACATTACTTTTTTCTGCTACCATGCCACCAAAAATTCGAATGCTGGCAAACAAAATTTTACGTGAGCCTGAGCAGATAAACATTGCTATTTCTAAACCAGCAGAAGGTATTTTGCAACAAGCCTATTTGGTTTATGATAATCAGAAAGTTGGCTTATTAAAACAAATTTTAAAAGAAGGAAAATTTACAAGCGTAATAATTTTCTGCTCTACCAAAGAGAAAGTAAAAATTCTGGATAGGGAACTTTACCGTGCAGGGCTTTCTATCAAAGCATTTCACTCCGACTTAGAACAAAAAGAACGGGAAGAAATAATGCTTCAGTTTAAAAATAAGCAAGTAAATATTTTAGTGGGAACCGATATTCTTTCCAGAGGTATAGATGTGGAAGGAATAAGCCTGGTGATTAATTACGATGCTCCGCCCGATCCTGAAGATTACATTCACAGAATAGGAAGAACGGCCCGCGCTGAAAGTACGGGTACCGCTATCACTTTTATAAATGACAAAGACCAGCAACGATTCCACACCATTGAGAGTTTAATCGGGAAAGAAATTCCTAAGATTCCATTGCCTACAAATTTGGGGGAAGGGCCGCTCTACCAACCAGATGTAAAACCAGCCAAAAGCTTTTCTCACAAAGGAAAAAGCGGAGGTGGTTTTAAACATAGAAAACCTTTCAATAAAAAATAGTTATGTAGGCAACTAATCTTTAGGAGCCCACTTGTTGTGAATATTAGTAAAGAGTCTGCTCCAACGAAGATTGTGAGAAGTATAATCTATACTTAACCAAATGAACCAAGCCTTACCTACTATATGGTCTTCTGGCACAAAACCCCAGTAGCGACTATCTTGGGAGTTGTGGCGGTTATCGCCCATCATCCAATAGTAATCGAGTTTGCAAGTGTATTCTTTCGCTTCCATCCCGTTTACAAAAATCTTACCATCGCGTTTTTCTAATTTATTTCCTTCATACACTTGAATCAATCTTTCGTATTGGGAAATGGTGCTGTCATTCAACACTAATTTTTCGCCTTTTTGGGGAATGCGGATAGGTCCGAAATTATCTACATTCCAATGATAGTATTTAAAATTATTAGGGAAGATGGAAGCAATCACATCATCGCTTTGGTTAGCAGGATAGCTAAACGGTTTTACGCTTTCTATAGCATCAAAAGTTTTCAATTTTTCCATGGTTTCCTTCTTCAGTAAATACACATGATGGTCGCCAGGTATACCACCAAAACGATTGCTAATGTCATCTATTTCATACTCTGCCAAGTTCTCTGGAGAGAAAGCAGCATTGCTTTTAAACGTAACATTGTAAGGTAAATAAATATTCTCTGGCTCGTAAGCCTTGCTATCATTAATGTATAGCACTCCTTCTTTTACTTCCAGTTTATCGCCCGGCACAGCCACACATCGCTTAATGTAGTTTTCTCTTTTATCAACCGGACGTGCTTTTATATGAAACTGCTGACGTACCGCATCATAGGCACTTACATCTGTTCTGCCTGCTTGCTTTAGCTCATAGTCTGCTATACGCAATAAATCGTAGTAAGACATATCTTGCTTTTCTAAAGCCACTGTATCACCTGCTGGAAAATTAAATACTACCATATCGTAGCGTTTTACTTTTTGAAAAGCAGGCAATTTGATATAAGGTAATTTAATAAGTTCGGAATAGGCTTGCACATTTAAACCTGGTATAGTGTGATGTACAAAAGGCACTGCCAATGGGGTATTGGGGATACGTGCACCGTAATGAAACTTACTTACAAAAAGAAAATCACCTACCAGCAAAGTTTTTTCCATAGAGGGCGTAGGAATCGTATAAGCTTCAAAAACAAACGTGCGCAACAATGTAGCAGCTACTACAGCAAACACAATTGCATCCACCCATTCCCGCACTGCAGAACGAACAACTGGCTTCCCACCTGGCTTAATGCCTGTAGGAGAAATGAAAGAAATATTTTTATTGTTACCTAGCCAAACCCAATAAATAGGAGCGGCTAAAACGGCCCCAGCATGATCTAAAAAAGAATGCCTTCCATGAGCAGTTGCCATATAGGTAAGTTGCGATGCCCAGTAAAAAAGATTTACTCCAGGAACAAATAAAACCCAAGTCCACCAGCTTGGTTTGTCAATTAATTTTTGCCATTCTAGAGAACACAAAACAGGTACAAAGGCTTTCCAGCCCTCAATTCCGTTCTTTTGAAAAATCTGATACGTACCTATACGTATACCAATAGAATAAACCAGAAGTATTGCAAAAAATATCATGTAAAATTTTGTTTTGGTTTTAAAAATTTAGCAAATCACTCATTTGAAACACCCCCTTTTTATCGGCTACCCAACGAGCGGCCATTACAGCCCCTTCTGCAAAACCCTTGCGGGAACGAGCTTCGTGAATGATTTCAATTTCATCTACAGCGCTAAAATACTTTACACTATGAGTACCAGGAACATTTGGCTCTCGTTTAGCAGTAATTAACAACCGTTCGGAGTTCGGAGTTTGGAGTTTGGAGTCTTCTGATTGCAGTTCCCATTTAGTTTTATTTGATAACTCCTCTAAAATAACTTCTGCTGTTTTAATGGCAGTACCACTGGGGGCATCCAGCTTTTCAGTATGGTGAATTTCTTCCATTACCACATCATACTGTGGCTGTCTATTCATAATAGCCGCCAACTTTTTATTGATTTCAAAAAAAATATTTACCCCTATGCTAAAGTTAGGCGCATAAAATAGTGTAGCATTTTTTTCGGCACAAACTTTTTTTACTTCCTCCAGTTTCTCAAGCCAAGCAGTAGTTCCTACCACTACTGGCACACCTGCTTCAAAACATTTGTAAATATTAGTTATAGCAGCATCTGGCCGGGTAAACTCTATGGCTACATCCGCTTTACGAAGATTTTCTATTGTAAAATCTGCTAAATTATCATCACTGATTCTGAGCACAATTTCATCGCTATTATTTTGATCCAAAATAACCTGCTCTATGGTTTTACCCATCTTTCCGTAGCCTATTAATGCAAATTTCATCAGCAAATAATTTGATTTTTAATGGTCAGATGGAACGCTTTTGATGATATACCCATGTCTTTTTATAAGTTTTGAAATAACGGCATTTCATAAGCTTCAAATATATTTTTATTTAGCGTAAAATAGGTGTAAAAGTTTCAACTGCACATTTTAATTTAATAGCTTTATTTGTAATTAATACTATCCAAAACCCATTTAAAATTTCTTATGCCACACTATTGTAAAAAGGGTCTAATTCCTGCAAAACGCCACATTCAATTTAGAAAACCAGATGGAAGTTTATATGCAGAGGAGCTCGTAAGTACAGAAGGTTTCTCCAATGTTTACTCTACTATTTATCACAATTACCCACCTACTGTAGTTACTCAAATAGATGAAGCCATGGATGTAGCCCCTAAGATAGCGCAAGCTAAAAACATGCAAAATCGCTGCTACAATGGGTTTCATGTAGCCCCCGAAAAAGATTATTTAAAATCAAGGAAGTATGTTTTGGTAAATAAAGATGTTTACATCTCGCTAGCCGCACCACAAGAATCGGTTAAAGATTATTTCTATAAAAACTCTGCGGCAGATGAAGTAATTTTTGTACATGAAGGAACTGGTATTTTCAAATCCATTTTTGGTGAATTAAAATTTGGATACGGAGATTATTTGGTAATACCCAGAGGAACTATTTACCAGCTAGAATTTGACACACCAGAAAATAGATTATTCATTGTTGAATCTTTCTCGCCTGTGGTATATCCTAAAAGATACAGAAATGATTTCGGTCAATTACTAGAGCACTCGCCTTTTTGTGAAAGAGATATTAAGGAACCAGAAAATTTGAAAACACATGATGAAAGAGGTGATTTTTTAGTTTACATAAAACGAGATGATGCTCTTTTCCCCTATCACTATCAATATCATCCATTTGATGCTATAGGCTGGGATGGTTGCCATTATCCATACATTTTTTCTATTCATGATTTTGAACCTATTACTGGCAGAGTACATCAACCACCTCCAGTGCATCAAAATTTCGAAGCACGAAATTTTGTGATTTGCAGTTTTGTACCGCGCAAGTACGACTACCACCCCCAAGCCATTCCCGCACCATACTTTCATAGCAATGTAGATTCTGATGAAGTGCTCTATTATGTAGATGGTGATTTTATGAGCCGAAAACATGTAGAAAGGGGCATGATAACTTTGCACCCGATTGGCATTCCGCACGGACCACATCCTGGTACTATTCAAAAAAGTATAGGTAAAGAAGAAACCAAAGAATTAGCGGTAATGGTAGATACTTTTCATCCCTTAATGGTATGTGAAGATGCTTTGGGAGTGGAAAACACTGATTACTTCAAGAGTTGGATGGAATAATGGTTTTTGTTTCACAAAACACATGATAAAAATCCTCTTTTTATTGTAAAAATTTTATGCAATATCGCATACGATTTTAAAAATAGATAACCATTGAATACAGCCGCGAATATGAAAATCGATGCAGATGCAGACGCTTCCTTGATACCTGAAGTTCCTGATACAAAATACTTTTTGACCACAGCTGAATTTGATAAAGCAATCGGGAAAGACTTTATAAAATATGCCAATCGTACATTGGAAAAAGGTCAAAAATTTATGGTGGGACTTTCCCACGGTCAATCTCCTTCTGGTGCTTATATCTACATTCTAGACCATTACAGCGAATTGAAGAATCCTGAAAACATTCTTTACACTTTTGTGAATTCGCCTAGTTTAAGCCAAAGCAGACTAGAGGGAATAGTAGATGCCCGTGATTTTGTAAAAAAACTTTTTCGTTCAGGATTGGTTTCCCGCCAACAAATTATAGGGCAAAGTTTCAACAGAGAAAGTTTAGAAGCCTACGCTATTGATTTCAATAAATCTGTTTCAGCATTTTTAGAAGAGCATGATAAAGAAGGATTTGACTATGTTTTTCTGGCAAGTAATCCAGAGGGAAGAGTAGCAGGAGTAGACCGCAACTCAACTGCTTTCAACTCAAAAGATATTTCGGTGGTAGTAAATACCAGAGAAGAAAAAAGATTGACAGGTACTCCACATTTTTTAATGCTTTCCAAGAGAATTGCATTTTTAGCCACCAAGGCAGATAAAAGAAGAACACTGGCGTGGCTATATGCTACACACACCAAACCTAATGAGAGTCCAGGTTTCCTAAGGTATATACCCAATGTACAAAAACGCATGACCGTCTTTATAGATGACAATGCACTTACATGGCCTCAGATAGAAGTAAAACGCGAAACCCCCTATGGAACAAGTGTTATAAAGGTAGATACCGCCAATCCATACAATGAAAAAGCAAAAGTAAAGTTGCCAGTATTAGTATTGGTGCATGGCTTTTTAGGGCTTAATTCTTTTGATGGAATGCTTACTGCGCTTCCTTCGCATTTATACATAGCAGCAGCTATGCATTACGGTTCTATCCCGAATGACTTGCCACCATCAGAATACTCTCACCACATTACCAAAAACATAGAAGCAGTAGTAGAATACTTTGGTTCAAAAGGTCACCCAGTTTATATTTATGATCATTCTATGGGGAATCTTTATTTCATGATGATAGATCGTGAATTGGAAAAATATCCTGCTATCAAAAAATATTTACGTGGCAGAATTGGAGCTAATCCCTTTTTTGGGGAAGAAGCAAAACACGCTACCATTGGTTTTTTAGATAATGTAATTTTACCTGCACTCTCCTATTCCAGTGGATTTACCGCTAAGACTATGATTGTATCTTTACGAAAGGTTATTCCATTAGATACTAAATCGGGAGTGCGTAGAAGAGGCATCTTTCTTTCAGATTGGCTGATAAGTAAAGAGAGTTCTATGCGTGATAGAATATGGGCTGCTGCCAAAGAGCGTATCTTGTATCTAATGACCAATATGGACTCGCTTCCACACATAAATCGTATTCCTATTGAACGTGCGCTAAACCGTTTACCAGCTAAAGTTTTTGCTATTCAAATACACTCTGCACTGGAAGAAAGCAAAATCTTTGACAAACAAAAAGGCCTCATAAACATGGGAAAGAATAATATTCCTGTACTAATTCTAAAAAGCGAAAGAGATGGAGTAGCGAGATTTGTAGCTCGTATTTATGAAGGAGAAAATATTGAGGTAATGGATGTAACTAATAACAAAGAGACGGACCTTTTTCGAGAGCATTTGTACCACATGGTAAATCCTCAACGCACATCCGATATCATAGATAAATTTATTTCTGGAATAGAAACTGGGCGATAATTTTCTTTCTGCCGAAAGTATTTTTTACATTTAAAATAAACTTTGTCTATGCGGAAAATAATAATTGGAATCTTCATTTTAGCTTCATTAGTTGAATGCAAGAAAGAGGCAAATAAATCTGTTGCTAAGATTGATTTTCGCGATAAAATTGTTGGACATTATATTACTTCTACTTTTTCACATTCGCATTACCCTACACCTCCCACTTATTTTGATTCTACCATTTATTATAATGATACTATAGAGATTCTTGTAGAAAAATTAAATTCTGATACTTGTTCTATTGTATTAATGGATGATACTCTAAAGCTGTATTTTAAATCTGAAAGTTCTGCTTTATTTTCTAATGAAACATCAGTTTTTGAACCATTCTCAAAATGGGCACATAGCGTCAGTTTTTCTGGAGATAGTTTAATACTTACTTATGGAGAAGGGGGCAGTCGCTTAAGCTATTCTTCTCATGGATGGAAAGGAAAGAAAAAATAAGTGCTTGTTCAAAAAAAGTTGTGTTGATTGAAAAACTTCAATCGTACACTTAATTTAATGCTGTATTAATAAAGAGCTAAACAACTTCTTTTAGATTCAGCCAATGAAAAAAATAGCAATCCTACTCCTCGCAGTTTGCCTACTAAAAACTGCCTTTTCGCAAAAAACGCAAAATGTAATTCTGGTAACTTTAGATGGTTACCGCTGGCAAGAATTGTTTGGTGGTCCACAAAAAAAATTGTTGAACAATAGAAAATTTACAAAGGATAAAGAAGCCCTTGTAAAAGCTTTTGTGGGTGAATCAAAAATAGAGAGCAGAAAGAAACTAACTCCATTTTTTTGGGGAGAAATAGCGAGCAAAGGACAATTAATTGGGAATAGAAAAATAGGCTCCAAAATGAGCCTTACCAATGGTCACAAGTTTTCGTATCCAGGCTACAGCGAAATATTTTGCGGCTGGGGCGACCATAAAATAAACAGCAATGATTATCCCGATAATCCGCATGAAAATATTTTTGATTTTTTAGAAAAGCAAGAAGATTTTAAACACAAAACTGCAGCAGTAGGAACTTGGGATGCTTTCACTCGAATCATCAATACCAACAGAAATAAAGTACCCGTTTTTGTAGAGTTTAGAAAAGATAGCACGGGTACTGTTTTGAGCAAACAAAACAACTCATTTAAAGAATTTAAAACGACTATTCCAATTGCGAGTCCACTCTGTGAATCCGATACCCTCACCTATCGTTTTGCAAAAGAATATTTAGACCAAAATAAACCCCGCTTTTTCTTTATTGGGTTTGACGAAACCGACCACTTTGCACATGGAGGAAAATATGATAATTATTTAGCTGCTGTGCATACTCAAGATAGCTACTTAGAAGACCTGTGGAATTATATTCAAAAGACGGAACAGTACAAAGACAAAACTACCTTAATAATAACCTGCGACCATGGAAGAGGCGACAACACAGGCAGTCAATGGCGCCATCATGGTGGCCCCGTTCCAGGTGCACAACACATCTGGATGGCCATAATGGGACCCGATACACCACCCAATGGTGAATTAAAAAAATGCACCCATTATCACCAAAATCAAATAGCACAAACCATAGCTCATTTGCTCGGAAAAAAATATGTGGCTGACCATTACATTGGCGAAGCAATAGATTGTGTTTTTACAAAATAATTTACATCTTTAATATCATCTCAAAAAAACATATATGAAGCAATTTTTTACGCTCACTTTTTTGTCGTTTTTTTTCTTTTTTGCTAGTGCACAAAATGCTACCATAACAGGTGTAGTTAGAGATAGTACTTCTAAAGAATTTTTAAGTGGTGTAGCTATTCGTTTTGACAAAGTAAAAGGGGCTATTTCAAATGCCTCGGGAAACTACAATTTAAGCTTACCTGCAGGAGAGTATCGCCTAACATTTAGCTTAATCGGATACAAAAAAGTAGTGCGTGAAATCTCCCTAAAAGAAGATGAAAAACTTTCTCTTGATATTGTAATGCGCACCGATGCTATGATGCTGAATGAAATTGTATCGGTAAGTCAATACAAAAAAAATGCGGCTAAAGAATCTGTTTCTACAGATGTAATCGGGAAAAGTCAAATTAAAAATACCAATGCTAATGATCTGGGAGAAATTGTAAATAAATCACCAGGAGTGTTGGTTCAAGATGGACAGATAAGCATCCGTGGGGGGAGCTCATACTCTTATGGTGTGGGTGGTCGCACAGCAGTAAATGTAGATGGTATGGGTATGACTAGCTCCGATTTAGGCGAATCGCAAAACAAAATGATACCTGTAGGAAATGTAAAACAAGTAGAAGTAATTAAAGGTGCTTCCTCTGTAGTATACGGTTCTTCGGCATTAAATGGAGTAGTAAATGTAATAACAGAATGGCCTACTCAAACAGAACCCAAAACTGAAATAGATGTAAATGTGGGGGTCTCAGATAAGCCTAAACAAAAGTATCTGCAATGGTGGGACAGTCCTCCTTGTTTCACGAATATGAATGTGAATCATCAGCAAAAAATTAAAAACTTACAATTGGTAACTGGTGGAAACATTACCTTAATAAAGAGTCATTTGCAATTTGCGGATGAATTTAGAGGTCAATTTTTTATTAAAACACGTTACCTGTTCCCTAAAATAAGTGGATTGGCTTTAGGAATAAATGGTTCTACCATGTATGAATCTAGTGAGCGTTTCTTTATTTCAAAAGATATGGATTCTGCTTTGTTTTATCGGGCAGTAGGTTCAGGAGATAAATATATACGCACTAGTATCGACCCTCACCTTGCCTATTCTACCTTAACTGGACATGGCTATAAATTAAATATTCGCTATTTAAATATTTTTAGAAAAGGTAATGGAGCTGACCCCAATGCCGTATCGCATTCAGTACAAATAGAAAATCAATATCAATATAAACTAAAAAATAATTTATTGGTAGTTACTGCTGGCTTACCATTAGGATTTGCAACAGCTTCTAGTAATTTGTACAAAGGCAATCGCTTTAATTTCAATGCTGGGGCTTATGTACAAGCTGAAGTAAATTACAAGATACTCTCCGTGCAGGCAGGTGTACGGTATGAAGTAATAGGGGTAGATACTTTAATTGTAAAATCAAAACCAGTGTTTAGAGCTGGAATAAATGTGCAAGCGGCTAAAGCTACTTTTGTAAGAGCCTCTTGGGGCCAAGCTTATCGTATTCCTAGTATAGGGGAGCGTTTCATAGCACAAAGTTTTTTCAATGGTTTGCTGATTGTTCCCAATGATACGCTTCGCCCAGAATCGGGTTGGAGCTTCGAAATTGGTTTAAAACAAGGTTTCAAAATTAAAAATTGGCAAGCTTATGTAGACGTGTCCTTCTTTTGGCAGGAATACAAAAACTTTATAGAATACAATGTGGGAAACTATGTAAATGTATATTCTGATGGCAAAACAAAAATCTTCCCAGATTCTTTAGAATTAGGATATAGACCTTATGTTGATAAAATAGATACTGGATTCAATCCAGATGATAACGAATTTAGTTTAATTGGAATAAAAGCACTGAATGTAGAAAATGCTCGTATTGCTGGCTATGAAGTGAGCATTATGGGCAAAGGAAATATAGGTCCTGTAGGTGTACAAATTTTAGCAGGTTATACTTATAATTTCCCTGGAAAATCAGGTGTAGTTGATTCTACAGGTAGGTTTAAACTTGATCAATTTTTTAAAGATTTATTTACCTATAATACAAAGAGAGTTGATTCTAAAAATCAAGACTTAATATTAGCAAGCCGAATACGACACTTGGTAAGAGCTGATTTAGAAATATCATACAAGGGAGCCTACATTGGAGCAACGGTGAGTTATGCAAGTTATCCAGAAGTATTTTCGCCTCTCTTCAATATAGCTGCGAATAAAATAGATGGAGATAAAAAGACGTTCGACACCTACAACTCTCGCCATCAAAAAGGCGATATAGCTGCCGATATGCGAGTGGGCTACAAACTAAATGACCACGTAAGTTTTGGATTTATTGTCAAAAATCTAGCTAATAGAGTTTATACTTTACGCCCTGGAAGACCAGAAGCACTCCGTAATTTTACGCTACAGTTTAAGTATGTGTTTTGATAGTTAATCTAATTTCTGTGGTAAAGCTATCATTCTAAATACTACCGTTTCATGTGAATTAACATTTAGCGAAAGTGCTTCTGGCATTCTATTAGAACTTTGAGTCCATACATTATTTAGCAAATAGTTACCTTCTATTTTTAAAAATGCTTTACTCAATTCAAAATCCTTTTTAGAACTATTTGTATTTAAAATGGCTACTACAAACGATCCATCTTTCAATTCTTTTTTATAGACCCACAATCCTCCCTTTTTAGAAATCAATTTTGCTTGTAAGCCTAGTTCATCTTGATTGATATCAATCATTTCCGCATTCAATAAAATATTTTTAGTAGCATCATTCAAACTTCTTAAATCGCAACTAGAAAGCAAAGGCGCATTTAATAAACACCAAAGGCTCATGTGTGATTGATATTCTGTATCCGTCATTCCTTTGTACTTCCCCTCTCCTCCTGTGGCGTGTCCTTTACCGTAATTACCTACGGTCATCATATCGGGGTCGTTCCAGTGACCAGGTCCTGCATATTTTTCCAATTTAGTTTGCTTCTTTAAAATGCTCATAAAACTTCCATACCAAAACGGATGCGATTTCCAAACATCAATAATATCTGGTGTGGTACGCCAGTAATTGCCACCTGTATTTGCTGCCCATTCCCAAGGGTTAAAAAGCCCCCAATTGCAGATGCTATAAACAATAGAGCGACCAGAACCTTTTAATGCATTTCCCATTTTTGTATAACGGTCTAAAGCTTCTTTCTTTTTCCAAGGCACAAAACAAAAATCGTATTTCAATAAATCTACCCCCCATGCAGCATAGGTTGAAGCATCTATTTCTTCGTGCTGAAATCCTCCAAAACATTTGCCACAAGTTTTATCACCTGCATCCGAATAAATGCCCAACTTCAATCCCTTTGAGTGCATATAATCCGAAACATATTTTATTCCATGCGGAAATTTTTGTGGGTCTGCTACTGGTTTTCCATCCTCCAAGCGAGAGGCTGCATGCCAGTAATCATCTATGTTGATGTATTGATAACCTAAGTCACGCATGCCTGTGTTTACCATTGCATCCGCCATTTCTATCAACAATTTTTCATCAATATATTTGGTAAAAACATTCCAACTATTCCAACCCATTGCTGGTGTTAAACACAATTTATTGCCAATACTCATTTTCAATTCTTCAGTAGCTTTTCCTAATTTATTTTCTGCAACAACTTGCACAATATAATCTCCTGCTTCTTCTACTCTACCCGTGATAATTCCTGTAGATGCATCTATTGTCAATCCTTTGGGAAGTTTATCCACGGTAAAGCGAATGGGTCTCTCGCCAGTGGCAGGTACCGTAAACAGGAAATCGGTTTTAGGGAAATTACCTGTTACTTTTGCTCCATGAAAAACAGGAGCACCTTTAAAAATATCGCTGGTAGTTTGTGAAAAACTGAGTTGCGAAAAAAAGAAACTAATGAGTAAAAAATACTTTGTCATAGAGTTGATTTTAGAGAGCACTAAATAACAGAGAATAATTTAGTAAGTTTTAATATTTTACATTTGAAAATAATTTAGTAAGTTTTAATATTTTACATTTGAAATAAAACCATTGTTATGCAGTCACTCCAAACATTAGACTATGCTGTATTTCTTGTGTACTTTATTATAGTGGCAGGATATGGCTATTGGGTATACCACAAAAAACGAACAGATTCTGCCGATTCAAAAGACTATTTTTTAGCAGAAGGATCCCTCACCTGGTGGGCAATAGGGGCCTCACTTATAGCTTCCAATATTTCGGCAGAGCAGTTTATAGGCATGAGTGGTGCTGGGTTTAAACTGGGCTTAGCAGTAGCCAGTTACGAATGGATGGCAGCCGCCACACTCATTATTGTAGCTGTGTTTTTTATGCCCGTGTATTTAAAAAACAAAATCTACACCATGCCTCAGTTCTTAAGCACTCGCTATAACGAAACAGTAGCTATGATTATGGCTATCTTTTGGTTGCTGCTCTATGTAGTGGTGAACCTCACTTCTATTTTATTTTTAGGTGCATTGGCCATTAGTAGCATTTCTGGTTTAGACTTAAATTTTTGCATGTATGCCTTGGCATTATTTGCTATCATCATCACATTAGGTGGCATGAAAGTAATCGGCTACACCGATGTGATACAAGTTTTCTTTTTGATTTTAGGAGGATTGGTAACTACTTATCTGGCACTCAATTTAGTGGCAGAAAAAATGGGAAGCACGGGTGCATGGAATGGATTTA
>JBGAVP010000016.1:0-83161 GCA_044228065.1 Chitinophagales bacterium | reverse complement strand
GACCAGCATTCGTCATATGCTCTAAAGGTTCTTTTCCGTTGGGCTCTCTACAAAAAGACATGTAATCATTTCCTGTAAAGAAACAAGAGACAACTACGTCTGGCTTTACAATGGGTATATATTTTTGAGCGATTGCAGCATATTGTGCAGGGTCGGTACCGGGTATACCTGCTGCGTATACCAAGTAGCCCCTACTAAGTAGTATATCCACAAAACTGTTTTGCTGTGGATGTGCATCCATACCATATACAAACGAGTCGCCAATTACTAAAACTTTTAACTGTTGTGTTGTATAGTTTTTAAACGGAATCCCTCTAAAGCCATCTTGATTAAAGGGTCGTGCAAAATAGTCCATAAAGACCCCTTCCCAAACTTTATCCGCTGTAGTTTTGTTCTGCAAAATTCGATGGTATGTTTCTACCAAACAATTACAATCTGCATCACCGCCATTCATATGTTCTAAAAGCCACCAATAAAGTGAAAATCGTGGTGTTCTAGTTTGCTTACAAAAACATTCGTAGATATAGTATACTCTATCTCCATCGTACAGCACTTTTTTTACTTCTGGATTTATTATTTTACGAGTGTCACAGTCAAAGTATTTCAATAAGGAGTCCGTTAACCATGGGCTAAATTTATAAATCCCCGCTTCATCGGTTACAAAGTTTTTGTAAACTATCAAGCTGTCAACTTGCTTAAATCCATCAAAGTGTTTAATAAATCCAGGTTTGGTTCCAGAGAGGCGCAAAATAACTTCTGCTACTATGAGTACAATAGCTAATGAAAAAGAAAGAAGAGCTAAGTTTTTTTGCCTCATCGCACTTTATTTTTAGGAGCAAAACAACCTTTAGCATCTAAAAGTTTGAATACATTTTGGGCAACTAGGGCTTGGTAAACTGAATTTATATGCGAATCATCCTTATAAACTTGTCCTTTAATGGTATCAAAAATGCCAGTAAAGTCATAAAGTAGAGAGTCAGTAAGTACATGTTTTTGAGCCTGAGGATAATATTGTTTATATCCTTCTATACGTTTAATAATGTCTTTATCTTTCTCTATATCTTGATGGTAATTGCCAAAGCCAAGTATGGGTGATAAAATTCCGATAAATTTATATCCGTTTATCTGAGCTAGACCTTTCATAGTATTCATATTCTGTTTCCAGAAAATGAAACTAGGGATTGAATCCTTTTTTTTGATGATTAGGTCATCATAACTCAGGTTAAGTGCCTTTTTAAAAAGGAAAATAGTGGAGGGAAGAATAGGACTTGTAGCTCTTTCACGATAAGCAGTTTCGTAAAAACTCTGTTCATAACTTGAAACATATCCGCCATCTTCTCCATCATTGTTTCCCGAATAGGATATATGTATATTAGGCTCTATTTGCCACTCTATACGGAGTAATTTCAATAGCTCCTGACCTGAGCTAAAGCCCCCTACTGCTGCAACATAAATTGTAGCATTTATTTTCTTTTCAAGAAAGAGTTTGTAAAGTTCATTGGGCCAATTTTCCTTATGTAGTGCAATGTCACTAGTACTGCCTCCAGAAATAAGTATTTTGATTGGTTTGGAGGGATAATCCCCATTGCTTTGTAGCACTTCACAATCATATTTCACCTTATAGCCCATATCTTGTATAGTACTACTTTTTGTTGCCCATCCACAGAGCGGGTCTATTTCATTAAACCCAAAACCTTTTGTCTTATTTACCTCGTTGCGTCCATTGATATTAAATAAAAAGCCTACACTTTGATTATTTGAACGAAGAATAAAAAAGCAAATACTTTCTACAAATAAACATAAAACAAGCCCTCTAATTATCTGCACAACTATTTTTTGACTAGTCATTAAACTTTGATTGTATTTTAAAAAACATGAACCCTTTTTAGACGAAAACACTCAAAAGTGTCATTTTATTTAATAGGTTAAATTGCGTGTTTTAATATTGCGAATAGATAAATCCTTGATTACTATCAACAGTAAAAGAAATGATTACTATGAATATCACAAAATAAACAATTACTTTCAAAATTGGATTTTTAATGGCATCAATTTGTAGAGCATGCTCCTTTCCTTTCTGTATCCATTCAATCAGAAAGAAAAGAACAACGAAAAAAATGACGGGCTCATTATTGTGGAAGCCTAAATAAGGAATAGAAAAAAATGAAGATGAAAATATTATTTTGATAAAGCCTATAGCTTGGGAAACACTATCCGCTCTAAAAAAAATATTGGCAAATGAAACCAAAGAAAACGTTGTCAAAACGCTAAGCACTTTTACAAAAACTGGAATGATGTTAATTTTCGACCTTCCTTCTTTTTTTTTGAAAAAGCTACGGGTTAGAATAAAAACAATACAATAAAAGCTATGCAAAATACCCCACCAAAAGAATGTCCAGTTTGCACCATGCCAAAAACCACTAATAATAAACGTTAAAAAGAGAGCTGCTATTAATCCAAGTCTGTCATAATTTCTAAATTTAATAGAAAAGGGAATAAACACATATTCAGTTAATAATGATGTAAAAGAGATATGCCATTTTCGCCAAAAATCAATAATGTTTTGAGAAAAATAAGGGAAATTAAAATTCCTTGTAATTTTAAAACCCAATAAATTTGAAAGACCTATAGCTATATCTGAATAGCCTGAAAAATCGGCATAAATTTGAATGGAAAAACTTATTGTTCCTATAACTAAAGCACTTCCAGAGAATGATTGATAATTATCAAAAATATTATTCACAAAAACAGCACAGTTATTGGCAATGACCAATTTCTTAAATACCCCCCAAAGTATCTGTCTGAAACCATCTATTATCTGAGCCCAATTGAATATGCGCTCTTGTTCGAATTGTGGAAGGAGAAGTGAAGCTCGGTCAATAGGTCCAGAAACAATGCTTGGAAAAAAGGAAATGTAATTAAGGAAAATAATCCAACTTTTAGTTGGCTCAATTTTACAATGATAAATATCTAGCAGATAACTAAGAATTCGGAAGGTGTAAAAACTTATACCAATGGGAGCAATAATACTGGCGGTATGGATATAAGCATTGATAGATGGGGAAATAACTATTAAGGAATTAACTAAAAAATTATAATATTTTAAAAATATTAGTGTAGTAATACTTATAAATAATCCGATATTAAGGAATATCTTCTTTTTCTTTTCTCTTGAAGACTTTGATATTTGGATGCCGAGTAAATACCCCCCTATAGAAGCCATTATGAGAATGAAAAGAAATCCAAAATCCCACCAAGCGTAGAAGAAATAGCTTGATAATAGTATAAAAATATTTTGAATCTTAATGTTACTATTAAATTCATACCAATATAAAAGGAAAAACAGTAAGAAAAACAGTAAGAAATACCAAGAGGTAAAAGCCATTTAAGTCAATTTATCATTTACTGAATTTATCATATCTAACAAATTATTCCAGCTACGAATTTCTTTTGAAGTAAATCTTATATTAAAATGTTTTTCGATAGCTACTACTAGCTGAATGTGGGTAAGCGAATCCCACCCTTCAATATCAAAGGCCGTTGTTTTTTCCGATAGACGAATATCTTTGTTGCCTAGTATACTTATAAATACATTGTTGATTTGATTTAAAATATCGATTCTATTCATATTTGTTTAACATTTATAAAACAGTTCAAACTTATATAATCTGCTAAATCTAGCAACCAACTATTGTTATTAGATTGAAATCCAAGCGTTTTATATAAGTCTTTAACCATAATGTTTTTATTTGACTGTATATACTCGCCTCGAATAAAAGAAAACCCTTTCTTTTGAGCAAAAACCACAATAGAATTTAATGTAAATTGTTCTACTGGGTATGTTCGTTTTCAATTTTAAGAATGACTGCGCAAATAATTCCATAATTTCCTAATTTGTCTTCAAGAGAAAATGAAAGTGTATAGAAATCCCTACTGGCTGCAATCACTTCTAATTCTGACGCAGTGTATCGGATAGTTCGCAGATTAAATTGATTAGAACGAAGAGTAAGCTGCGATATTCGAGGGATTGAAAATTTTGTAAATGACTCAACCTCTGAAAGCATTTTTAGGCTTTGAAGAAAATCAGATTCATTCGTATAATTTTGCATGAGAGAAGAGCGTTGACTCTCTATTTGATATAATTTATTTCGACTAGAATCCTCACTCGAATAAGAAGAAGCTTCAAATAGATTCAATTTGTATAGAAATTCTAAATAATCAGCTGGATCAACTGGTAATTCTGGAACAATAATATCAGGAATATTTTCACGCACAATATTTCTCTCAAAAGGATTATCATCCAAAAAAACCATAGCATCAAATCCTATGTTAAGGATTTGTTGAATGTGACGAATATTAGTAGCCTTGTTTTCCCAATTTGCTAAAAACACTGCAATGTCATCAATGCGAAGTATCATATCAGGATGCCTTTCAAAAGGCTCTTTGGCAATAGCCTCAAAATTTTTACTACACACACAAAGAATTATTCCACGCTGCTTCAATTTCTTGAGCCAATATTGAAATTCGGTAAAAGCTTTACCAATTCCTAAATTACCAATTTCAATATTTTCTATTCCATCTTCCCCTATTACCCCACCCCACATTACATTATCTAAATCTAAAATCAGGCATTTTTTTTCCCTTCCTTCAAGTACAAGAATTATATCAAGCGTTTTTGCAACTATATTTGGAAGCACATCCATACTCAATACCATATCGGTATTAATGTATATGTATGATTTGAAGAATGTGCTTTTCCCTAAGTAATTTTGAATAGATGCAATATCACATATATAAAAATTAGAATTTTCCGAGGCGAAAACCATCAGCTCATAATTGAGTTTCCTTAATTGAAAGATAAAAGATGAGGTGATTTTTTGGGCAAAATTCCCAAAAACAGAATCATCAATTTCAGTATAATTATAGTATAGAATCTTTGCCCCTAAATTGATGTTAATAAGTCGATGAAGTTTACTAATCAGAATCAATCTATCTGAAGCTAGATTATTGAGTTCCTTTTGTGTGCTTTTATTGTATTCATCCAACAATTTATGAGCTGATTGAAATATAATTACTATTTCTGGTTTGAAGCCATATAAATCAGAATCCAGATTAACTATTTCCTGTTCAATTTGAAAATTTCTGATTGCAAAAATTTCAATATTTAATCTGTAATCATAGCCTAATCCACGCAAAGCCTCTTCTAAAAATTGTGTTGATGTATCCCCTAATACAGCTACTTTGATTTTTTTGAGACTTTCGAAGTCCTGTATTAAATTTTTTTTTAACTCAATATATGTTTTCATTTGAATGTTGAAATAAATATACTAATGAAATTAGATTCTCAGTGGATGGTTTGTGCTTGGTTGTTATTTAAGGACTAAATTAATACCTTCTTAATTTATTAAAACCATTCATTTTACTAGGTTGGGTACCCATAAGACGCAAACCTATCTCTACTATGAATAGCACAAATACAGTCGAACAAACGAATAACACAATATTGTTTCCTATCATTTTGTTTTATTATAAGATGCAAAACATCCTGCCTGGTTCAATGTGTTAAATACATTTAATGCCACAATTCGCTGATAGGGTTCATAGATATGACAATCATCAATATAAACTTGCCCTTGAACGGTGTCGAAAATTGAAGTGAAATCAAAAAGTGTAGAATCTGTTTGTGCAATAAGTACTTTTGCTTTAGGATAGTATTGTAGATATTCCTTGCCATATCCACCTGGGTCTATATCAGCTCCTTTTTGGAGTGCTATTTTGCTCATTACAAAAACAGGTTGTAAAATACCGAAAAACCGATATTTCTGTTTTGCTGCAATAGCACTCATTACCTGCATATTTTGGCGCCAAAAATCATAAGGTTGCATTCTAGCCGTTTGTTTGATCTGTAATCCTGAATAATTTAGGCGTAGCAATTTTTTCAACAAATATACGGTTGAAGGCAAAATGGCAGTAGTGAAGTTTTGGCGAAAGGCGGTTTGATAGAAGCTATTTTCGTAGGTAGATATATATCCCCCGTCTCCTGCCTCATTAGCGCCTGCATACGAAATATGAATATCTGGCTCTATAGTCAATCCATCGCGAAGCAACTTTAACAGCTCTTGACCAGAACTATAGCCACCAACCCCACCAGCATAAATAATTGCATTAATTTTGTTTTCACTTAAAATTTGTTGAAGCTGGATAGGCCAGTTGTCTTTTTGCCAAGCAATATCACTTGTACTACCGCCTGTAATAAATATTTTAAGGGGTACACTTGGAAAATTACATTTGCTACGAAGCACTTCACAGTTTTGCTGGGTTTCATATCCCATGCTTTCTATACTTTTGTTACTCATAGCCCATCCGCAAAGCGGATCAATCTCATTAAACCCAAAACCCTTTACTTCGTTTACTTCATTTCGTCCATTTAGGTTAAAGAAAAAACCAACGCTTTGTTTTTGTGCTTCTAGCACAAAAAAGGAAACGGTCTCCATAAACAAGCAAATGCTAGTAACAATTATAAATTGAATGATTATAAATTTTTTGTTCACAGTTTTAAAACTTATGCGATAAAGATATAAAAGAGAATTCCATTTTAGAGTTCAATTTCGTGTTTAGGCAGGCTTTAAAAGAATATAAAAAAACTAAGGCAATCTAAATCTTCGCTGCAGGGGTAAATACAAGTACCAAATAGATGCTAAAATGAGGTGTAATCCCAGAGATATAAATTTAGGAAAGGGTTTAAACAAGCCCCATTTCTCATTGGCCATTTTCATACTTATGGCAGATAAGCCACGAGCAGACATCCACCATTTTTGTGTTTCAAATTCAGGGCGAAGAATATCGAAAACTAAAACAAATCTTTTCTCATTACTATTGTTCCATGCGGTGTGCCAGTGGCAATCACTAAATAGCACCACCTTACCTTGTTCCCATCCCTGTTCTTCATCTCCTACCTTGATACCCATAGTAGGATAAGGAGCTGGTATCTTTAACCCTAAATGTCCGCGCATGGTTACATTGGTTTCACCTATGTGAGGCATTACGCATGAATGGGCATCTAAGGAAGTAACAGCTGCAAATGTTAGATTGGGAATAGCATTTAAAAGGGCATATGTTTTTGGGTACAATTTGCAGTTATTATGGTATTGCCACATAAAATTAAAGAAGTAAGTAATTTTCCAAGCGTTAGGTCTTGAGATACCAGGTGGGTAGGGAATAGTAAGTTTAATTTCTTTTCTACCAGAGATTAAATCCTCAAATTCATCATAAATAAGGTGCCAATTCTTCTCTAATATTTTCACTGCCTCTACTTTTGTAGAATCATAAAAATAGGGCTCAGGACCATTGTAAACTGTAGTTTCTTCTAAGAAAAAAATAGGCTTATTTTTCATATTTTAAGGTAAAGAATACAATTAAATGTTACCGTAAGTCTAAAATAGGCTTTCTTCAATCTATTGTGATTGAAAACAAATAAAACTATTTTTAATTATAATCTTCGTTTCTTACATCTTACAAAAATATGAAGAAAGCAATAGTTGTTGGTGCTAGTTCTGGAATTGGCAAAAAGTTAGCAGTCTTGCTTGTGGAGGATAACTATTTGGTAGGGATAGTAGGTAGAAGGAAGGAGCTTTTGAATGAACTAAAAGCAACACAGCCCGATAAATTTATAGTTGCTGCTTTGGATATTGCAGAACAGCCTGATACTAACAAAAGGCTAGAAGCACTAGTACAAGAAATGGGAGGTTTAGATTTAGTGGTTTTCTGTGCTGGTATTGGAGATGAGAATCCTCAGTTAAATTATCAAATTGAAAGGGATACATTAGAGGTGAATGTTGTGGGTTTCACACAGATAGCTGACTGGGCTTTTCATTTTTTCCAAGATCAAAAATCAGGACATTTCGTAGCCATTACTTCTATAGCAGGAATTAGAGCAAATGAACTTAATCCAGCTTATAATGCATCCAAGGCATTTCAAATAAACTACTTGGAAGCATTGCAACAAAAGCAGATTAAATATAAGCTTCCCATTTATATAACAGATATTCGACCTGGATTTGTGAATACTAATATGGCTAAAAGTGAAAATAAGTTTTGGATGGCAACAGTTGACAAAGTTGCTAGCCAAATAATGACTTCTATTAATAAAAAAGCTAGCGTTGTATATGTTACTAAAAGATGGTTGCTAGTAGCATTTGTTTTTAAACTTATACCTAGATGGCTTAGAGTTCGGATTGGAAATTGAACTTAAATCAAGAAATATGATAGTTCTTTTGTTTAATTAAAATATAAACATTCAGTTCTCGTAAAAGACATCTGTTATAATATCGGACAGCAAAGCTTTCTTTTGATAATTGAAAAGATCCTTTTCAATTGGTATCTGCAAAATAAAAACATACATTCGTTCAAATTGTTATCTTGAAATGAAAGTTACTTTTGTAGTATTAGGGTCGGAACAATTGGCTGTAAGCCAACTTTCAGCTATCGCAAAAAGGGATGGGCACAAAGTAGGTATTGCTTTTAGCGCCTCCTTATTTAATGATAGATATAACCTTGAATTTCCATCTATTGCTAAAATTTTTGATGACCAATCAGAAGTAATAGATGCTATCAGAAATCAACAACCCGATGTACTCGTATTTTCATGCCTCACTTCTACTTACCAATGGATGTTGGAAATTGCTCGAATAGCTAAAAAAATTCATCCGAATGTAAAAACCATTTTTGGAGGGGTGCATATATCTGCTGTGCCAGAAAAGGTAATTGTTAAACCAGAGGTAGATTATGTGGTGGTAGGAGAAGGCGATGTGGTTTTCTCTTTAATTTTAAATGCAATTGCCAAGGGTGGGGCAACAGTGGCAATTCCAAATACTCGATTTAAAGTCGCAGATGGGAGTATTGTGAGAGGTGTTCAGCAGGGTTTTATTCAGGATTTAGATACCTTACCACATTTTGACAAAGAAATTTGGGAAGATCATATTAGGGTAGGAGATTTATATCTAACCATGGCTAGCAGAGGGTGTCCTTATACTTGTTCATTTTGTTTTAACAACTTTTTTGCAAAACTGCCCGAGGAGAAAAAGGGAAAATATGTTCGCCAAAGAAGTGTGGAGCATGTTATGGAAGAGCTCATCTGGGCAAAAAAAAGATATGATATTAAATGCGTAGATTTTCAAGATGATGTATTTACAGTAAACAAAGCATGGATAAGGGAATTTACTCAGCGCTATAAAAAAGAAATTAATGTACCCTTTCAGTGTCTTATTCATCCTAAATATTTTGACGATGATATTGCCCGCTGGCTGAGCGAAGCAGGATGTACTTGGATTCAAATGGGCATCCAAACCATGGACGAAAAATTTAAGCATGAACATTTGAGGCGATACGAACACTCCGACCATATAGTTCAAAGTCTTGAATCTATGAATCGTTATGGAATCAAAGCCAAAGTAGATCATATGCTTGGATTGCCAGGAGAGCCTATTGGTTCTCAGGAAACAGCCCTTAAGTTGTATGCAGAACACTCACCAAAGAGAATCCAAACATTTTGGACTTGTTTTTTGCCTGGTACCGATTTAATGAAACAAGGCATAGAGCAAGGCTTGGTGAGCGAAGAGCAGGCGGAAAGGTTGAATGAAGGGATAGATTTTTATTTTTTTAGAAATGAAGACAATATCAATAACCCTGAATTAGTAAAAATCTATCAGAGCTATGAAATGCTTTATAAAATGATGCCTGTATTACCTGGTTTTATCAAACAACGACTTAAACCAAAGCATGTATCTTGGATACCACAATTTTTAGCAAGACTGATTGCTACAATCTTTGATTTATACGCTGGATTTAAATACGGGAATCCAGAAATTGGTGCCTATGCAAAGCACAATCTATTTCACATCTACTCGTTTGTTAGAAGAAAAGTGGGATTAAGTACGCCCAAAGCCACAACGCCCAAAGGTAACATAGTTAATATTGTTTAACGTGTTGCTTTATTAAAGTATCAAGAAAATTAGCAAATTTGAGAGAGCCGTTATTGTTGAAGTGATAATCTCCTTTAGGGAAATCTTCAGCAGATATCAAATTGATAGGCGTGTAGTATGTTTTATTGCTGAATATTTTATGTAGACTTAAAGAATCGATAGTTAAATTCTTTTTGTCTTTGTTATGTATTGCAAAAACATCCGGAATAACCACAGGGAGAATAGTGGCTTGATTTTGTTGACCTATGCTGTCTATCAAAGCGAGCCTACTTGAGGTAAATGAGTAATTGTAAGGAGAAGAAAGAACACTATCATACAAGGCTATTTTGCTATGAGATACTTTTTTAAACTTATAAGCAGCATTCCATAAAAGCCCCCCCAGAGCACTTTTTGAGCAGAACTGGTTGAATGAGTTTTTCTTAATTTCGGGGATGGAAACTAATGATAAATAGTAATTGTATGCTTGTTTTGAATCCAGATAAGATCCCAAGGGATTACTAGAAAAAAAGCCTGCGTTTGTCATGTGTTCATGGGGATGGTCTTTGTTTGGTTCACGTGGAAAACGCATAAAATCGTTCCCTTCATAAAAACAAACAATCACTATGTCAGGCTTTAAAATGGGTATATATTTTTGAGCGATAGCTGCATATTGAGCCGGGTCTGTTCCGGGGACTCCTGCTGCATAA
Organism: Chitinophagales bacterium; assembly: GCA_044228065.1. Classification (GTDB taxonomy): domain Bacteria; phylum Bacteroidota; class Bacteroidia; order Chitinophagales; family LD1; genus JBGAVP01. The sequence continues at coordinate 72,495 of JBGAVP010000016.1, read as the reverse complement.
ACCATATACCCTCTTGCCAAAAGTATATCTGCGAAGCTATTGAAAAAAGGATTAGATGACATGCCATAAACAAACGAGTCGCCAATAATTAAAATTTTGGCGCGCATGGTGGTGCTATATTTGTATTCAATGCTTCTGAAGCCTTCCGCATTAAATGGATGTTTTAAATAGTTTAGAATAGCAGCCTCCCATTCATTTGTTTCTGATTTGTGCTTAAGAATGTTAACAGTTCTGACAAATTCGGTGTTCCAATCTTCTTTTTCTAACCATTTTTGTACACGCCATCTTAATCCACTGCCGCTACTCTCCGAATCTAAATGCATAAACTGCAAATAAATGTCCTCTATAGGGTCGGAATGATATAGGCTATTTTTGGTGCGATTATTTTCAATGCTTCCAGAACGTGGGTTGATAAACAGTCGTAATGAATCTGTTACCCATGGACTAAATTTGTAAATGCCCGCCTCATCTGTATCGAAATTTTTGTAACTAATGAGTGAATCCACCACCTCAAAGCCTGCCATTTTTCTGAAAACACCAGGACGGTATCCCAAAACTCTTATAGCTATTTCGCAAAGTAGTATTGTAATGAGCGAAACAAAAATTGCGAAAGCTATTTTTTTGATTTTCATTTAGAAATCAAGGTAAATGTAAGGTTCTTTGGAGGGGTAAATAAAGAAACCAAAGGAGCGCAAAAAATTGATGAAAAATTCTGATTATTGTTTTCGGAAAGATTTTAAATATCCCCCATTTCTCATCAGCATATTTAATAGTAAGGGCAGATAAACTTTGTGCACTTACCCAATATTTGTGATTCGCAAATTCTTCGCGGGTAATATCAAACACTAAAACAAATCTTCTCTCCTCTGAATTATTCCAAACGGTATGGCGGTGACAGTCACTAAACAAAACGACTTTGCCGTTTTCCCAACCTCGTTCTTCGTTCCCTACTTTTATGCCTGCTATAGGGTGCTTGGCGGGAATTTCTATTCCCAGGTGTCCTCTTATGGTGGTATTAGTTTCTCCTATATGGGGCAATACTTGGGAATGAGGTTCAAGCACGGTGAATTCAGCAAAGGTGAGATTAGGGATAGATTTTAATAAAGAGAATGTTTTAGGATAACGCTTGCAGTTTTTGTGATATTGCCACATAAAATTCCAAAAATAAATATTCTTCCAAGCGGTAGGTTTAGATAAGTAGGGCGGGTTCGGACTACTAAGTGTTATTTCTTCTCTACCAGAGATGAAAGATTGCATTTCATCCCGAATGATATGCCAATTATCTTCAAGTATTTTAACCCATGCGTATTTTGCAGCATCATAGAAATATGGCTCAGGTCCATTGTACATATCATTCTCATCCAAAAAAAAGATAGCTTCTGTTTTCATAGACCTGATTTTTCTAACTCCAAAACTACCTATAACAACTATCAATAACAATATTTGTTAGTACATTATATCCTTTAGGCTTAAAATGTAAATCATGTTCCCAATATAGGTCTTTGGTATTGTTTTCCGTTTTTAAGCCAGGCAAACAATCCACTACTTTTAGGGAGCCTATACTACAAAGTGTTTTGATGAGCGGAGCATAATTCGAATTTTTATTATCAAATTCATAATTAAGAGGATGTGTTACTATTAGAACAGCTACTCTATTTTTTTGCGACCAGGGAATAATCTCATTTTTTATCAAATCGCTCATTTTTTCTAACGCCAAACGATTTCTTGTTTCCAATTGTTGAGGCGATAAAAGAGAATAGTCAAGATGCAGCACATTATGTACAAAGAGCCTAAACACAAAGCTTACTGCATACAAGGGTTCCCACCAAGGTTGTGAGTGGTAATCTAATAGACCATTGGCACAAAAACGCTCGTTTCCTCCTCTTGTAGCTACATCGTTAATATCGGTAGTATTCATCACAAATACCAATTGTTTCAATTGATATTTGGGTGCTAATTTTTGAACCATTTTCCAGTCAAAAAAAATATCGTTACCTGATACTCCTGCATTTAATACATCAAGGGTGGAGTCTTTTTGAGTAATGTGTTTTCGAAGCAAAAAAGGAAAGCAACTATCGGCTGTAGCACCTGCCCCTTCTGTAAAAGAATCGCCTAATACTAAAATAATTTTTTTCTTTTTGTTGGGTAATGTTCCCCTAAACCCAAGCATATTGCTAGTATCATTTGCATATTGATAATCGAGGCAATTATTATCTCGTATTTCGCCTGAATCAAATTGCAAGGTGTAAAGATCTTTTCTTCCTTCTAAATATTTAAACCGGATATTACTCCTTTTTTGATACTGATCTACCAGGATATAGCCACCCCCATTTTGTTCGCCATAGCTTAATGGATACTTGACAATATATCGAATGGAAAGCTCACCTATAAATAAGCCAATAATAAGAGCATATACCAATAACGAAACATTGGTGCGTACATGCCTGTTTTTTGCATAACAATAAAACAAACCGCCTATAAGCGAATAGGTGTAGGTAGTTGTAAAAAAATCGGAGGTGCCCAAAAACAATTGCAAATACACAACAAAACCTATGAAAAGGTATAAGCTCAAAATGATTTTGTTTCTTTTACTCATATCATTTCTTAACTAGCATTTAATTAATCTAGATCGTTTATTTTACAATTTGAAAAGTAAGACTTTTCTGTTCAAAAGTATCGGTAGTTATAATTTTGTTGTCATTATAATGTAGAGGAAATGTAACTGAATTGAATTCAAATTCATGTTCTATTCTGATATGATTAATCTGAGAAGTAGATAGGTGTTTAAATACAATTTGATAATTGTAGTAGATGTCTGATTTTGAAGGCGCATCAAAATTTTGGGTCAGTTCGTCAGAACCATTGAGGATACCTAAAAAAGTTTTTTGGTGCTTTTGAGTAATGCGATTTTGATACTGAATGTAAACCTCTGTCGACATTGGGCTGTCAGATGAGATTCTTAAAAGTTTAAGATAATAAGGGAAATTTTCAGTGAATGTAATGGTGCTATCATTTGTTTGTACATTTTGTTGATTCTGATTTAGTTTTCGAGTTAATACGCCATGGGTGTCATAGAGGTAACGTGGGTTCAGCATACTGCTCCAACATGATGTAGGGCTAAGTCGGAAACTAACTTTATCATCTGGAAACAGAGAAATGGAGGTAGAAGGAAAAGTATAGTTTCTGATAAGGAAGCTGGTATCAATCCAGCTGGATTGATACTCTGCAATTTGTTTTTTGTATTTATCAAATCCCCAAAAATTATCTGTGGAAATAAAAGTAGCATTTTCACTTTTTAACCACTCGGGATGCCTTTGTAATTCTTCTATTGAAACAATTTCTTTTAAAGTATTAGAAAGGTAGCAACCTTGGTCGGCATCAAACATATGCCAAGTTTTATTATATTTTACTTCTGCCACCACGTGTCCGTCTAATCCAACTACTCGCGACTCCAACCCTGCTAAAGCTGCTAAATTAGCCAGAATGCCCGCTTTTTCTCCACACAAAAAATAGGGAAACCTAACCAATGCAATAGGGTCCACGTGGTCATTGAGCATATGATTATATTCAAAGGAATGAGAGAATCCACTCACTGTCACTAATCTCCAGATAGCAATTGCCTTTTGCTCGTCACTCATATTATCGCGAAGAATGGATGCCAGCATAGTAGCAGAACTGTTATAATTAACCCCATGTTGATTATAAAACCAAAAAGTAATAGGGCTGGTTTTTGATGTATTCTCAAATTCAAAACTAATGGTCTTACCTATGATTATACTGTCATAAATTAAAGTATCAATACCTTCTATTGTCTTACTATACACAACTTGCTTAGTGTGCGGAGAGCAATAGGCCAAGCACAACACCAGAAACAATGCTACCATTGTTTTTATTAATAACAACCATTTCTGATATTCAAATAAATAATGCAAGTCTTTTATTATTATGTGGCTAAACTACTTTAAAAAAAAGGAAAAACGTTCGCTTCCCTTTTCTATAATTTTCTTAACTTCATTTCCAATAAGTATAGTACAGCCATGAATTGGAAACCACAAAAGCATACAATTATCAGAAGTGATACTCTTCGTGAAACTATCCATGAAAATGGATATACCATAGAAAGTAACATAGGTGCTGAAAATGTCAAGAAGCTATATGCTCTATACAAAGAGTTGCACCATTTCGATGCTCCACAAGGTGGGAATTTTTATAGTTTATACTCTGATGATATTGCTTATCGAAAAAAAGTACACGATGCTATTGGTGAAGTTTTGTATCTTGTATATGATACTCTTTTTACGGATTATAAATCGGTCATTAATTCCTTTATCATTAAAGTTCCTGGTCCTCAAAGTGAGTTTACATTGCATCAAGATTCAACTGGACTAGATGAAACGAAGTTCTCTTCGCTAAGTATTTGGATTCCGCTTCAAGATACTAACATGGAAAATGGAACGCTATGCATGGTTCCAAAAACCCACCGTTTTTTTTACCCCTATCGTGGCATTTCTTTTGCATCTCCCTTTCAACATTTTGAAAATGTTCTGCGCACCTATTTAGTTCCGCTCGATTTAAAGGCAGGCGATATTGTTCTTTTCGATAATCGCACTGTTCATTATTCGCATTTAAATAAAAGCAATGCCGATAGAGTGGTGGTAATGAGCGGACTTTATCCTACAGTTGCAAACATAGAAATGTGCTATCGGGATGAATCAAAAAAAGATAGCCCTATTGAAATCTATGAAATGGAAGAAGATTTTCTGTTGACCAATACTGCCTTTTTTAATGATTGTACAGCGAGGCCAACTCGAGGCACTGTGGTGCGAACGGCTCCCCTAATGGCTGAAAAATCAATGTATGATTTTATGCAATTTGCTTTAGAAAACGGAATGCTACAAACCAATGTTGAAGAGTTGGTTCATGTGGGGCATACTATGAATATAGTATCTGAGCCAGTGTAATGTATTTTCCCATCTAAGGGATTTTCAAAATGTAAAGATTACAAAAAAGCGCTTTTTATTAAAGTCCAATGGAACTGCCATTTTGAAGCAATGGGTTTGGGATTTTCTAAAATAGCAAGTTTGGTAAGTACTTTGGGTCCGTCTTGGATATTTTCTTTCATGAAAAAGTCAAGGCTCGATTGATACATTTCTACTTTTCCATTATTACCAGCATAGTAATACATCTGAGCTCCATCTGGAATAATGCCAAATACAGCAGCTACTCTTAGCTGGCTGGTGATATTAGGGTCGGAAGCATGAAACAAACGATGGTCATAAATAAGTGCCTGACCAGCCTTCATATAAAGCGGCACCATGTTTTTCCATATTTCTTCGTGGTATTGTTGAAAGCCATCTGCGATACCTGGTCCTCTATAATTCTTTTGCCATTTATGGCTTTTAGGCATTATTCTGATGATTCCATTATTGTCGTTCAAGTCTACAAGGGGTACCCAAATATTGAACGAACGATACTTTTCTTCATCCACTATATTCCAATCTTGATGTGGGTGAAGCCTCTCTTTTTGTTCATTTGATTTAACCACAAATGATCCTCCTAAGGGTTTACAGTGATTGAAATAAGCCGATGTAGCTCTAGAAAACACTTCTTTTATCTTATCGTTCATGTTCCCTCTGAAAGTAACGTCAGGTACATGGGCACTTGCATAAAATCCAGGAATACCCTGCTGATGATGTTTGTAGAAAAAATTAAGCAACTCTTCTTTTTCAACTTCATTTAAATAGGGAACTACCACAAAACCATTTTGCAGTAATTCTTTATCCAATAAATCGTCTTTCAGAATTTTTTGTGTCATTTCAATTTTTGAAGATAGATAACAATCGTTCAAAAATAGATTTTTCTACCAAGGGTGGAAGGTGTAAATCGGCAACTGGAGGTTCTGTTTTAAATGTAAAGCCCGCATTGGTTTTCATTTCTCTTAATTTTTCTTGTAACGCATCTCCTCTATAAGAAGGGATTTTATAAGGAATAATACCTATGCTTTTGCCCAGATATGGACGCTTTCCCATATCCTCAATAAAGTTTTTGAAACTGATAAAAAAATTATCTGGCATAGCAAATACCTCTAATTCATCCCGCTCAGGAACTTTATAGTGGAAATACATTTGGGCACCTTCGGTTTTAACCCCTGCAGTAATCGCTTTCCGTATTTTAGTACTGTTATTAGCAGGTGAGTAGTGGATGACACTTTGGTTTAGAATTACCGCTGTGCCTGCTTTTACTTCCATAGGTTCTAATTGTTTCATTACCATTTCATCATCGCCACTAAAAAAGAAAGGTAGTGTAGGTGATCTGATTACATTCAGTTTTTCAAACTGACTTCCAGGCATAATCATAATAGGGCCATTTTGGATAGTTACATCACAAAGCGGCACCCAACAATTTAGCGCAAGACTTACTCTTTCATCTACTATTGTCCAATCTTGATGTACTTGCAATTCACTATTTGCTCCAGGTACTTTATACAGAAAAGCACCGCCAAACGGAGTATAATCTATAAATAAATCTTGATAGGCTCTGCTGAAAACCTTTACAATACCATCACTTGCTTTTTTTTTATAGTCCCCATCGGTACTGTAACTTCCACTGTAAAAGCCTCCATTACTAATATCTGGATGTAACTCATCAAAAAAGCCATCTAAATAGGTTACCTCCTCGGGCAATAGAAAAGGGAGTACAATGAAACCTTGTTTATCAAAAAGAGCTTGATGCTTTTCATCTTTGAAAATTCTCTTTACCATCAGCTAATGAGTTCTTTAATTCGTTGGAAAAAATTTCTTTTAATCGCAGTCGTATCCTTGTGTGTCGACAAGACTTCTGTTGTCTTTTGTTTGGGGATGGCATTTCTGACCAATTCGCGGGCATTTGTTCTTTCAAATCGGCTTTCCAAAAAGGCACAATCAATTTTAGGGAAATTGTATGGAATAAGCCCCAAAGATTTACCTACTTGAGGGCGCTGCTGAATGTTAGCTCCAAACTGCTCATAGTCTAACATGAAGTTATCATCCTGTGCAAAACCTTCTACATAACTTTCGCCCATACTTGGTTCCCAAAAGTAGGTTCTAAATTCTGCGTCCTTATAGGTGAAATAGGTATTGGTAACAATTCTAATTTTATCAGAATAATTTGGTGGAGAGTAATGAATAATACTTTGGTCAAAAATAACTGCTTGTCCGGCTTTAATTAAGACTGGATGTAAAAAATCTATCATATCATCCATTACATTTCCAAAAAATTCACTAATGCTACTTCCTCTGTAAGTAGGGAAAATACGATGACTACCTGGTAAAACAAAAAGAGCACCATTTTCAATAGTCAAATCAACCAAAGGAATCCAAATATTAATTCCAGTAAATCGACTTTCATCAACCAAACTCATATCTTGGTGAATACTCATGCCACTTTCTGGCCCAGGAGTTTTTACAATATAGGAGGCGCAGATTACCTTTATGTCGGTAAGATAAGATGAAATAGACCTACTCCCAATTGCTTTTAGTCCTTTATCCATCTCGTTTCTATAATTCTTATCGAGCGAATAGGTGCCAGGGAAAAACCCTTTTTCATCTACTGGATGCAGTTTATAATATAAATCAATAGCGTCTTGATTCTCTTCGGGCGTGTAAAAATCTATAATTACATAGCCATCTTTTTCAAAGGTTTCCTGTAATTGTTGGTCCTTAAAAACCCTTTTCATTTTAGCAAATTCAAACATTGGCAGTTTTATTTTCCTACTAATCTAAGCTTAATTTCTCTAAGAATATTTAATGGAGTATATACCTTTAAAAAAGGTTCACGATGAGGTACCTCATTTGGCAAATCAACAACAGGTTTAACCTCGACAGGTTTATCTTCTTTTGTTTCTATTGTTTCTTCTTTCGTTGTATTATAGCCAAATAGATTAGCTAGGTATACGGCCATTTCGGTATTATATACATTTCCTTGTTGCTCTGCCATAGCTACTAATTCTTCCCAAGTAGGCTCCTTGAAATCAAAAGGAAATTCCTCTGCAATTTCATATCCTTGGATAACTTCATTCTTATCATACATTCGAGACAATAAAGAATTGTCATATTTCAGTAAAAAGGCATCATCTACATAATATTTCAAGAGTGTATCTTTTTTGCCATTATTTTTCAGTGTATAGTGGCAAATAGTAGCGTCTTTTTGAGTAAATCCTAACCCTACTGCAATACGAGGATTATCTGTAATGTTTGGAGTAGATCCATGAAACGTCCTATGGTCGAAAATCAACGCTTCCCCTGCTTTCATTTCATACATTTCCATGTATGGAAATAAAGGAAACATATGATTCATAAGGGGTGTAGGAATTTGTGGGGACGGAGAGGGTCTTAAATTGTTAAGCATAGTGTGGCTTCCTTTTACCACGCCCATATACCCGTTTTCTAAACAGGTATCTACCAAAGATATCCAACAAGTAACAGAGCAATATTCGCCTTCATCATCTGCAAATGTCCAATCTTGATGCGGAGGCACAATGCCAGTAGGGTTTTTATGTTTCACTACATAGCTTCCTGCTATCACTTTTGCATTGTCAAAATGTGACATTGCTTTAGGAAGTGCAACTTCATAAATTTTGTCGCGAATTCTAGCCACTTTTTCTTTGTCATGTACCTCCATGCTCATGCTGAATCCAGTCCCATATTGATCAGTGAGCCCTTCTTCATAATAATAATCAAAAAGAGTTTTTACGTCCGCTTCATCTAAGATTCTAAATTTTACGAACCCATTTTTATGATAAAATTCTTGTACAGCATCATCTTTAAATAATCGTTTCATATCTGAAAATTTATTTTGTTGTAGCGTTCTCGCTAAAGCTATTTTTAAATCTGTTGAATTCCAATCTCTCCATTTATAGTCAAACTCCTCCATCACCTCGCAGGAAGCCAAGTCTGGGGCACTGCCTATGTTATTGTAGGTAAGAAAAAAGTCATCTTGTATTTTATACTTAATTACCTTATCATTTTTTTCTCTATGATAAAAATACAAATTGGCCTCCGATGGAATTAAACCATAAGTCGCTACTATTCTATCTTTTCCTGACATGTTAGGAGGAGAAGTGTGAATCAAAGCTTGGCTAAAAACTAATGCTTCTCCAGCATTTACGTTTATCAGCTCCATGTGATTATAGAGCTCTTCACTTATATTTTGAAATACACCTGGCAGTGTGGGGCTTCTCAAAACAGTAGAAAATCGATGGCTTCCTCGTAATGCTCTGAATGCTCCATTGTGTTCATTTGTATCTATCAATGGAATCCAAATTGTGATAGAATCAAACTTGGATTCATCTACAATAGTCCAATCTTGATGAACGGGCAAGAAGCTATCTGCCCCTGAAGTTTTGCACAAAAAACTACAACCTAAAGATCTAAAATTTTCAAAATTTTCTGTTACAGATTCGTGGACTTGATGGTATATTTTTTTACTAGTCTCTTTCTTTAACTCAATATTAGGGTTATATATTGTAGAGGAGAATCCTGGATAAGAAACCGGTTGCACCTCTTTGTATAAATCAGTAAGTTGTTGTATGATATTCTGATTTACAAGAGATATCTTTACAAAACCATCTCTTTCAAAGAGAGCTTGTAGTTCTTTGTTTTTGAAAATTCCCATGTCTTAATTGTTCGAAAAAATAAGTTCTTTGATTTTTTGAATAAAGTTTTGACTTTTTATGGGTTCATCAAATCTAGGCTCCTTGAGCTTTGCATTAAATTCAGCCTCTGTAAGATAATGATGTTTGTAGTCAACTTCGGAGGTTTTATTTACTTTTTCAGGAAATTTCCAAGGATTAAATTCCATATAAAAATCTTTATCTACCTCTAAAATATCAACCTTGTCACTAGAAAAAGAACTCTTGTGATAATGCCAAGAAGACAGCTCTGAAGGAATACAGATTAGTTGAATTGCTAATCTCAAATCATTCGTTTTATTGACAGCAGAATAGTGTACAATACTATCATCTAAAATGACAGCATGACCTGCTGGAATCTCAATGGGTACCAAATATTTAGTGATAATTTCATTCTTTATATTTTCGAGTTCCCATGGTATCATAGGTCCTCTTATTTCCCCAAATCGCTTATGGCTGCCTGGTACTACTTGTAAAGTTCCATTTTCTATGGTAGCATCTACCAAGGGACACCAAATGGAAACTGTACAGCATTTTTTCTCATCAGCAAAAGACCAGTTTTGATGGAGAGGAACCTCGCCTTGTTCTGTTTTTTTTCTGATATAATTTGCAATCATTGGTTTGTAGTTATTCAACCATTTGTCTTTGTGACTGGCAAATTTTTCAGTGATAATATCGAATACAACTTTTTTAAAATCAATATTTTTATCAATAAAAGTAAAATCATAAGTAATCTCTGGCATATCAAAACCCGTATCACTCGCGGTAATATTTCCACCACTTTGTGGCAGTAGTTCAAAAAACTTATTCTTAAGAAAATTTACTTCCTCCAAATCTATAAATGGAACAATAACATATCCATTTTTTTGGAACTCAGCTTCTAATTTTGAATCATTAAGAACATTTCTCATAGTACTTGTTTTGAACTCATCAAATGTAACTAAGAATTTTATCTTCTAAGTGTTCCTAAAAGAGAAAAAGCGAACTGATTTTTGTCATTCCAAAAAATCCTAGATTCTACTTGGCTTTATTGGTTAATATTGTAGAAATTATAAAAATCAATACTGTGATAGTTGACTATTTTAAAAACATTTTTTCTTTTTCTTACAAAAAGCACAGCACTAAATCAAATAATGGAAGTGATGAGGCTGCCTATTTTTATAACCAAAACACCGATAAATTTCTAGAAGTGTATGGAGATGTAATCCAAGCATTTCGAACCAAGGATGTGAAGGATTATTTAGATTATACAATTAAAAGTGCAGAATTAGAAGATGGGCAAAAAATATTGGATGCAGGATGTGGTGTGGGGGGGCCAGCTAGCTATTTTGCTTCAGTGCTAAATGTGGAGGTGCAAGGTGTAACAATTTCAGACTTTCAGGTAGAAAAGGCTAAAGAAGTAATAGCTTCAAAACCATTGAAAGGTAGCGTTATAATTTCGCATACAGATTATCATGAAATTGACTTAAAATTTGGTGAAAATGTATTTGACAGAGTTCTGTTTTTAGAGTCATTTGGCCATTCTGCCAATAAGAAACTATTGATCGAAAAAGCATTTAAGGTATTGAAGCCAGGGGGTATTCTTTACATTAAAGACTTGTTTAAAAGGGAACATCCCAATAAAGAGGATGGTATAAAAATAGACCGAATAATAGCAGCCATTGATAAAGCATATTCCTATCATGTAGCAGATCTTACGGAGGTTTTAAAGGTGATTAGAAGTTTAAATTTTATTTTACTTTTTATAAAAACACCTGAGGTAAAAACAGCGGAATTTGAACATCTTAGTATCTCGAATGACTTTCAAAATCTATTTGATATAGGTAAAATAATAACATGGGAAGATTATGTTTTTCCTATTGATTTTTATGAGATAAAAGTGATGAAACCTCCTTTTGATATTAGTAAAGAAAAGCACTTGTACTTTCTAAATAGACCAGAGGTCTCCTCTTAATTTTTCCACAATGAGGCAAGAGAACAATTCATCTCTACAACCCTTTAGGGCAGAGGATTGGTGGAAGAGCAAAGCTGCTCTATTAATGGGCTTTGTATATTTATATGGCTTGTGGTTTAATATTTCCTTTGAGAAATTTATTCCACTTTCCATTCTTTCCATCCTAGAAATTTCTGGTTTTGCTTCATTCGGATATTTGATAAATGACTACTTTGATCAAGAGAAAGATTTTATAGCTGGAAAAAAAAATTTCTTGCTTAATAAGTCTATTTTAATGCAAGTTTCTTTGATACTTACTTCTTTATTTCTAATCGCATTGCCTTGGATTTATTTGCCTACTACTCGCTTAAGTTATAGTCTAATTTTTATAGAGTTTCTACTGTTTTTTATTTATTCGTGCCCTCCTATCCGGTTTAAAGAAAGAGGTATCTGGGGGGTAATAATAGATGCGCTTTATGCTCATACGCTTCCTACTCTATTGGCTGCTTACACTTTTTTGTTGGCATCCTCTTCAGCCTTGCCCATTGTTCCATTTGTATTACTTTTTATATGGCAACTTGCAAACGGTATTAGAAACATTTTACTTCATCAACTAGAGGATAAAGGAAAAGATATATTCTCTGCAACAAATACTTTTATAAAAACAATAGCTCTTCAGGATTTGAGGGTAATATTAGTATCTGTATTATTGATGGAGATGATATCCAGTCTCAGTTTTTTTATTGTACTTACTACGTTTCAATTTTGGTTCTGCGGAGGCATAATTATTATTTCGGTTTTGTATTTTATTGCTTTTAGGGAATTCAGTAGACTTGGATTTGAGAAGATTCTTCATGCCACATTACGTTATTTCCCAAATAGTATTTATGAAAAATGGTTACCCATTTTATATCTACTGATACTTTCCTGTTTCAATTGTTTTTTTCTCGCTTTTCTTTTTCTACATATTGCCATTTTTAATTTCAATTTGTATCAACAAGTTGCTAAACGAATTTTTTTGCTATGGAAAATGATTCCTTTTAATTTTGTCTATTATCATATTCTAATTCCGATTCGTATTTTTATCTCTAGTATTGTTAATCACTCCATCTATTATTTTTTCTTGCTATTTAGTATCAATCTCAAAAAAGAAAACCTATCTGCATGGGAATATTTTAAATTAAAACGCAGAAAATAGAAAACAAATGTGTGGCATCGTAGGGCATATTAAAGTAGGTGGGAAAATCAATCATGCAGTATTCGACACCATGCGTGATGCGCTTATTCACAGAGGGCCAGATGATGCGGATAGTCAATTTCTAAGTCAAGATAGTATTGCATTAGGACATAGGAGATTGTCTTTTTTAGATTTGTCACCTGCTGGTAAGCAGCCTATGAGTAATGAAGATGATACAATTTGGGTTGTGCTGAATGGTGAAATATACAACTATATTGAGCTCCGGAAAACACTTATAGAATTTGGACACCAATTCAAAACGCAGAGCGATACAGAAGTGATTTTGCATGGCTATGAACAATGGGGAATGGATGTTCTCCAAAAACTGAAAGGAATGTTTGCCTTTGGTTTAGTAGATACCAATAGAAATAAACTCTTTTTGGTCAGAGATAGATTTGGGATTAAACCGCTCTATTTCAGACATGATGATAGTGGAATTATTTTCGCTTCTGAAATAAAGGCAATTTTAAAGGCATCCCCATTAAAACCGGAAATAGATTTCTCATCATTCGCAGATTATTTTGTGTACCGCTACATTCCTTCTCCCAAAACTATCTGGAAAGGTATTTCAAAAATACCACCAGCATTTTATTTGGAGTATGATATTTCAACCAATGAAATTCTTCAAAAGGAATATTGGGTAATTCCGTTTGGTAAAAAGAACGTTAATGAGCGTGAAATTGTACAAGTTTTTGGAGAAAAGTTAGAAGCTTCTGTCAATCTACATGCAAGAAGTGATGTTCCAATCGGTTCTTTTTTGAGTGGAGGATATGACAGTTCTGCTGTTGTTTATTATTTATCAAAGTTAGGTTTCAAGCCAGCTACTTTTTCAATTGGATTTGATAACTGGGAAAATAGTGAGCATCAATATGCTGCCTTGATAGCAAAGAAATTTGCTATTCCATTTTATACAACGATGGCAGATGCTAATTCCCTCAGTTTACTGGATATAATGCCACAAGTATATGATGAGCCAATAGCAGATATTTCAATTATACCTACTTGGATGGTAAGTCATTTGGCTGCCAAAAAAGTGAAAGCAGTTATGAGTGGTGAAGGTGCTGATGAACTCTTAGGTGGGTATACTTGGGAAAAAGATTTTTTTGCTAAAAATGAAGAATTATCGATTTACGAAAAATTAAGAAAGCGGCTCGGTATGAATCAATCATCTACGGTTTCTTATTATGCAGAGGCTATGGCAATGGGGCGTTTCGATAAAAATGAGTTATCTCAACTTTTCACTTCAGACTATCAGCAATATATTTCAGATGACCCAGATTGGTTTTACAGAAAGCATTTTGATGCTTCTCTATCTCCTCTTCAATCTATTCAAAAAATGGATGTAAAGTGTTTTATGGGAGAACTAGTATTGACAAAAATAGATCGTGCAAGTATGGCTAATTCATTGGAAGTGCGGGTGCCGTTTCTCGACCACGAAATTTTTGAAACAGTGCTGAGTATACGCGAAAACATTTACTTTAAAAGGAATGAGACGAAATTTCTTTTATATGAGAACATTAAAAACAATTTGCCTAAGGAAATATTAAAGAGAAAAAAACAAGGATTTGTAGGGCCAGATACGTATTATATGAATCTAGATTTTTATACAACTATTTTAGATAATTCACAATTGATTAAAGAGGGGATAATCAGAAAAGAATATTATCTTCAATTGGTTCAAAGGAAGGAACATTGGAAGCTTTGGAAACTAGCGGTAATGGAAAAATGGTATAAGCACTGGTGTTCATAAATAAAAGATATGGCAAAGATTTTACTGACTGGTGTAGCGGGTTTCATAGGTTCTCACGTTTATAAAAAACTTTCAAAAAACAATGAGATAATAGCAATAGACAATCTTACTGATTTCTCAAATTATGAAATTAAGCTACATCGTCTCCAAGAGTTAGGATTGCAAACTATTGAATGTAGTAATGGAGACAAACTAGAGCATAGCAAGCAAGCTATTTCTAAAGTAGATATTACAAATATTGAAAAATTGAAGCAATTTTTTTCTGCTCATAAATTTGATGTGGTCATACATTTGGCTGCATTGACTGGAGTGAGGCAGTCTATAACCAACCCTTCAGTATACGAACAAGTGAACGTAACTGGATTTACCAATATAATAGAGTGTTGTAAAAACCATGATGTCAAGAAGATAATCTACGCTTCTAGTTCATCAGTATATGGAGGTAATCTAGACATACCATTTCAAGAAGATGCCTCTATAGATAATTTGCTCAACTATTATGCGGTAACGAAAAGAACGAATGAGTTAACTGCTCAAAATTACTCTGCTCTTTATCAGATGCAAGTGATAGGGCTTCGTTTTTTTACGGTGTACGGTCCATGGACTAGACCTGACATGGCAACTTTTTCCTTTATGAAAAATATGCTAGAGGGGAAACCTATTACACTTTTCAACAATGGAAACATGGAACGCGATTTCACATACATAGATGATATTATTGAATCTATAGCAAGAGTATTAGACAAGTTATTACTAATGGAAAAGGCGAAATCTTTTCATGCCGTTTTCAATATTGGTGAAGGCAAACCTATAAATCTAAATGAGTATGTGAAGATATTGGAAGAGAAGATGAAAAGAATGGCAATCATAGAAAACGCACCTATGAATAAAGAAGAAATGTTGCGCACATTTGCCGATTGTACCAAACTTTTTAATTTCATTGATTACAAGCCAACTGTAAGCGTAGATGAGGGATTAGGCAAAACCGTAGAATGGTTTTTGGAGTATCAAAGACAATTGTAATTATAAATGAGTAGCGGTGAAAATATATTTGTATTTGTGGTATGTGGAACTAAAGAGCATATTGATACATTGCATTTTTCTTTGGTTGCCTTAAAAAGGTTTTCAAAAAACAGGATAGTAATAGTAACAGATCCTAGTCGCAATGAAATTGAAATAGAACATAATGAAATAGTAGATATTGAGACACCTATTGATTTTAACCACCATCAAGCGAGTATTTTTCTCAAAACTGGACTCTATAAGTTTTTACCTCAAGGGAATAACTATTGTTATCTAGATACAGATGTAGTGGCATTAGATGATAAGGTTGACGAGATTTTTAGGAAGTATGTGGCTCCAATCACTTTTTGTTCTGATCACTGTAGAATAAATGCATTTAGTCCATCTGCGGTTTATTGTGGTTGCATTGAGTCCTTCCAAGAAGACAACAAAAAGCTCCTTTATTATTTGAAAGATTTTGATGAAAATATCTTGCCTAAATTGCTTTACATAGACCAATGTATAGAAGAAATTGAATCGCTGATTGCTTCTACTAAGAAATCAAAGTGGATATATCAATGGCATAAATTGAAGTATCTCATTCCAGGTTATTATCATTTGAATGGCAAATATAAAATGGATAAAAGTACAGGTGTATGGTATGACCAAAATAACACTTTGCTGAAATACAATTTAAAAGATAACATGCTTTATATTGCTGAAAAAACAGGATACACCTACAGCAACGAAACTGGAGAATGGTATAGGCAAGATGGCACATCATTGACAAAACTTACTTGCCATCATTTACTTGATAATATAAAAAGCAAGTTTAATATCGCTATCACTCCTCCAAATTGGCAACATTGGAATGGCGGTGTTTTTTTATTTAGTGATACTTCTCAAGATTTTTTAGAGTGCTGGCATAAAAGTACATTAGAGATATTTAAAGATAAACAATGGCGTACTCGTGATCAAGGAAGCTTGGCAAAAACAGTATGGAAATTTAATTTACAAAACCATCCTACACTCCCTATCTGTTTTAATTTTATAGCTGATTATAATAAAGAAACACTCCACTATTTAGGAGATTTGAAGTTTGAAATAGATTCATTCGATGAAATTTTTAAGCCACATTTTATTCATGTATATCATCATTGGGGTGATATAGGCTGGCTAGTTTGGCGAGATGTAAATAATCATATTTTTGAACATCATGCTTCCTGAAAATAAAATTATAAATAGTCTTTGGATAGGAGATGAGTTGAGCAATTTAGAATTGTTGACGATAAGATCTTTTCTGGCTAAAGGGCATCGGTTTAGGCTTTGGTTGTATGAAATAGTAAAAACTCCATTGCCAGAAGGGGTTGAGATATGTAAAGCAGAGCAAATAATTCCCAAAGAAAAAGTGTTTAGTTATAAGTACGCAAATGAATACGGGCATGGCAAGGGAAGCTATGCTGGCTTTTCTGATATTTTTCGCTACAAATTATTGTATGAATATGGAGGATGGTGGGTAGATATGGATGTAACTTGTTTGAAACCGTTTGATTTTGAAACACCTTATTTTTTTAGAAATCATCACGACCTAAAGGTGGTAGGAAATGTAATGAAATGTCCACAGGGCAGTGAGTTAATGATTCGTTGTTTTACAGAAGCAATGGCATCTGTAAATGAAGAGAATACGGATTGGCACAAACCTATAAATATTTTGAATACGAATATTTCAGATTTGGTGTTGGAGAATTATATTCATCAAGATATAAGCAATCCAGACCGATGGGAAATTACAAGTCGCTATATTTGGGAAACTGATATTTTGCCTAATCATTGGTATTTTATACATTGGCAAAATGAGGAGTGGCGATTCAAGCATGTATCCAAAAAAGAATTTTATTATCCATCTGCGATTGGTCTATTGACAAGAGGCTATCACTTAACCAAAGCTTCACTAACTCTTTATGAAAAGGTGAAGAATCAATTAAAATTTTCAAAAATATTCCGAACCTTATTTCAATGATAGTATCAGAAAGTACACTAAGGGCATATAATCAATCTAGAGGTAGTACCAATAAAAGATTGGTATGTCATGCGCCATCTGTAAATCTAAATTTTGAACAAACAGGGGAAGTGCGTGCTTGTTGTTATAATATAAAACATGTTCTTGGTAAATGGCCAGAGAAAACTATTAAAGAAATCTGGACGGGAAGTCAGATAAAAATATTAAGAGATTCTATTGCGGAAAATAATTTAGGTGGTGGATGTATCGAATGTGGGCGAATGATAGAAGCTGGAAATTACCAAGGGGTACGAGCTAAATATTATGACGAATTTGCAGGAAACTCCATTTTTGATAAAGCAAAAAGTGCGATTAGAAACATTTCTGGTTCTTTTTCATATCCTAAAGTGATGGAATTTGAATTGAGCAATGAGTGTAATCTGGAGTGTGTCATGTGCAATGGAAGTTTTTCATCTAGTATTCGAAAGAATAGAGAAAAACTACCTCCAATTAGCTCTCCATACAATGGAAAATTTGTTGAACAACTAGACGAATTTATCCCTCACCTTACCGATGCAAAATTTCTAGGTGGAGAACCATTTATGATAGATATATATCTAGCAATTTGGGAGCGAATTAAAAAAATAAATCCATCGATAAGGATTCATATTACTACCAATGGAACTTTTTTAAATAATAGAGTGAAACAACTTCTGGAAGGTCTAAATGCTGGTATTATTCTTTCTATTGATACAATTGAGAAAGAAACTTACCAAAAGATCAGAGTGAATGGTAACTATGAAAAAGTGATGGAAAATCTGGAATACTTTAGAGCATACACTGCTAGGCAAAAGACCTTTATTTCGATAGCTGCTTGTCCTATTATTTATAATTGGAAAGAGATGCCTGCTTTGTTAGATTTCTGCCTATCTAAAAATATTGCACTCTATTTTAATGCTGTTTTTACACCCCATGAATTATCGCTGCGAGAGCAAACTTCCGAATATCTTCAAGAGGTAATAACTCTTTTAGAAAGTCATTCACTACCCAGCAGAAATGGAACAGTGCTAAGTCCTCATAATTTAAGTTTAAATGCTTATCAAGATTTCCTAAAACTACTGAAAGGATGGCAAGAAGAAAAGGTAAAGTGGAATGAAAGAGTAGAAGAAGTGTATCATTCTGCACAAAAGGAAAGAAAAAAAAGTGAATTGGCTTGGTCATTGGAGTCAATAAGAGAATCTATAGCTGCATTGTCATCCATCGAAGGAGAAGACCAATTCCAACAGCAAGAAGATTTGCAAGATTTGTTGGGCAATTTACTTGTCAAGTCACCTCCTGAGAAACTATCAGAAGCAATGATGTTTTATATATATGGTGAGAGCAATACAATTGCTCAAACTCATGAAGAAAGTCTTCTTTCTAAAGTTAATACCATCGCTGATATGGTGAATGCACATCCAAAGAGAAATGAAATTTTAAAGCAAACTGCTAAAGCCTCGCCTGCTTATTTTGCTGCTATGATACAGCATTCATCTATTCAAGAGTTGAAAGGAAATTTAAAAACATTCTTTTCCACATGATGAAAAATTATAGTGTTTGTATAAACCTGTTTTCGAAATCTTCTACTAAACTATTTACGGTTCTTGATTCCATTTGCTTATATACAATATCGGTGGGAGCTTCTTGTAATTGGGAATAAAAAGAAGTTTCGCCATTCCGTTCAATTAAAAGACTTGATATTTTTTTTGCTTTTAGAATAACTTGTTGTGATCGATGTTTTTTTTGTTCTTCGCTCTCGTTGAAATTTTGATACACAAAATCTAAAATTTTTTTTTCAAAAACATCTTTTGCATCTTCTTCGGTCAATGGGTTCGATTTTTCTTGAGGAATTTCAAGGCGCACTTCGGATTCTCTCATCCAATTTTTAATCTGCACTTGTACTAAGTTGTTATAAATAGCAATATTATATGCAGACATACTTCCTTTCCTATCATCCGCTAAAAATTCTTCTTTATCTAGTTGATGGTATATTTTTTTTAACTCAGAAAAAGGCAAAGCCCAAATGGACCAATCTATTGGACGATGAATGGTGTTGAACCAAATATTGATAGTATGCTTATTGGCAAAGCGAATAAATTCAGGCATTTCGTGCCAATTGTTTCGCATAGGATTTACCATTAAACACATTGTTCGTTTATTTTCAAAACAGTATTTTCTAAAATGAAGAAAATGTTCCATTACTCTATCGAAATGCGCATTTACCCTAATAGCTTCATATATTTCAGGAGTAAGTGAGTCGAGAGAAAAATTGATATGGATATTTAATTTTTGTAACCATTCACGTACTTTATAGTTCCATACTGTACCATTCGTAGCAATTACTATTTTTAATTTCGGATTTAGCTTTTCTACTTTTTCAAAAATTCTGAACACAGTATTAATTAAAAAGGGTTCACCCCCATTAAATCTCAACTCTTTTAAGTGAGGAATAAATTCTTCTAGTTGTTCAACAAATGTCTCATCGTATGGACTTTTAAGAGGAGGAAGTTTTTCTCGATTTTTACGAATAGCAGAGGAGAGTTCTCCAATGCACATAACACACTCTAGATTGCAAGTGTTTTCAATCTCCAGCTCCATCATGCTTGGATATTGCTGAATTGGATTTATATCATATGCTTTTGCCAATACAGAGGTGTAGTTACCACCTTGTAGATTTTTTAGACACACGTTGCATTTATGGGTAAGGTCGTAATTTAAAAGGTGATTCTTTAGAGATTGGTATTTTTCCCCAAACCAAATTTCTCTTATTGATTTATTAGGATAAGAATCTGGGTCAATAAAAGTTAACCAACAAGGTGCACAATCTCCATGCACATTGAAATACATATTGGTAAAAGGAGCATGACAAATAAAGTCTGTATTTAGTTTTTCTCTTGATGTATTGTAATTGTTTATTGTATTCGTAGTTAGCGATGGCCCTGATTCTTTTTTTGAGAAATTTATCGATTTAAAAAAAAGATTACGTAACAATTGTACCATAAATTAGGATTGCTGTAAGGTTAGTTTACATTGTTCCTTTAAATTCGAAATTGGCAGTGCCGATAAGCCTTCCATTACCAATTCAAACTTTGTATTTACCATATGTCCCCGCAAAATTCTTTTTTCATCAGGGGAAAAGTCTGATAGTATATCCTGAATTTTTTGAACTAATTCGTCTTGTTTAATTTTGTGTTGCCAGTTTTGGTTGTTTTTGTATTCCTTATCAATATGGGATACTAACTCATCTTCATCACATCTATAATTTACTTGAATAGCTACTTGCTCATTGGTAATATCATTTTTTGAATTTTGTTTCTTGCTTTTTTTGAACTCATATTCTCCATACCGTTTCTCTTCTTTGTTGGCAATATACTTATCTAAATAATTTTTGAAATCTTCAAAGCATTTGTAATTGTGTCGTTCTTTGGAACTAAAGCGAGGCAGGGAAATGGACTCCATGTAATCTCTAATTTTTTGTAATTCAACTTTTGCTAGGTCTGCAATTGAGAACTCAACGGGTCTCTCAAGATAGCTTACGTATATAAAAGCATTGACATCGTTACATAAATTAATCACCAATGGTAACTGTTCCCAATTGTCTTTTTGTACAGTAAAACTTAAGGAAAGATGTTTTCCTTTTCGATTGCATATTTCACTAAATCGCTTAATGTTTTCCATTAATTTTTCATACACTACATTCTTTCTAATTCTTTCTAATTTTTCTTTATCAAAAGCATCAATCGATACTGCTAAATCAAAGTTTAGTTCGGTTACTAGTTTTTCTATTTTACTATTCCAATGGGTTCCGTTTGTTATAGTAAATAACTCAAGTTTAGGATTTATCTCTTTTACTTTATCCCATATTTTGTAATAAATAGGGATTAGAAAAGGCTCACCTCCATAAAATTTTGCCTCTTTTAGAAAAGGAATATAGCTAGCCAATTGTTCTACAAATGCATCGTCATAAGGTGTAGGGAGCGGTGGAAGCTTATCTCTGTTTTTTCGAATCATAGAAGAAACTTCACCACTACACATTTGACATTCTAAATTACATTCATTGCTCAATTCAAACTCAAAAACGGTTGGGAAGTTTGCTGCTGTATTTTCATAATATTTATCAAATACTAGTGGTCTCAAATTTGAAAACTTTTCTTTTTCTAGAAAAAATTTGCAATGTCTACAGCCATAGTCTAAATCATTATTAAACATGTATTCACGAAGCTTACGTGCTTCTTCTCCTTGCCATATCTCATCTATAGTGTTTTCTGGATATCTGCCTAAAAGGACATCTCGGTTATAGCCACATACATGTACAGAGCCGTTAAATGAAAAGGTTAGACTACTAAACGGCAGGTAGCAAAAAATTGGTTTTGCTCCTTCTGGACGAAACCTATTATAGCTTTTGTATAATTTTCGATCAATAGGATTGTACCCATTTTCTATAGAGTCATTATACTTTTTATTTGCCTGAAAAGATGTTTTTATAGCTTCTATAAAATCAATCATAAGTTTTTCTTGTTAGATGAAAACAAAATATTGCTATTCTGCTGTATTAAGAATTGTAAATTTACCCGCATGCTCTACCGCTCTTTGAGCAAGGTATTCTGGTGCGTGTGTTTCCATTTCAATTAGCATATTTCTAGTATCACCTTTAAGTGTAAGGGCATATAAAATTTCTTCAGTTACATCATCATTTAAATGTAGTTTTACTTGGTCTAAATAGTCCAGATAAAATTCTCTTTTTGATTGAATCTCATCTCTAGAAAGAGCTTTATTTTCTGTTAATACATTTTCAATTCTTTTGGTCAATTTTTCTTTCATCTCAAATAAATCACCAATCTCTAGTTTTTCAGAAGCCGCGGGCTTTTCTGCTGCTTTATATAACTCCTGGTTGATAGTTTTTAATCCAATTAGCTTAAAAATTTTTCTTATAGGATTTGATTTTTGCTTCATTTCATCGCCATGTTGGTTTTCGAGGCGCTCCCAATTTTTAAGCAAATGTTCTTTGTCTCTGAGAGTCCATGATTTAAAATATTTCACATACAGAGGGTCTCCAAAATAAAATGAAAAGGCTCCTTTTCTTGCTACTCGTATTGATTCAAGTACTTCAATTAATTGTAGAAATCGTTTTTTTCTTTTTTGTAAGGTACTTTCTAGACCAGACCAACCCCAATGTGTATTGGTATTATTGGATACGATACCAGGCCTATCGAGCATGTATTTTGCATTTGGACCAAAGGCATTGGCAGTAACATGGCTGAGTACATTGGGGTTTTGAATAAACCAATTCAGTGTCTCTTCAAAATCGGCATCTGTTTCTGTTGGGTAGCCATAAATAATCCAAGACTCTGTTTTGATACCAGCGTTTGCAAACATCTTACACATTCGATCGGCATCGTCATAGCGAGATGATTTCCCCATTTCTTTTTGAACCCGAGATGAAAAACTTTCGACTCCAAGCGAAAGTCGCTCCATTCCTGTTTTACGAAGCTTATTAGTAAATTCTTCTGTGATTAAACGTTCAACCCTTGTACCATAAACACTCCATGGCATCACCAAACCTTCTGCTAAAACTAAGTCGGCATATTCGTCCATTTGCCGCATCGTTTTGGATGAAATCAAGGAGTCGTCATTAAACATATACTCTTTAATGCCGTACTTTGTAGCGTGATGTTTTAATTCCTCAAAAACATTGCTACCAGTGCGAGAACGCTGGGTTAAGTGATTCCATTTATTTTCACAGTAGTTGCAATTTAAAATACAACCCCGCGAAAATAAAATAGGTAATTTTTCTGGCGATGGATATAGTTTTCTATCAAAATCAGTGAAGTCTGGGTAAGGAATAGCATCTATATTTTGCAATTTGGCAGATCCTGTATATGTTACGCCACCCTCTTCATTGAGCATCCATAACTGCTTGAGTTTAGAAAAATCGCCTTGCTGCTCATAGCAATTCATAAATTCAGTGAGGGCAATTTCGCCCTCGCCTTCTATTACATAATTAGAAAACTGAAGCGTGGTAACAATGCTCTCTTTATTCTCACTTGTTAAACTAGGTCCACCCGAAACTATCATAACATTGGGTAGGATTTTTCGGACCTCTTGTGCAACAAGGGCAGTATTATTTATATTGGAACCAAGAATACTGAAGCCTACAATATCAGGCTTCTCATCGCAAATTTGTTTCGCCCAATTTTGAACAAGTTTTGGATTTTCTCGAATATGTTTATCTGCATTTATATCACCCAAAACCGAGACCATAACAGGTCTAAACTGAATAGAAAAATCGATACACCTACAGTCGTAACCAGCTCGCTCTACGCTTGACTTTAAAAAAGCCATGGCTAAGTGCGGAGTTACTGAATCCCAAACAGGAGCTAAGGCTAAAACGATTTTCATGTATTAGATTTCTATTGTGAATTTGATGAAAATTAGGCGAAAAATCAAACTTCGTTTTAGTAGACAAGGTACTGTAAATTAAAGCACAATTTTAGTAGACCTTAATAGGGGTGATATATTCTGAAAAATGCATTCTAGCCACTTAGAAGATTTCATATCGTTTATAGATTAATAATTCTGGATATAAAGGAAATTTTATGATTTGATACTCCTTACAGTTATTCATTTTTTGGGCTATTGCCCAGCGCGCTTTAATAGTAATAGCATTGTATTTATCTATTTTTTGCTGTTCTATTTTTGCTGCTTTGTCAGAAAGTCTTGTTCTCCAAGTGATGTAGTAATCTGGTTTGTAGGTCAATAAATTTTTCCAAACATCTTCTAAATCAATTTTTCCCGTGTCTATTTCTTGATTGTGATAATTAAAAAACGAACCAATATCAATACTGCTTTTCTGCCAATTTTCAGATGTGTTTTGTTTCGCCATTTCCAACTGAAATTCTGCTACTCCCAATTCTGGGTTTAAATCGAAAATGATAGCCGAATCACGAGATGCCAATGGTATAATGGATTGCAAGATTTGTAGTTGTCTGTTGGTTTTTCGTTGCATAGGTCGAATCATCCCATAAGGAGGATTAAAATCAACATAACCATATTCAAAGCCAGTAAGAACAATGAATTGAACCAAAAGCAAAAACACCGATATCCCTACCAGCCACTTCTTATGGATAGTATCCAAACACCAACACAACAGTAAAGTAAAATAAGGTAACACTGGTAAAAACAAACGGGGATCATCATTTGAGGACTGTAACCAAGCCATACAAAAAATAGCTATTTGAAGAATAGCAACCCAAAAAACAAAACTAAATGGCTTATCAGTTTTTAAATATATACCTTTTATAACTGCACTAAAGAGTAATAGTATTGCAAATGAAAAAGTGATAGAACCAAAAATTCCATTTTCGAAATTTTGTATCATCAAATCAAATTGGGAAATGCTCGAACCATACAAGGGACTGGTAGAAGCAAAGTGGGCATAGGCTAGTATAGCTTTAAAATTGTGAGTAAAAAAAACTGCTGTAGGCAAAAAGATTAAGATGGCTATTAGCATCCACCAGCCATCTCTTCGAGTCCATTGAATCGAAGGAGAATTGCGCCAAATAGTTATCCAAAAAAAAACTGATGGAGCAACAATATAGAGTGGAGAAGAAACTTTGGTAAGCACTGCTAGCGAAAAAGCAATTACAAACTGGGCAATGGAAAAATAAAAACTCCAACTGCCTGCCCGTAGCATAGCGTAAATAAACCAACTGGTCAAAGCTACCTGCATGGGTTCTATCCAAAACTGTGTAGTAATGCCATTCATTAAAGGAGATGCTATTATGATGAGAGACCCACAAAGAGCTATCCATTTACTTTCAAACAAAATTTCAATACTTCTAAATACAAGGACCATTGAAAAAAAAGTAGCAATTACAGGGATAAGCAAAAGAGAAAAGGTAAGCGAACCTGTACACTGTACTAATGGCACAAAAAACTCACCTATCCATCCAATTAATGGCCCCTTGTATCCATGAAAAAACATCCCCCTCCAACAGAGGATGTTTGAAGTAAGTTCTTTATGCAGTCCTAAAGAATTCAATGCATAGCCTACGGGGTCGCCCCGCCAAAGACCCTTATCGAGTGCAATCCAAACAAGAGTTGGAAAGGTTAGTGCAAATGCAATAGAGCATGGATAAATGTACTTTGTGGCATATTTGCTTATCCATATATGTAGTGTCTGATAAAATTTCATAAAACCAATTTTATTCAGAAATTTATTTTGCACCAATAATCCATCTTACCATACAATTGATGCATGAAGTTATGATTTTCATATTCATCTTACTACTTAGTTTACATGTCACATGCACGTTTTAGTAGCTGTAGTTTACCAGAATCAAGAACCAATTCCCGATAGTAGCCTTTTTTAAAATGAAAATAATAAGGATTTAAGGAGTTTACATTAACTGACGAGCTATCGCAAATCCAATAATTTTGTTCTGGAACAAAGGGTAATATCTTTTTTTGAAGTGTGGTGTCGGCTCGTATAATTTGGTTGGTAGTAGGCAATTGGTAGAAAGCAGAAAACGTTATTGTTTCTACAAATGAACTGTATTGGTCAAAATCCTTTACCATCTCAGCCCTAACAAACCATTTTGAATGTTGTGGATCTTCCTTATAGCAAATATCGTTTAAACTTTTGTAAAGTAATGCTCGTGTATGAAAAGAACGGTGATGATTTGAAATTGTGCTATACATGCCGAATAATAAAAATAGAATAGTAAAACCATATACTATCAACTTGAATTGAATTTTAGAGCTAAGCACAAAAACGATTCCCTGAGTGAGTAAAAGCAGATTAAGAGGATATATATGCTTTTGGAATGTTGCGTTACCTATCTGTAATTGATAGGAAATACACAGATAGACGATGAGAGGTGTGAGAAACAAGCCCCGGTAATAAAAAAGCTGACTTCTTTTATAGGCGATATAGACACCCACAACAGTCAAAAAGAGCAAGTACCAATAGGTTAAAACATAATCTATACAGATTTGAAAAACATAATTCCAATTAAGCGGAACTATTAATTCCGTTAGCTTATGTTGATCATAGCTATTCAAGCAATACAACCTTACCACTATGTTGCCTAATGTAAATAATAGGAGCCATTTATCCTTGCGAAGTTGTTGTATTGAGGTATAAATACCTACTAAAAATACTGTCAACATTAATAGCGTAATAGGGTGACTCCAAACAATAAAGAATAAACAAGAGAACAAAATGCTATTCTTCAGGAAACTAGCTTTCATGCTTTTATAAACAGCCAAGTATAAAAGCATAATACTGCCGGAAAGAAAAAGTTCTGTGCCAATGAAATAAAAGTTTGCACCTAACAATAGAATAGGGACTGCCAGAACTGTTGCTGCGTAGTCATAACGCTTTGTAAGCAGTATAATTAGAATTGCAACAAATAGATGAAACAAGGCATCGTTTATGCAATA
Source organism: Chitinophagales bacterium (assembly GCA_044228065.1). Lineage (GTDB taxonomy): Bacteria > Bacteroidota > Bacteroidia > Chitinophagales > LD1 > JBGAVP01. The sequence goes on along the minus strand of JBGAVP010000016.1, from coordinate 45,424 downwards.
CAATCTGCCGATAAAAGTTATAGGAAAATGCAAAGCAAAACTTGGGGTCAAAACAAGCTTATTTAGCAAATATGTAAAACGAAGATGACCTGGAAATGTTGGCAGATACTTGTTGCCGATGTATCCATTGCAGACAGAATACCAAGTCATATCACCTGCTGCATCTGCCTGTAATCGGAGTTGATAAAAATAAATGCCATAAAGCTGTATAGCAAGATAAAAAAACAAACAAAGAAGAAAAACAATCCTTGAAGATTGATTTACATCAAGTTGCTTAATATACTTTTTACGTGTAATAAAGATATACAAGAATCCGAGTATCGGCATTACATAAACTGCTAACATAAGAACCAGCAAGAAAAATTCAACAAGAAAATATGATATATATACATTGATTAACGAATCAATTTTACTTGTAAACTCTTTATCATCTTTGATATAATTACTAAGAAGGAAATCAGTCTCCAACTTATTTTTCGTGTGCCAATTCTGTATTGCGTCTTTGCTAATTAACACTTTTCTTTCACCAAGTTGAACAGAAATATTAGATATCGAATCAATAGGGATTTGATTAAAGCAAATAAACAACTTCGAATACAAGACATATGTTTTATTCTGGCCGTTGAGAGCTAATCGGCTTACTTCAATTTTTCTACCTAGTGGAGTTTCTCCATAAAGTGATACCGCCTTTTTTTGTTCCCAACTTAAGCCCTGAATATTAATGTTTATAGGATGGTGAATATGGATTTTAGGTATGTAAAATCCTAAGAGCAAGCCAAAAGACAATAAGCTGCCAACAATAAACAACAATATGTAGGTTAACCTTCTTTTCTTACTAGTTTCCAATTGTAGTCATTTTGAACTTTGTTACTAAGCTATCTTTTTCAAGTATCTTTTCAATTTCAGGAGAAATGTTATCCGCAAAAAGGGAGTAACCGAAATCTGTAAAATGAACCATGTCCCAACATAAAAAACCTGCAGCATAATGTGCCTTCAAATACGGTTGTACATCAAGAACTTTTACATCAAATTGAGCCCCCTCTGATTGCAGGATATGGTGCTTTTGCTCAAGTGAGGAAATCTTATTTGGCAATGTAGGTTCAGCTATTAATAGGGTTTTAATTCCCATTTCGCGATTATACGTTAAAAACTTCCGGATATATACCCTAAACATAGCCGTATCCACATCATTGGCCGATAAATCTATGACAGTTAATAGGGGCTGGTGTTGGCTCCATTGTGTGGTATAATACTGATATAATTCCTTGGATTTAAAACCGCATATTCCTGAATTAATAACTGTGATTGTTGTGTCATGAAAATACATCCTTAGGTTTTTTTCCGTTATTGCTGGATAACTGTTTTCAGGAGAAGACGCTCCGGCACCCCATGTTTGAGAACTTCCTACAAACAGAATATACGGTCTCCTTTGGTGTAAAGGAAATCGCGATTTTATTTGCTCGCAAACTTCAAACTCGGTATCATATTGAATTGTTTTCCCATGCCAATCAATTTGGCTTGAAGAGGTAGGGTAACGTGCCGAAAGGAAATAGAAATACAAGGCATAATAAACAATAATACCCACCAGCACCGAACTGTTCAATAAAGAAAAACTTAGAGCAATGGGCTTTCTTCTTGTAAGATAAAGAGCACATATACCAAAGGTTAAACCAATAAAAACCCATGTGTTCCACTTGAATACTGGGCTAAACGACTCTAATATTATGGCCTTATTGTTGGCATCAAAACCAGCTAATTGATCTATGAAAACATCGCCTGCCCCCCCCCGAAAACCAACATTTACTTTTGTCGGCAACTTCATGCTACTGGTCCAACAAGATACACCATTTATAATCACCCGAAGAGAATCTCCTCTCTGTTTTACACTTATCGTATTCCACTTTTCGGAGTTCAACATTGGGGTTATTAGAAACTCTTCCTGCTGTATAAATTCACCCCTTTTATCTGCTATGAATACAGTCCCTTCGCTGTTAGTATTATAATTGAAATAAATGCCATGGGTTAACGAATCCGTTTTGTTCAGCAAAAAGGCAAAGGGGTTGCTGGCACACTTTACTTGAAAAGAAACCGAATCGAGTAACAATTGTTTCCGATAAATCAACTCTTGATAACCTAACCAAGCCGAAATATTTAGACAGTTTTTCGACAAAGGAACTTTCGTATACATATTGGCATATGCACCGCCTAAACCTTTTAAACTAAGCTTACTGCTTGCCCATTGTCCGCTTTCTAATAGGGTATAGTTTTTATAATTCACCAAACTATTTAAAACTATGGCGGTTGCAAATGCAATGGCTATGTTTAGCACAAAAAGCCTGTTCCTATTTCCAGCCCATCTATAGGTGAGTGTATATAAAAGAAGTATGAGTATACTACAAAGCACGAGTACGACAAGCAGAAACTTACAAATATCAAATACAGCTTTTATCGCTTTTAATCGAAAGATGGAACCCATTTTCGAAAATGCACTTTCGTCATCTCGAATAAAATCCGACAATGGAAACTGTGTAGTCTGTTTTGATGCTTGCCATTTTTCGATTTCAAACTTTGAAATGAAGAACAACTTTTCCCCTACTAATACTTCTATGCTTTGAATCGAATCTGTTTTTTGATTTTTGAAATCGAGAAAAATCTGCGAACACAAAAGGGGACTGTAATTGGCATTAAATAAACATTTTCGGTCGAACAATAATGGCCTTCCAAGAGGTGAAATGGCAATCAAGTCTATGTGTTCCTTTTGCTGTGTACTTATTCCGCGAACAATAACATTCAACGGTTGATGAATCTTTATTTTAGGCAAATAAACACCTAAGAGCGAAGCGCTCAAAAATAATACAATAGCTGCTATAGCAATAACTATTTTCCGATAAGAGAGATTAAGCAAGGTCAAACGATTATTCATTTTGCAAACTGCATTGTATTTCTTTGACTATATGTTCTTTGGGGTTGCGCTATCAGAAATAATTAACCAACCTCCAGTAGAGTATTGATTTAAGTTTTCAGTTACATATTGCTTCATACAAATGTTATTGCCTTTACATGGTGTTTTAGCCACTACATGCACACAAGGGGAGCAAAACAATTTTTTATAAATAACAGTTTCGTTCAAATTAGGAAATGGAGCTAAACGTGTGGTTGGATCGGTTGGTCCCCAATAAGAAGTTATATTAACCCTTCCTCCAATTAACCGAGCAATATGATTCAACCCCGAATCAATAGTAAAGAACGCCTGTGCTGCTTTTATCTTCTCTGCCGATTCGAGAAGGGTTGTTTTTCCTACTTGATTAGAAATCGCCATTTGAGGAAAAGAGTTTTTAAGAATAGCTTCTACGACAGCGGCTCTTTCAATATCATTTTTACCCCCTAGAATAACTAATTCTGAAGTTACATCTGTCAACTTGCTTTTGAAAATCTCAACCCAATGATTCGGAAAAAATTCACGTTCTTTTCCAAGGTCTGAACAAAATGGGGCTAACAGTATTTGATTAGTATTCATTATATTTTTTGCTGCATTAAGCTTATTGTAATGCACAAAAAAATCAGATACTTCCTTATACGGCAATATCTCCGCGCCTAAGGCAATTGCCACTTGATTGTAGTTTACATACACAGGTGAAGTAATGTTGTAAAAAAAGAGATGTGTGATTACATCTCTTTGCCATGAATTTGTTTCGTGATAAAAGCCAAATCTGTTTCTGGCACAAGACAAAGAAGAAAAAACAGTAGTTAGCTTTGAATGTATTTCAAAGTTTATTAGACCATCTGCTCGCCAAGATTTTTGAATAGCTTGAATAGAGGAAAAGAAAAAGGAAAAAAAATTATTTATATCAACCAATACAATTTCATCAAAAACTCCCATTAATTCTGCAAAGGGCTTTACCTCCAAAGAGGTAATCAAAGTGAATTTTTTATTAGGATATTTTTTTCTTAACGACAATAATGCTGGTAAAGCAAGTAGTAAACTTCCTCCTCCTTTTATTTTTAATATTACCAACTGTTTTTTGATATCAAAATCATGGTTTCGTTTAAGTATAGTGCCTAACAAAATAGAAGCAGGTCGGAGTAAAACGATTAATATCGAGCCTACCCACCAATCTAACTTTCTTAGTTTATCAATACTCATCTTTATCTTAAAGTATTTATGTGAGTTTCAAACAATATCCAAGCGGAAAATAGCATTAACTCACCCAATTATCACTATTTTGCACTAAATTGATAATAAATGTTGAGAGAAAGATTTAACCTGGCAAAAAATATTCTATCCTCGAATTTTGGAAGGCTACCTTTTCCTTACAAACTCACTTTTGTTTTAACCTACCGATGTAATTATAAATGCAAAACCTGCAATATTTGGCAGAAAAGACCCGAGGACGAATTGACAACGGAAGAGATAATTGCTTTTTTTCAAAACTCTAATCGCTTTAATTGGATTGATTTTTCTGGTGGTGAAATATGGATTAGAAACGATTTTGTTTCCATTGTAGAGGCTTCGATAAAGTACTGTAAAAATTTAGCGCTTATACACTTTCCTACCAATGGATACTACACTCAAAAGACAGTAGATGGAGTAAAGGAAATAATGAAAATGAACCCGCCAAGGTTGATTATAACGGTAAGCTTAGATGGGGATGAAGAAACGAATGATGAAATACGAGGAATAAAAGGAGGCTGGAAAAAGCAGATAGAAACATTTAGGCTATTGAAAGAAATTAAGGGTGTGGAAGTTGTATTAGGAATGACTTTGTCTAAGCACAATGCAGGGAAATATAATGAGACCTTTGAGGCTGTTAAAAAAGTATTGCCAGAACTGAATCCAGAAGACTTTCATGTAAATATTGCTCATGAGTCATCTCATTTTTATAATAATAATAGCAATGAGATAATGGATAATAGTTCTGAAGAGATAATTATCCAAGAGTTGAAGAAATACCAAAAATCACGTGGCATTACTAGAGGGCCTGTAAGTTTTTTAGAGAATCAATATTTAGGTAAGGTGGAGCAGTATTTAAAAACTGGAAAGACGCCAGTACAATGCCATTCTTTAAATGCTTCTTGTTTTATTGATTCTTGGGGGAATGTATATCCTTGTGTAACTTATGACCATAAGTTAGCTAATATCAGGGAATACAACTATGATTTAGAAAGAATATGGAACTTACCCGAAACAAAAAAACTTCAACAAGAAATTTGGAACGGACAATGTCCCCAATGTTGGCAACCATGTGAAGCTTATCAAAGCATCATGGGGAATTTAATCTAATGATTGGTTGGTTTTTAAACTAAGCCCGCAGATAACTTTTGTAATCATTACTTTCTATAAATAACTCAAACCAGATAATGAGCTGAATGATGCTCCACAAAGCTCTGCCATGATCACGTTTTCTGCTTAGGTGAGTTTGCCATATTTTTTCAACTTCTTCCCAATTTAGCATACCAGTCTTCTCGACAGTTTTTTTATTCAAATATTTTTCTGCAAGGGGTTTTAATTGGCTTGTTAGCCATGCAGATTGTGGAATGTCTAATCCAAATTTTGGGCGAGATAAAATTTCTTTAGGAAGCCAACCTTCCATTGCTTTCTTTTGAATGTATCTGGTTTTAAGTCCTTTTAATTTGTATTTAGAAGGTAGTTGAGATACATAGTCAAAAAGTTTTTTATCCATCAAAGGGTAGCGACATTCTACTGAGTGAGCTAAAAACATACGGTCGTTTTTGAGCATAAGATCATCAACAAAAAAATGGCGAATATCTATGAGGGAAATTTTATTTAATCCTTGGTCAAAATTATTAGAATTCCAAAGCTTGCGGTAGAATGATTCAGTCGGTAATTGGTTTTCTGAATTGCGAAAAATCATTGATTTTTCATTGTTTGTAAAAATATGTCTCCAATACATGTGCGCATCAGGTGTATCGAGTTCTGCGCCTTCTGTGAATCTTTTGAGTTTAAAATCAAAACTTAGTTTACTGTACTGAGCAGGGAGTTCTTGTGCAAATTCATAAATGAGTTTTCTTGCTACTTTTGGGGCGAATCGCTGGTATATTTCTCGTATTTTATATGCTTTGTGTGTATCATATGCATTAAAGAGTTCATCGCCCCCTTCTCCGCTCAGTAACACACTTACATATTTAGAAGAATACTTTGCTAATAACCAATTGGGTACCGATGCAGCATTGGCAGTTGGTTCATCCATGTATGCCATGTGAGCATAAAGATTCTCTTCTACTTGTTCAGCTGTTACCAAAACTTCATGATGAATACTCTTTGCAAAAGAGGTCATCAATTTTTGATATTTTGATTCATCATACGTAGATTCAGCTAATTTGATACTGAAAGTATGAATCTCCTTATTTGGTTCCGATTGTCGAGCTAGCGAAAGGATAGAGCTAGAATCTACTCCACCACTTAGGGCGATACCCAAAGGCGCATCACTTATTAGGTTTCTGTCTACTGAGTCTTGCATTAAGTCATGCACATTTTTTATGGCTTGCTCTTCACTGATGTCGAAATTTTGCTCGTAGTTGATGCGATAATAATCGCTAAATTCAAAGGATGCAGTTGGCAGATTCACAACTATCTTCTCTGATGGACGTAATTCTCGAATGTGCTTAAATGGAGTAAGACGGTGAGGTATATATCCCAGCGTTAGATAATGATAAATGGCCTCTTGGTCCACTTCTTTATTGAAATCGGGAATGTCAAGCAATGCCTTTATTTCTGAAGCAAAATAAATTTTGTCTTTTTTTATAGAATAAAAGAGAGGGTTGATGCCAAAAAAATCACGAACCAGAAAGCATTTTTGATTTCGAGAGTCGTATATACAAAACGCAAACATACCGCTCAACTCATCTATAAAGTCAATTCCTAATTCTTCATAGAGGCAGAGTAATACTTCGGTATCAGAGGACCCTCTAAAGGGATACTTTTTTTCTAGTTGAAATTTATCTCTTAATTGATGGAAATTCGAAACTTCACCGTTGTAGGTGATCCAAATAGTGCCGTCATGGTTGGACATGGGCATATTTCCGTTGTTACTTAAATCAATAATATTTAGCCGAGCATTGCCAAGAATACATTTGTCAAATTTCTCTATAGCTTGTCGATTAGGTCCTCGATGCTTAATTCTTTGAACCATTTGTGTTACTATACTAGCATCTTCTTGCTGTAAATTTTCTTTTAAAGAAATAATGCCTGCTATACCACACATCTTTTGATGAAGGAGCGAAAAATAATATAGTAAATAGCAAAGGAGTAAATTATATTGATTTTCGAAACTCTCTTAGGCCCTTGTATTGGTTGATATGGCTTGATATTTTTATATGTTATGCTTCCCTTGTTTTTGTAGTATTGATAGTTGCTTATTTACAAAAAACTTATCCCGCATGGTTCCCTTTGTCAATTGGATTTGGAGCAATAATGGTAGGTTATATTGTACAAGCTATTCATTTATTTATGCATGAAGCTGCACACAACAATTTAGCTGCGGATAAAAATCAGAATGATTTTTTGGCAAATACTTTTATTGGACTTTTAGTAGGATTGGATGTGAATTTTTTCAGAACCAATCACTTTGCTCATCACCGTTTTTTAGGTACTGTAAAGGATCCCGAGAAATCTTATTTTGATGGTATTACCTGGAGATTTGTATTTGAATTGCTTACAGGAATAAGGCTGTTTAAGGTAGTAACCCATAGAAATAAAAACATAAAATTAAATGCCGATAATGAGAAAGGAAATGAGATAATAAACCAAAACAACAAGCTGTTTATTACAGCTACCTCTTTAAATGTAATTTTTGTAATAGCACTTTTTATAGCTGGTTTTTGGCAAGTAGCATTTGCTTGGCTAATAGGCTTTGGTTTAGTATTTCCTTTTTTTGCATCTATACGGAATATCCTTGAGCATCGAACAGAGGAGGCAATGGTAACTATTAATTATAATGAGGTAAACCAAGGAGCAGCGCATCGTATGTTTGGTAATGGATTGATTGCTAGAACGCTCGGTCCTGCAGGGTTTAATAGGCATTTGTTACATCACTGGGATCCACAAGTTTCTTATACACGCTTGAAAGATGTAGAACTTTTTTTAATGGATACTCCTTTAGGTGACAAAATGCAACAAGAGAGAACTACTTATTTGAAAACTTTCTTTACGCTTTTAAATAAATAAGAACTATTTATTTCGTATCGTTTCTGTAAAAAGAATGTAAGGAAGGGAAAGCCCCAATCATCTTTAATAATAAACCAACACCTGGTAAGATATTTCCTGCCAAAATTAATAGATATACTTGAGGTAAATATTTTATTTGAGTGCTATATCTCTTTGCTTCTATTAGAATTAAGAAAGCATATATCGCCCCTATGATTACCATCAAATATAGCCACGGTTGCCAAAAGCATCCGATTGGAAATGATACCAAAAGGAGGACTGCAAAAAAAGGTTGTAGCATTAAATAAGTATAAAGACTTTTCTTTTGAGCTGAGTTGCCGAATACATGAAGGAATACGCCAGCTCCTCTTACCATACGTTGACGAAAGTATGGCTTAATCTTTCGATCATAGTGATATACAATTACACTAGGATTAAAATAGACTTTATAACCGCTAGCAATAATTCTCGCACAAAAATCAGTATCCTCACCTACTTCCAATTCTTCTTTCATTCCTTTTAGTTGGTCATACAAATGCTTTCGCAAGACAAGATTGCAAGAAGGAAGGTTATCGCAATAGCGTGGAGATGATAATGTTGATTTATAAAAATTCCATTTACCAGCCACTAGCCAGCTTTGTACTGCCATGCCCACAAGGTTTCGTTCTGCCTCTTGTGCTGGAGGAGAGATATTTGGTCCACCAACGAATCCTACGCTTTTATCGGTTCTAAGTGTTTGCAATGCATTAGATAGCCAGCCATGGTGTGGAAAGGCATCGCTGTCTATAAAAGCTATAAACTCTGTTTTTGCTATATCAACAGCCATATTTCTTTTTTTGGAAATGGTACCGGTCTGCCCATATAAAACAATCAAGTTATTGACTTTTGTTTCTATCGCCACTTGGCTGTCTAATACAAGAATGATTGTAGAATTAGGAAACAATAAAGCACATGTATTTACACAGCCCTCAGTAAACGGCTCCCACGTAATAGAAGGAATTATAATGCTTACCTCTTTCATAGTTTATAGCAATCCAGTTGCCATTGAGGGTAAATATTTAGGATTAGAAAGTATATTTACAGTCATGGCGCACTCGTATTCACAGTTGCAATTTGTTTTGGAGATAAACTCACGCGTGTCATTTGCGGCTTTATCTTTCCATAATTGTTTTAAGTCATAATTGTAATTTCTCAAATTTCCGAAAGGCTTATCTAATACCTCACAAGGATAAACATCTCCAGTAGCTGTGATAACTCCAAATAATGCGCCAGCTTGACAGGGATGCATATAATGAGGGGAATCCAAATATTGATTCAGAATTTTTCTAGAAAGCTCATTCTTTTTATTGAGTATCTTACCTCTGAAGGAATGACGATCAAAACCTTTTAAACGACCTGCATCGTAGTCTTTTTTCAACTCTTCAGAGAGGCTCAAATATGTTTGTAGTAGTTGTTGTTTGTAGTTCTTATTAAGTTTAAAAACGCCTTCATCGCGAACCATTATTAGTTGTATGGCATCTACTTCGTATTGGTCTATCAATAATTTATAAATAGTTTCTGCATGTTGATAGTTTTCTTGTGAAATGGTTATGGAAATAGATGGTCTAATATTTGGTAGCTTTTTTAACATAGAAAAAGTGTCCATGCATTTAGAGAACAAGCCTTTTACCTTTCGTATTTTGTCATGATTTTCCGGCAAATCATCTACAGAAAGAGCAATAAATATTTCTTTTTTGGGAAATTTTTCAAGAATGGTTTGACAAAATATTTTTGTCTTTTCTGTGAAACATCCATTGGAGGTTATAAAGATACTTTGGACTGAAGAATTCGTAAAATAAGCACTAGCGATTTCTAGTATATCCCTACGCATAAATGGCTCGCCTCCAGTAAAATTTACGTTCATCAATGAATCCGGTAGCGATTTTGCTATGGTTTCTATTTCCTCTAAAGTCAATTCATTTTTACCATGATTTTCGGAATTAAAATCTATGAAGCAAAAAGGACAGCGCGCATTGCAACGATCTGTTAGAAAATGAACTATGGTAGCAGGATATTGCTTAATGACTACTAAATTAAATAGCTGTGAGGGAGTCATTTTGTAGTATACTTTTTATGCTAAGTAAGATAAAAAAACTTGTCTTAATAGTCAAACCTTCCGACTTGTGTTTTCGATAAATTAATGAAAGCAGTCACAAAATTTTATCTCTAATCGTTTTGATTTAAATAAGAGTATATCCCATCCGCCATCATGGCATAACCATCCGAATTATGATGCCCATCAATAGGCCAATAAAAAGTTTCAATAGGTTTACCTATTTTGACCGTTTTAGAAATATAAAAAGGCATTAAATCAAACACGTGAATATTGTCTATTTTTTTTAGTTTGTTTTTTATTAAAGTAAAGTCATATTGATAGGCATTTGAAATAACCTCATCTCTGAATGGTTGTAACACTATGGTTAGTTTACAATTATGTTCTTTAGCTAATGTTGCATATTGTTTGAAAAGGTCAACAACGATTGAATCAAGATTTTTTTTATTTTGGACAATATCATTTTCATTCATTAAAAGTTCATTGTAACCAATTGCTGAGAAAAATAAGCGAGAGGTGTAATTCAAAGCATAAATGGGCTCCCACCAAGGAGCTTTTTTATATTGAACTTTGCCATTTTTTTGAAACCTTTCCATGCCACCCCTTACCATGATATCAACAACCAAATCTCCAGATGAAAGTGTTTGTATTATTTCGTCTGGATTGTATTTGTATAACCTATCTCTGTAATTTACAAAATTCACAAAAGGGTCATTGCCACATGTTCCAGCATTCATGATAGTGATAGTAGAATCTTTCGCCATAAATCTATTGCGAAGTATGGATACATAAGTGGAGTCAAATGGAGCACCATCACCTTCTGTAAAAGAATCACCGAGTGATAATATTCGTTTTTCATTTGCCTTTTTCTCTTTCTTCCATTCTATGTCAGAAAATCCGAGTGAATTTGCAATTCGAGGATAATTAAACTCATTATTCCCTAACCAATATTCCTTATGGGGTGTAGATGATCGATACCAGGTTACCCAAGATGAGTTGTGCCAAGAGTAATATCCATTTCCAAATGATTCGATATGCGTTTCCTTTATTTTTAATATGAACAGCGAAGATTCCACTAGAAATAAGGTGAAAATAACAGCACTAAATATGAGTAGACTATTCAGAAATAACTCCTTCTTTTTCTTTGAAAAAAGCAAATCTACCAAGAGGTATCCCATTAGCCAGATATAGAGATACATCATCAAATGAGTATGCCATTTTACGCAAGCATATCCGACTTTATATGCCCAATTTATTTCCCAAATTAAATACGGGATAGTGAGTAGTACTAATAATAGTTTGTAACTGATTGTAAATTTAATTTGGATTCCTTCAGAACTAACCCATGGAAAATATTTCCTAAACACTGATTTTTCCATTGTTATTTTTTGGATTGGGAAACTATATTAGTCTTATATAAAATACCTAATGAATCCAAATTGTACTTCACTGCTTTTGCCATAACTTCGTATCCTTTAGAATTATGATGTCCGTCATTAATCCAATAACATGTTTTGATACTATCTTCTTTCCCAGCAAAATAATTCACATAAAAGGGCAAGAGATTAATGACTTTTATGTTTTCTGTTTTCTGAGCAGTATTTACAATGTTTGATAGGTCATATTCAAATTCATGGGTATAAATAGATTTTTGGTCTGGTTGCAAAACTAGCAATAATAAAGTTTCATTTTTTTTTGCGAGCTTACTGTATACTTGTAGTAACTCAGTCATTTTTTGGTCTAAGTTTCTTTTTTCATTTTCAGAAAAGGGGGTTTTAATCAAAAGCTCATTGTAGCCAACAGAGTTAAAAAACAATCTTGATACATAGCTCAATGCATAAATGGGTTCCCACCAAGGGGCGTCTCTAAATTTTAGTTTCCCTTTTTTTTGGAATCTTTCTAGCCCTCCTTTAGTAGCGAGGTCGGTGTTCATGTCGTTGGCAGATAAAAACTGAATAATAAAATCTGGTTTATATTTTGTAAGTAAATCACGATAGCAAACGAAATTGACAAAAGGGTCATCACCTGCATTAGCCGCATTCATAAGGGTAATACTTGAGTCAGAAATAGCAAACAATCCTCTAAGAATGCTTACATAACTAGAATCAAAAGGTGCTCCAACCCCTTCGGTAAAGCTATCTCCTAAAGCTAAAATCCGTTTTTCACCCTTTCGTTTTTCTATTGACCATTCTATATCAGAAAAACCTTCTGCATTACATTTTCTGATGTAATTAAATTCTGGACGTGAGATATAAAACACTTCGTTTGGCTTATGGTTTCTATAATATTCTTCATGATTTGATCCGTATCGTGATACATAGCCATATTTTATTCGTTCCATATAGGTGTCGCCAATACCAAAAAAAATTAAGAATAATTCAATAAAAAATAAGATGCCCCAAAAAACTGCTAGTAGTAATTGGATATTTGCATAGTTTTTAAAATGAATTTTTTTGTTTAAAAATCGAAACAGTATATAGAAAAAGAGCCAAGCAAAAACATAGAGTGCTAAATGTGTGTGCCATTTAATAAAAAGAGAGCCTACTTTACTCGCCCAATAAATTTCCCAAAGGGCATATACAATCAGAGGAAAAGATAAAAATTTGAGAATCTTAAAGATATTTTTCATATTCAAAAGCCTTTCAGGAAAAATTGCTTTATTATATTATTTTCACAAAAACTCAAGGTAAATTTAATTTACAATAAAGAATGAAACTACTCCATAAAATAAAGCATTTTTTATTGGACCCCACTGGCAAACGTGAAAATTTGCTACAAAATTCAAATGTGTTCTGCATGGCACCTTGGGTGCAATTGCATGCGCAGACAAATGGGAAAGTTCTGCCCTGTTGTATGTCTGCTATGGATGGGAAAAATGAAATAGGTGATTTGAACCAAAATCCTGAATTGCTAGAAGCATGGAACTCTGAGAACATGAAAAAGCTCAGATTAGATATGCTTTCAGGTAAAAAGAATTCTTTATGTAGTAACTGTTATGCATATCAGGATCTTGGGAGAAATAGCGAAAGGCAGCATTATAATAGAGATTTCCAAAGCTACTATTCACGCGTTCGTAATACAAACAAAGATGGTTCGGTTAATGATTTATCAGTTCCGATTCTAGATATTCGATTTTCAAACAAGTGTAACTATAAATGTCGAATCTGTAATAGTGACTATAGTTCCCTTTGGTATGACGAAGAAATTAAATTGGGGAAAACTGTGAATCCTTTGTTTAAAGAGATAAAAGTAGCAGCCGATGAAATGAAGTTTTGGCAATCTTTTAAAACTCTTCTTCCTACTGTAAAGCGGTTGCATTTTGCTGGTGGTGAGCCTCTTTTTATGGACGAGCATTATGCCACACTAGAATACCTCATTGAAATTGGCAATACAGACGTGAACCTTACTTACAATACTAATTTTTCAACTCTTCGATATAAAAGATACAATGTAATAGAACTATGGAAGAAATTTAGACAAGTAGATATTTGGGCAAGTTTAGATGGAATGGGAGAGCGAGGAGATTACCAACGGAAAGGGCAAAAATGGGAGGAGATAGAAGGTAATATTAGAACAATCCAAGCCAAGTGTACTAATATCTATTTTGGTGTAAATGCCACTGTCAGTATTTTTAATGTATTGCACATGCCTGATTTTTTTAAATATTTAGTTGAAAATAAATACGTAACTCCAGAGAGAATGAATCTTTATCCGTTATTTGGTCCAAGTCATTTTAGCGTTGATAATTTGAGCCCATCATTAAAAGAAAAAGTAACTAGGTCTTATGATATTTTTGATAAAGAATATCTAAAAGGAATCCCTAAATCGGAAAATATCAGAAATCATTTTAAAGCTATTGTAACGCTTATGAATGCGAAGGATAGAAATCTTAAGCAAGAATTCTTAGAGGTAATTCAATCAGTAGATGCGATTAGAAACGAAAATTTTTCTACTACATTTCCCGAATTGGAAGAGCTCATGATTCCAATATCAGATACAAAATAGAAAAGGATGAACAAAGATTTTTGGAAAGGGTTCTTATCTGGATTTGTAATTTCCCTTTTTGCAATCTATTCCTTTTTTAGGATCTATTGGATTATGGAAATAGGAGTGAAATATTTTCGTTGGCATGCAATATTATGGTTATATATTTTCATCGCATTACTATTTGCAGCCGTTAGCTTTTTACTTTTCAAGAAAAACAAACTTAATAACGGATTTACTCAAAAGATATATCTGGTTGTATTTAGCATCTTTTTATCAGTTTATCTTGGCGAAATAGTATTGCGTATTAGTGGTATTGGTAGAATGTATTCAGAAGAGCGCGAGGGTGTATTTGTAAACCCAGCTGAGAGAATGCAAAAGACTTGGTATATGGTTAGACGTCCGAATGAAGTAATATCGTTAAAGGCGGCAGAGTATTCATTTGAGCGGAAAACCAACTCTGAAGGATTATCGGATATTGAGTGGAATCTAGAGAAGGACACAAATGAAATTAGATTACTCACCCTAGGAGATTCATTTACAGAAGGGGATGGTTGTGATTTTGATAGTTCTTACCCTAAAGTACTTTCTACGTTATTGCAAAAAGAATTTCCGAATTTGAAAGTTAATGTAATGAATGCAGGTGCTAGTGGAAGTGACCCATGGTTTGAATATAAAAAATTTAATGATTTACTTCTTAAATACAAACCTGATATAGTACTCTATACCAATGGTTCAAACGATATGTTATTTGACCATTTGAATTATGGAGGATTTGAACGTTTTGCAGCTGACTCAACGGTAAAAAACAAAGTGCCGAAACATAAATGGTTAGGGCTTTATGAGGTAAGCTATATGTTTAGATTACTTATTAATTTTGCAGGCTATGACAATACGCTTTTTAGTGCAAGAGACAGAAAGCTAAATGAGAAGACTTCCATGACTGATGCAAAAGAGTTGAGTTATAAATTCAGCGAATTGGCAAAAGCTAACAATTTTATTTGTTTCCAATTAATAAGACCTGATAAAAATGAAATGATGACTGGAAGATATGTTTTTGATTTAAATAATCTTATAAAAAAGAATGATTCGCTTTCTAATTATTACACCATTGATTTATTGGCTTATTATCGAGACTCTCTTAAAATTAATCGGACAAATACTGACGATTTTTTTTGGAAAATAGATCAACATCATAATGCTAAAGGATATGCAATTATGGCTCAAGCTGTAAATAGCTATTTGAAGCAAAAAATTTCAACTGTGAAGCGATTTTAACTTTGGTCTTTAGTTTTTTGAACTTATGATAGAAAACCCACTTTTTCTTTTCACCAAAAACTTTGTATTCCCCCACGCTGTTATATGTTTGCATAAAATTTAAAGATGAGTTCGACCGCAAGAAAAATAGTTGGCACATGGCTTTTGATAGGTTGTGTGATGGTTTTTTTTCAAGTCATCATTGGAGGCGTAACCAGACTTACAGGGTCAGGGCTTTCTATTACAGAGTGGAAACCTATAGTAGGTGCTATCCCTCCCCTGAATGAAACGCAATGGCAGGAAAAGTTTGAACTCTATCAACAAACTCCCCAATACTTACAAATGAATCAGGATATGAATTTGAAGGAATTCAAATTCATCTTTTTTTGGGAATACTTCCATCGCTTTTGGGCTCGCTTTATGGGTTTTGCTTTTGTAATTCCATTTATAATTTTTATTTCAATGAAATGGATAGATAACGATTTGTTAAAACGACTTTCAGTGATTCTTGTTTGGGGAGGACTTGTGGGATTGTATGGTTGGATAATGGTAAAAAATGGATTGACAGGTTTATTTGTACCCCCTATTTTCCTAAGTATTCACTTGTTTTTAGCTTTGAGTTTATTTGCGTATTTGGTATGGTTAACTATTTATGTTTATCGCGGTTCAAAACAATACGGCAGTTTTTCTGCAACTCTAAAAAAAATATCTCTTAGCATTTTTGTTTTGCTGCTCTTCCAAATTTGTATAGGTGGCGTAGTGTCAGGAATGAAGGCTGGATTGAGTTACCCGACTTGGCCTGATATGAACGGACAAGCAATTCCTTCTGCTTTGACTCAACTTTCGCCCACCATGAGCGGTATCCTACATTACGACCCACAAGATTTTTGGGGCAGAACTTTTATTCAATTTCTACACCGTGCGGTTGCATACACATTAGTTGGTTTGATAATTTACTTTTTCTTCCAAATCAAGAATTCTACTAGCGACAGCGTCTTTGCTTTAGGCATTAAGAGTTTTCCTTTTTTTGTATTGCTGCAAGCATTGATAGGAATTTTGACAGTGCTTAACTGCACAGGAAGCATCCCGGTTTTTTGGGGAGTATTACATCAAGCTGGCGCTATGCTTTTATTAGCTATCACGGTTTTTATTAACTTCCATTTGTTTTCTAAAGAGAAATAATTTTTTGTCACAAAGACTTTAAAATCATTTGAAAAAACTAGTTTTTTTAATGGCTAATAACATCCGACATGCAAGAAAAAGTTTCCTACTCCAAATCCATTGTAACCGCAGGAGTTATCGTAGCAGCATTAGGCTATTTCGTTGATATATACGATTTACTACTGTTCAGTATTGTTCGAGTACCGAGTTTGAAAAGCCTTGGCTATTCGGCTACTGAAGTGGAGAAATTTGGAATGCTTCTTATCAATGTTCAAATGACAGGAATGTTGCTGGGTGGTATTTTTTGGGGAATACTAGGCGATAAAAAGGGACGACTTTCTGTATTATTTGGCTCCATCATTCTTTATTCCATTGCCAATATTCTAAATGGCTTCGCAGCAGATGTAACACAATATGCTATTCTACGATTTATAGCGGGGGTAGGTTTGGCAGGGGAATTGGGAGCTGGAATTACTTTAGTAGCGGAGTCTCTTCCAAAAGAAAAAAGGGGTTATGGAACTATGATTGTAGCCTCTGTGGGCGTTTCGGGGGCCGTGTTTGCGGGTTTAATGTATCGGTACTTTCAAGATTGGCGAACCTGCTACTTTATAGGCGGAGGTTTAGGTTTGGCATTATTGGCTTTGCGAATAGGCGTATATGAATCGGGTGTTTTTAAAAATATGATTACACAAGAAGTGAGCCGTGGTGACTTCTTTCAGCTTTTTAAAGGGCGTAATTTTATCAAATACTTGCAATGTATTTTAATAGGATTGCCTACTTGGTTTTGTGTGGGAATCTTAGTGACCTTCTCTCCAGAGTTTTCTAAAATTCTCAACATACAAGGCGAAATAAAAGGAGGCGATGCCATCATGTTTACCTATGCGGGTATTACTGCTGGCGATTTTCTATGTGGTTTTTTGAGTCAGGTTTTAAAAAGTAGAAAAAAAGCGGTTTTCGTTTTCTTGCTCATCACTGCTGTGGCGCTTATTATCTATTTCAATGCCTTTGGTTTTTCTGCCAATGCATTTTACGCCACTATGGTGCTAATGGGCTTGGGTACTGGTTTCTGGGCAGTGATAGTGACCAATGCCGCAGAACAGTTTGGCACTAACATTCGCGCAACGGTAGCCACCACGGTTCCCAATTTTATAAGAGGTTCTTTGCCGTTGATTTCACTTTTTTATGCAAGTCTGCAAGGCAATTTTAGCAAACTGCAAAGTGCGGAAATAGTAGCGGTGTTCATCATAGTGTTGCCACTCATTGCGCTCTATTTCACAGAAGAAACTTTTGGAAAGGATTTGGACTATACAGAGTGATTTTTTGTTGAATCACAAAGGCTATAGAATAAAAAAATGCTGCATTTCCGCGCCTCTGCGATAAATCAAAACTCTCATAAAAACGGTGTCTTCACCACTTGTGCTTTTACAGGAGTGTTTCTGATTTCGATAAAAATTTCTGTTCCTATTTTATCAAAACCAGTTTGTACGTAACCCGTTCCTATAGCTTTGTTGAGTGTAGGAGATTGTGTACCAGAGCAGACTTTGCCTATTTCATTTCCTTCTGCATCTTTGATAAGATAGCCCTGACGAGGGATTCCGCGTTCTACCATTTCAAAGCCCACTAATTTTTTCTTGACTCCAGTTTCTTTGAGGTTTTTGTGGTAATCTGATTTGGTAAAAGTTTTGGTGAATTTTGTAATCCAACCCAAGCCCGCTTCTATCGGTGAAGTGGTATCATCTATTTCGTGACCATACAAACAAAATGCTTTTTCTAAACGAAGTGTATCTCTGCAAGCTAAGCCTGTAGGTTGAATATCAAACTCCTTACCCGCTTCAAAAACTGCATCCCACAATGCTTTTGCATCTTTATTCCAGACATACAATTCAAATCCTCCAGCACCTGTGTAGCCAGTGTTGGAGATAATCACATCATCAATCCCTGCCAATTTACCACCCGTAAAAGCATAATACGGAATAGCACTCAAGTCTACTGCTGTCAATTTTTGCAATACCTTGATGGCATTGGGACCTTGCACTGCCAGCAAACTCATATCATCACTCATATTCACCATTTCTACCCCAAAAGTATTGTGTGCTGAAATCCAGTTCCAATCCTTTTCAATATTAGAAGCATTCACCACCAAGTAGTATTCATTGTCATCCCATTTGTAAACCAACAAGTCATCTACGATACCGCCTTCGTCATTCGGCATACACGAATATTGTACCTTACCGTTCGTTAGTTTCGAGGCATCATTGGTAGTAACCGATTGTATTAAATCTAATGCTCCAGGTCCTTTTAGCCTAAATTCGCCCATGTGGCTAACATCAAAAACACCTACACTATTTCTCACAGCATGGTGCTCTGCATTGATTCCTGCATAGGAAATGGGCATGTTGTAGCCTGCAAATTCGGCCATTTTAGCACCTAAAGCAATGTGAATCGGAGTGAGAGCTGTTTCTTTCATGAGTGTGTTTTTTTGAGTGGAACAAATGTATAAAAGTTCGGATAAGTAATGGGGCAAAAACACAGCTTCATCTTAAGTGCTCCGTCTTTGTTACTTTTTTAGAAAAAAATATAATATTGATAGAAATCAGCGTTCTGAAATGACAATCACACAAAAGTTTTTAGATTCGCTATACAAGAATAAAAATGAAATTTGACCATCCCATCCAAGTTGCGGAAATAGCTGATTGGACGCAGTGCCAGATTATTGGAAATGCAGAAAGCAAAGCCACAGGATTAAATGAAATCCATCATACAGAAATTGGTGATATTACTTTTGTAGACCACGAAAAATATTATGATTTTACGCTGCAATCGAATGCCAGCTTCATTATCATCAATAAGAAACTAGAAGCTCCTGTAGGCAAAACATTATTGTATCACAGCGACCCTTTTGCAGTGTATAATTTTTTAGCAGCAAAATTTCATCCTACTTTAGCGAGTACAAAACTCATAAGTGATACTGCTGAAATAGGCGCAGGCACACAGATTTACCCAAATGTGTTTATAGGAGAGAAAGTAAAAATCGGAAAGAATTGTATCATTTATCCCAATGTATCTATCGGCAGTTATACCGAGATTGGCGACCATGTCATTGTTCACCCCAATACAACCATTGGTAAAGATGCTTTCTATTACAAACGTCAATCTGCAGTGTTTCACAAGATGCACACTGCCGGCAGAACGGTGATAGAAGATGAGGTAGAGATTGGCTCTTCTTGTGCGATTGATGCGGGTGTTTCTTCTGATACGGTTATTGGAAAAAGAACAAAAATTGACAATCTCGTTCACATTGGGCATGATACTAAAATAGGTGAAGACTGCCTGCTATGCGCTCAGGTGGGCATATCGGGAAACGTGACAATTGGGAATCGTGTGAAATTTTATGGCAAATCGGGAACTGTTCAAAACGTAGTGATTCCTGATGATGTAACGATTTTGGGTTCTTCCAATGTAGGCAAGAATTTAGAGGTAGGTAAAACATATCTCGGTTCTCCTTGCGAAGAATCTACCACAGTAGCCAAGCAATGGGCTATCATTAAACAACTTCCCTCTCTATGGGAAAAATTGAGAAAGTTGTAATTGCATTCAAACTACTTCAAACCCATCAAACTTTTTTCGTCATGATAAAACATTTCTCTTTTCTCCTTTTTGCTTTTGTATCTGTCTTTGCTTTTGCGGCAGACAACACCTATCACTATTCTGTAGATGTATCGCACATTCAAAATGATAAAGTGACTGTGACCTTGGTTATTCCTCAGTTATCTGAAAATAATCCTGTTTTCAGTTTTCCTAAAATGGTACCTGGCACTTACTCGATTTATGATTTCGGTAGATTTGTAGAAGGACTGAAAGCCTTTGATAGCAACGAAAAAGAGATTACTACTAAAAGAGATGATATTAATAGCTGGAGTTTTTTGAACCCAAGTTCGGTTGCTAAAATCACCTATCAAATAAACGATACGTATGACGATACTAGCAGAGCCAATCCTATCTTTGAACCAGCAGGAACCAACTTTCAAGCAGACACCAATGTGGTGTTGAACCTACATTCTGTGATGGGTTATTTTAGAGGGCATTTGAAACAACCGTTTGAGTTAACGGTTAATCACACTGCTAATTTTTATGGTAGTACATCGTTGGTAGATTTGGACAATAGCAACACATCAGACCGCTTTCTGATTCCAAATTACAATGATGCAGTTGACAATCCAATCATGTACGATGTGCCTGATACTGCCCATGTACATGTAGCAAATACCGATGTGCTTATTTCTATTTACTCTCCAGGGAAATTAGCTACTGCCAAAGGAGTAGCTGCCCAGTTAGATACGCTGCTTCAAGCGCAAGGAAAATATTTAGGTGGTAAATTACCGGTAGATAAATATTCGTTTATCATTTATCTCGCTAATCATGCAGGGCTTACGGGTGGGTTTGGTGCACTAGAGCATTCTTACAGCTCTATGTATTATTTGATAGATGGTGATAACAATACACTCGCTCCTACTATTCGCGATGTAGCAGCACATGAGTTTTTTCATATTGTGACACCTCTCAATATTCATTCCTATGAAATTCAAGATTTCGATTTTGACAATCCAAAAATGAGTGAACATCTATGGTTGTATGAAGGTTCTACAGAGTATCATGCACATGCCGTGCAAGTAAAATACGGATTAGTATCACCTTCAGAATATTTAAACACTATAAAAGAAAAGATGACTGGGGCTCAATTTCAGTTCAATGACAGTTTGCCATTTACGGAGATGAGTAAAGGTTGCTTAGATACTTTTAAAGAGCAATACAACAATGTGTATGAAAAAGGCGCACTCATTTCTATGTGCCTGGATTTGGAATTGTTGCACCACTCAGATGGCAAATATGGCTTGATGAATTTGATAAATGATTTGTCTAAATCATATGGCAAAGACAAAGCATTCAGAGATGATGAGTTATTCGACAAAATCGCTTCGCTTACCTATCCAGAGATTAAAACTTTTTTCACGAATTATGTGAGTGGATCGAAACCGCTTCCATACAAAGAGGTATTAGCGTATGCTGGCGTGGATTATAATAAAATGGTATCGAATAAAGGATTTTCTTTTGGACAATTTGATTTAGGATTCAATCCAAATTCTTATAGAATGTTGATAGCTGGGACTACTAATTTGAATAATTTCGGAAAAACGATGGGTTATCAAATGGGCGATGAAATTGTGAAAATAAATGGCAAAAAAGTAAATGCTAAAAACTTCCGCGATTTTGTAGCACAATGGAAGAGCAAAGTGAAAGAAGGAGACAAATTAACCATAGAGGTGCTAAGACAAAGCAATAGTGGAAAGGCACATAAAGTGAAATTATCTCACAAAGTTTTTATGGGCGATGTTCGCAAATACAATTTGATTACTTTTATAGAAAAGCCTACCGAAGCACAGCAAAAAATTAAAGATGCTTGGCTGAAAAGTAATTGAGTTAAAATAACCCCAGCTGCATTTCTTTTAGCTGAAATGTTTTTCGGTGGAGTGCACACAAGCCGTGTTCTAGAATGGCAGCACGATGTTTAGCAGTAGCGTATCCTTTGTTATGGAGCCAATCATACTCAGGGTACTTTTCATGTGCTTTTTCTATCATTTCATCGCGATAGGTTTTTGCTAAGATAGATGCAGCAGCTATGGATAAATATTTTCCATCGCCTTTCACAATGGTCTGGTGCGGAATTTTTTTATAGGGTTTAAAACGATTTCCATCTACTATTATAAATTCAAATTTTTGCTTTAGCTGGTCTAGCGATAAATGCATAGCTAAGATGGATGCGTTTAAAATGTTTATCTCATCTATCTTTTTTTCATCTACTGGAGTTACGGCAAATTCTATGGCGTCTCGTTCGATCACTAGTCTCAATTCATTGCGCATTTTTTCATTGATTTGTTTAGAATCATTCAGTAATTTATGGTGATAATCTTTCGGGAAAATTACAGCAGCAGCATATACAGGTCCCGCTAAGCAGCCGCGCCCTGCTTCATCACAGCCTGCTTCTATAAGGTTGGGTTGATAAAAGGGTAGTAGCATTTTACTTCTTTACAACTTCTTCTCCATTCAAATATTTTTTCACTTCAGTTTTGCCATCTGTGTAGGTAAATTTCCCTTCGCCATCGCGTAAACTATTCTTCCAAGTACCATCGTATTTTTCGCCATTGGCCCAACTGTAAATTCCCTTTCCTTCAAATTGTCCGTTTACAAAATCACCTTCGTATTTATCGCCATTTATGAATATCATAGCTCCCTTTCCAGTGCGTATATTGTTTCTAAATTCTCCAATGTACTTATCTCCATTAGCCCCTTTCATAGTGCCAGAGCCATGTTTCATGTTGTTTAAAAAAGTGCCTGTGTATACTTTTCCATCGGTGAAATAATATTTTCCTTTACCACTTCTCTTTCCAGCTAAATATTCTCCTTCATATCTATCTCCGTTTTTAAAGTAATAAATTCCATAGCCATCTAACATATTCTGCTTAAAAGCTCCTTCGTACTTATCGCCTGTTTTAAAAATGTAAATACCAGTGCCCTGCACCGCATTATTCACAAAGTCTCCAGTGTATTTGTCACCATCTTTGTAAAAAAAAGTTCCTTTCCCATTTTGTAAATCGTTTGTCCAATTGCCTTCGTATTTGGCTCCATCTTTATAAGAGCACTTTCCAAAACCCTCTCTCTTGCTATTTTTCCATTGCCCTTCATACACACTACCATCTTTTAGAATGCCTTTTCCATTACCATTTAAAAAGCGAGTTTCCATCACTGTAGAAATCGTTTTCACGGAATCTTGCTGTTGAGCATTAGTCTGTAAAAAAAGTACAGATAAGAAAAGAAGCAGAAAGTGCATAGCATTAAGTTTAGTGTGTGAAGATAAATATTCAAACAAATTTTTGGGGGAAGCATTTAGATTTCTAAACACAATGCTTGCATTCTTTTTACCTTCACCAAAAAATAGAGATGGAAGATTGGACAGGAAACTTTAGAATGATAGCCAAAACAATTTATGGTTTGGAAGAGATTTTGGCTGGTGAGTTGAGGGCGCTTGGTGGCGAAAACATTGAAGTTCACAATAGGGCTGTAAGTTTTGATGGGAACAAAGGAGTCATGTACAAAGCAAATTTGTACTTAAGAACCGCATTAAGAGTGCTCGTCCCAGTTCATACTTTTGAAGTGGTGGGGGAAGATGATTTTTATGACCAAATGAAGGCTATCGATTGGGAAGAGTTCATTACGCTAGAAGATACTATTGCCATAGATTGTGTGTTGAATACCGATATTTTTAACCACTCTCAATATATTTCTCAAAAGGCTAAAGATGCCATAGTAGACCAATTTAGAGAGCGCTATAACGATCGTCCATCGGTAGATTTAGACAAACCCACTTTGCGAATTCATATTCATATTTTTCAAAATAAATGTTCTATTGCCTTTGATAGTTCGGGAGAATCATTGCATAAAAGAGGCTATCGTGAAAAGACAAACCTAGCTCCTATAAACGAGGTGCTGGCAGCCGGTCTGGTGCTGTTGAGTGGCTGGAATGGGAGAAGTAATTTTATCGACCCCATGTGTGGTTCAGGTACTATTTTAATTGAAGCTGCCATGATTGCCAATAATATTCCTCCAGGTTATTTTAAAGAGCAGTTTGGTTTTATGCGCTGGAAATTATTTTTAGAATATGATGAAACTTTATGGAATACCATTTATGAAAAATCGTTGGAAAAAATCAATGACCATGAAAGCGTGAAACTATTAGGGGGTGATGTTTCACCACACGTAACCCGCAAGGCAAAGGAAAATACCAAGCGAGCTAAAGTAGATGATGTGATTCAAATTAAACATTGTGATTTTAGAGATTTTCCTGTTCCTGAGGGAGGTGGGGTTGTGATTGTAAATCCACCGTATGGAGAGCGAATGGAGAAAGATGATTTACCAGAATTGTACAAAGCGCTGGGCGACACTTTCAAGAAAAATTTTCAAGGCTATGATTGTTGGATTATTACTTCCAACATGGAAGCATTGAAGCATGTGGGTTTGCGACCTTCCAGAAAAATTCATGTATACAATGGTCAGCTCGAATGCCGTTTTGTAAAATATGAAATGTACAGAGGAACCAAAAAGTTACACAAACTGGAGCAGCAACAAGAGAACACAGGGGAAGTGCTTCCAGAAAATGATTAACAATTGTTATTCTATATTCAAAGTGTTTGCATTGCTTATATTCCCATTTATTCTGTAATATTGTATCAAAATTAAAGACATGTTTGGATTAGGAATGCCAGAAGCGATTCTGATAATCGGAGCCCTTCTACTTATGTTTGGTGGAAAAAAAATACCTGAATTGATGCGCGGATTAGGACAAGGTGTGCGTGAATTCAATGCCGCTAAATCTACTGTAAAGGATGAAATTGAAAAGGGAATGAAGGATAAACCTACACCTGTTCAACCTTCCGACAAAAACGATTAATAGTACCCAGCTACAGCTGATGCTGGATACTCCATACTAAAATAGTGTGTGGTATCCAGCATATTTATTTATAAAGATGACTATGAGCAATCACAAAACTTTACCTCAAATTCAACAAGAATTATTATCAGGTACTACCACAGTTGTAGGCTTAGTGAAAACTTATTTGACAACTATTGAAGAAAAAAAACACTTAAATGCTTTTCTGGAAGTGTTTGCTGAGGAGGCTTTGGAGCGTGCAGCCGCACTTGATAAAAAAGCAGAGAAAGGAAAATTATTTGGTTTGGTGATAGGGATTAAAGATAATATCTGTTACCAAGGGCATCTGGTTTCTGCGGGGTCTAAAATTCTAGAAGGGTTTCAATCTATTTATTCTTCTACGGTGGTAGAGCGCTTGCTGGCAGAAGATGCCATTATCATTGGCAGACTGAATTGTGATGAATTTGCGATGGGCTCTAGTAACGAAAATTCTGCTTATGGGCCCGTGTTAAATGATTTGGACAATACGCTCGTACCGGGTGGTTCATCGGGTGGCTCTGCTGTGGCAGTGCAGGCAAATTTGTGTCACGCAAGTTTGGGTTCCGATACCGGTGGCTCTATTCGCCAGCCTGCTTCTTTTTGTGGAGTAGTAGGCTTAAAGCCAACATACGGGCGGGTTTCGCGCCATGGATTGATTGCCTATGCATCTTCTTTCGATCAGATAGGACCTTTTACAAATAACATAGAAGACATGCAATTGATACTGGAAGTAATTGCCGGTGCAGATGATTTTGACAGTACGGTATCTTCTAAAGAAGTTCCCAATTATGCCTCGGAAACCTTTGCAGAAAAAGCAAAAATTGCGGTGCTAAAGCATACCATTGATCATTCAGGAATTAATTCAGAAGTAAGTAGTGAAACAAAAAAAATAATTGAAAATCTTAGAGCAAACGGGCATGCTATTCATGAAGTAGAGTTTGATTGGATGGATCACTTGATTGCCACCTACTATGTGCTTACTACTGCCGAAGCCTCTTCTAATTTAGCTCGTTTCGATGGAGTACATTATGGTTTCCGCTCTCCGAATGCTACCGATATGGAAAGTGTCTATAAACGCTCTCGTACAGAGGGTTTTGGGAAGGAAGTGAAAAATAGAATTATGCTCGGAACATTTGTTTTGAGTTCTGGATATTACGATGCGTATTATTCTCGTGCACAAAAAGTACGTAGAATTTTGCAAGACCAAATCAGAGGTATCTTTAAAGAATACGATTTTATTTTGATGCCTACCGCCCCATCTGTAGCTTTTAAATTGGGCGAAAAAACAGCAGACCCTGTAGAGATGTATTTAGCGGATATTTATACCGTGTTGGCAAATTTAATTGGTATCCCTGCCATCTCATTACCCTTAGCAAAAAATGGAGCTGGTTTACCTATAGGAGTACAGATTATGGCAGATAAATTTGAGGAAGGAAAGTTGTTGGCGTTTTCTAAGGAATTGATGGGGTAGATTTTAAAAATAGCTAATGAAATTTTTGTGGTCTCTTTTCTTTTCATTTTTTGTTTTGACTTCACAAGCTCAAAGTGAAATTAAAATTCAATATCCTGAAGCACCTTCTAGCAATGTGTCTGATACATTTTTTGGGACAATAGTACAAGACCCCTATAGATTATTAGAAGAAAACAAAAATCCTAAAACTATTCTTTGGAAAGAAGAAGAATTAAAACTTACTAAAAGTTATTTTTCTAACCTACCCAACAAATTAAAAATAGAAACCAAATTAAATGATTTACTTCCCGTTACAACAGGAAGTCAAGTAAAGGTTGGTAAATATTTCACTAAGGTTTTTTGGGAAATGCAAGAAAAAGGCTATTCTATCTATATAAAAGATAGATTAGAAGATACCGTCTATTGGCCTTTGTTAATGCCTAGTAAAATAAATTGGAAAGACAATATCAATTTTAGAAAATTAGAAGTTTCTAAAGATTCAAAATGGGGGGCTTTTTCTTATTCCAGAAATGGTAGTGATTGGCAGGAGATAGGAGTGGTAAATATGAAAACAGGCTTCTTGTTAAAAGACCATATCAATGATGTGAAGTTTTCAGAGATAAAATGGTTTGGGGATGGGTTTTTTTATGCAAAGTACGATTCTGTAGATAGAAATAATATTCATCAATCTGTTCCGTTTTTTCAAAAGATATATTACCATCTGGTAGGGAAAGAAGCGCAAGAGGATGTGGTGATATTTCAAAATCCAAAATCGCCAAACGACCATTTCGATATTCAGGTTCTACCTGATGAGAGTTATGCTTTTTTTATGGATGAGTTTGTTAATTCTAAAAAGGCAGACGTATATTATATCAACAAACAGCAGCCTACAACAGTTTTACCTTTTCTAAAAAACACTTCAAACAATATTAGTTTTATTGCAACTGATAACGGTAATATTTTTGCGCTCACTACTTACCCCAATGCTTCCAATGGGATGATTGTAGAAATAGACCCAAAGAATCCAACTAAATGGGAGCTTGCAATACCTGAATTGGAGGATGAGAAAATTTTAGAAAGCTACTATCATAAAGAAAAGTTTTACACGCTTTATCAAACCGAGACGGAGCAGTTTTTTAAAATTATTGATGCCTCTTCTGGTAAAATAAAAGTGAACAAATTAGGGCTTGGAAATAGTTTTAGAATGGAATCGTTTGATGAAGAGAAAGAGCAGTTTATAATGTCCTATCAATCCTACCATATTCCTATTATTGCAATGACCTATGATATTAAAAAGAATGAGTTTTTACCCATAAAAAAAACGGTTACTTATTTTAACCCGTTGGACTATGAAATCAATTTAAAAAAGTACAAATCAAAAGATGGTACTGAAATACCTATATACATTTGTAGTAAAAAAGGATTTAAACGTGATGGAACTGCTCCACTTTTACTTGAAGTGAGTGGAGGTTTTGATATTTTATCTACTCCAGATTTTAATCCAGGTGCTTTACTTCTTTTACAGAATGGAGGTTGTTATGCATTTGCAAATATTCGAGGTGGTGGTAGTGTAAAGAAAGACTGGTATAGAGAAGGAGCTTTACTCAAGAAACAAAATTCTTTGGATGATTTATATTATGCAGCCAAGTATTTAGAGGATGAAGGTTATTGTTCAAAAGATAAAATTGCAATAACAGGTGGCTCGAATGGTGGATTATTAGTTGCTGCTGCTGTGAATCAGCATCCAGAAATGTATCGAGTGGCTATACCACAGGTAGGGGTTTATGATATGTTACGCTTTCACAAATTTACAGGTGGTCAATTTTGGCAAAATGAATATGGAAATGTAGAAGAAGAAATAGATTTTAAAAATTTATTCTCCTATTCCCCCATACACAACATTAAACCAAATACGGTCTACCCTTCCATGCTTATAATGACATCTAGTAATGATGATAGAATCCCTCCTTTGCATTCTTATAAATATCTGGCAGCACTTCAATCAAAAACACAAAGGCGAAATCCTATTTTGTTGTATGAACAAAAGAATTTTGGGCATAATGGCGCTGAGGAGCATTTCGATTTTGTAGAAAGTCTTGCTCAATTTTATGCTTTTCTTTTTGGAGAGTTAGGAATTAAAATGAAGCCTTAATAGTTTTTGTTTTATCATTATTTTTTGGTTTAATAACTTTCATGAACCCACTCGATTCCATCCACATTAATTTTAGCGAGCATGGGTTATTGGTGTTAAACATCATTCTTGCTTTCATTTTATTTGGTATATCACTGGAATTAAAAAGGGAAGATTTCACCAACCTTTTACAGAATAAGAAAACAACGTTAGTTGGCTTGGTTGCTCATTTTATACTGCTTCCATTGCTCACTTTTGTTTTGGTAAAATTATTACAACCACCACCATCGGTTGCTTTAGGAATGCTATTGGTAGGAGCTTGTCCGGGCGGTAATATGAGTAATTTATTTACTCATATAGCCAAAGGAAATACCGCACTGGCAGTGGGTTTAACTTCTGTTTCTCATGTCCTAGCTATTGTATTAACTCCTCTAAATTTTTCATTTTATGGAAGTTTAGATGCTTCTACGGCATCCTTATTGAAAGAAATTCATCTTTCGATAGTTGATGTTTTTCAAACTATTGTATTGGTAATAGGAATTCCTTTAATGGCGGGTATTTTAGTAAATTATTATTGTCCAAAATTGGCAGAAAAGCTGAGTAAGGTGATGAAGAAATTTTCATTGATAGCTTTCTTTCTTTTTTTGGTGGCGGCCTTTGCTGGAAATGCAAAAGTTTTCACCTCTAACATCACCACTATTATGCCTTTGGTTGTACTACACAATGCACTAGCATTGGGTGCTGGCTATTTATTTGCACGATTGTGTCAGTTAGATTTTGCAGCAGTAAAAACGATTACTTTCGAAACAGGGGTGCAAAACAGTGGACTTGGATTAATCTTAATTTTTACTTTTTTCAATGGCTTAGGAGGCATGGCATTGGTTGCAGCTAGTTGGGGAGTATGGCATTTAGTATCGGGTGGTATGTTGGCTTTTTATTGGGGAAGGAAAAATAAAATAGAGCAGTAGCGGTATGCTCAATATGTAATTTTACGGTTTTTAATGTTGTCATAAATTTGTGATGTACTTATAAAAAATGGATATTTGAGGTCTAACTAAAATCCATGAAAAAGAATCTTCTCTTTGTTTTTTCAATTTTAACCTTTATTGCTCAAGCTCAAAATAATGTGGGAGTAGGAACACTTACTCCTAACAATGCAGCAGTACTAGATTTAGTGGCTAAGGATAAAGGGTTTTTAGCACCGAGGGTTACCACTTCTGAGAGAAATTTAATTACTACCTCTTTGTCTACCGATGGGTTGTTAGTTTATGATACAGACATCCAATGTTTCTTTTATTGGAAGGCATCTATTTCTTCATGGGTAAATCTTTGCCAAGCAGGACCTGCTGGAGCAACTGGTCCACAAGGGGCTATTGGTGTAGGATTGCAAGGCCCTACAGGCGCTTCTGGAAATGACGGCACAACAGGACCCGCAGGAGCGCAAGGTGCCACAGGACCCGCAGGAGCGAATGGTTCAACAGGAGCAGTAGGCCCACAGGGTCCACAAGGCCCACAAGGCGCTACTGGTGCAGGAATACAAGGTGCGACAGGAGCAACTGGAAATAATGGTGCAACAGGACCCGCAGGATTGCAAGGTGCAACTGGTCCCGCAGGAGCTAATGGTTCAACAGGAGCAGTAGGTCCACAGGGTCCTCAAGGCCCACAAGGTCCACAAGGCGCTACTGGTGCAGGATTGCAAGGCCCTACTGGCGCTACAGGAAATGCAGGTGCAACAGGACCCGCAGGATTGCAAGGTGCTACTGGTCCAACAGGAGCAGGTATACAAGGAGCTACTGGTAATACTGGAGTTTCCGGTCCATCTGGCGCAACTGGAAATGCTGGACCTATTGGTCCTCAAGGGCCACAAGGACCTCAGGGTCCACAAGGTTCTGTAGGAGCTACAGGGCCTACAGGAGCAGGTATACAAGGGCCTATTGGTCCGCAAGGACCACAAGGTCCACAGGGTCCACAGGGCGCTGTAGGTCCTACTGGGGTGACTGGTCCTACAGGAACTGGGGGAGGAGTCCCTTCTACAATTGTAAATAATATTGTTACAGGAACTTGGGTAGCCCCTGCTAATGTGACTTCTATTATGGTAGAAGTTTGGGGTGGAGGTGGAGGATCTGGAGGATCACAATGTGGTAGTACTGGAGGTGCGTCTTGTGGTGGTGGTGGTGGTGGCTATGCAAAAGCTATTGTAGCGGTAGTTCCGGGAACTACTTATTATGTAACAGTAGGAGCAGCAGGTACAGCAGGTGGTACGGCAGGTGCAGGTGGAAATGGAGGTACCTCATGTTTTTCAAGTGCTACTGCCTGTGGAGGAACTATATTAGCTCAAGCGAGTGGTGGTAATGGGTCGGCATGTGGAACTGGTTCCACTATTGCAGGACCAGCTGGAGGGAATGGTTTGGTAGGAAATGTACTTATTTCTGGTCAGCCAGGAAAAGGGAATTGGGATACCAATCCTGGTGCAGGTGGCAATGGCGCATTGGGAGGTTCAGGTGGATGGCCAGGTGTTTCAGCATCAGGTGCAAGCAACACAGTAGGTATAGCTCCAGGTGGTGGTGGTGGTGGTGCAGCAAACTGTGGAGGATGTGGTGGAAAAGCTGGTGCTTTAGGAAGAGTAGTTATCTACTATTAATTATAATAGTTGCTTTTTTCAAATCAATTTTCTGCAACGAAAATTCATGTAGTTTACCAAAAGCCAAAAATTTTGGAACGCTTTGTTGGTTGTTTGTCCGTGATAGAATCGGAAATAAATTTGTTGCATAATTACGGCTAACCTAAATAATCCATAGACTTCATAAAAAGTAAAATCTTTGGCATCGAAACCCATTCGGTCGCAATAATATTCAATAACTTCTTTTCGGCTAAGCATTCCTTTTAAATGAGTAGGCTGTCTGCGTGTTTGCTTTTCTACAAAATCATCATCTACTTGTACCCAATAAGCTAACGAGTTTCCTAAGTCCATCATGGGGTCACCAATGGTTGCCATTTCCCAATCTAGTACTCCGATTACTTTTGTCGGATCGTGTTCATCTAAAACTACATTATCAAAACGAAAATCATTATGAATGAAGCAAGTTTTTTCATGTGTAGGAATATTTGCTTTTAAATAATCCATTACATAATTACAAGAGGGTACGTTCCATGTTTTTGCTTTTTTATAGCGCTCAGTCCAACCATCAATTTGTCTTTGACAATAGCCAGTTCCTTTTCCTAATTCATGTAATCCGCTGGTATAAATATCTACTTGATGCAATTCAATTAATTTGTCAATTACGTTTGTACAAAGTGTTTTAATCTCAGATTCACTCAAGGCCAATTCTTTTGGCAAATTTGCTCTGGGAATAATACCTGAAATTTTTTCCATCACATAAAACTCTCTACCAATAACACTTTCATCACTGCAAAGCGCAATCATTTTAGGAACATAACTATAACTAGGTTTGAGTTGATTCATAATTCGAAACTCACGGGCCATATCGTGAGCGCCTTTTGCCTTAGTGCCTTTTGGTGATGTTCTTAAAATCAACGAAATGTTTTCAAAGTTGAGTTGATAAGTAAGATTGGATGCGCCTCCTCTAAACTGTTTGATATCAAGAACTCCAGTTGCACTTGGATAATGCAATTTTACAAATGCAGAAACAGCATCTACATTCAAAGCATCTTCGGCTCTCGTTTCTTTCGGTTGGTCTATGATACTCATGCCTTGTATTTCAATAGTTCTAACTTCGCTACTACACCTCTGTGAACTTCATCGGGCCCATCAGCCAAACGAAGAATTCTAGCATAGGCATACATGGCAGCAAGTGGACTATCATTGCTCAAACCCTTTCCGCCATGGAGTTGTATGGCTTGATCTAAAATTCTACAAGCCATATTCGGAGCCACGACTTTGATTTGACTTACTTCACTCAAAGCTCCCATAGCACCTACGGTGTCTAACAAGAATGCTGTTTTTAAAATCAGCAATCGTGTCATTTCAATATCTATTCGTGCATTAGCAATGGTATCACGATTTCCACCTAAATTAATTAGTGGTTTTCCAAAAGCTACTCGCTCCATTCCGCGTTGAATCATCAATTCTAAGGCGCGTTCTGCTACTCCAATTTGGCGCATGCAATGATGTACTCTTCCGGGTCCTAATCGGCCTTGTGCAATTTCAAATCCTTTTCCAAGCCCAGCAATCACAGCAGTTTTAGGCAATCGAACATTTTTGAAACTTACTTCACCATGACCGTATGGCGCATCATATCCCCCATAAACAGGGAGCATTCTTTCAATGCTAACACCTGCTGTATCGAGCGGTACGAGTACCATAGAGTGTTGTAAGTATTTATGTGCTTTGGCATCCGAAAGCCCCATAAATATTACCACTTTGCAATTTGGGTGACCTATCCCAGTGCTCCACCATTTGGTGCCGTTTAAAATTATATCGTCTCCATCTTCCATAATTGTAGCCTCCATATTAGTAGCATCACTAGATGCTACATCAGGTTCTGTCATACAAAATGCAGAGCGAATTTTGCCTTCCAATAAAGGTTTTAGCCATTGTTCCTTTTGCGCTTCACTACCATATTTCCAAATCACTTCCATATTGCCCGTGTCGGGAGCATTGCAGTTGAAGATTTCAGGAGCCAAGAGTGAATGCCCCGTGATTTCAGCAATTGGGGCATATTCTAAATTTGACAAGCCACTTATTTCTGGCAAAAATAAATTCCAAAGACCAGCCGCTTTTGCTTTTGCTTTTAATTCTTCCACGCGGGAATCTACCGACCAATTTTTCCAATTGGGGTCTTCAGTATGGTTTTTTAAATAATCATTTTCGAGGGGTAAAATATGTTCATCTAGAAATTGACGAACTCTTTTTATCATCTCTTTTGTTTTTACAGAATGTTCAAAATTCATGTATTTAAATTTTACTGTTATTCTATGAAGATAAAATTATATGCGGGTGTTGTGATAGATTGAACTGATTAAAGTATTGGCACTTTTGTTTCTAATCTGTGTTGCAAATCATCTATTACTTTTTTGCGCCAGCTTTCGCTACCTATTCTATCTCCGAAACTTTGGTTGTATTCTTGGATGGGGAAAGTTTCTAAATTCATTTTTAATGTTTTGAGAAAGCGATAACCCTTTTCGCCTGGTACATGTACATGGTGCAATCCGCCACTATATGCGATAATCATTTGTCCTTCCTTTAATCCAGAAAGGATATCAGCTACACCACTTTTTACAGTCATTTTTTCTCCATTTAAGTCCAGTCCATTTTTGCGCTTCATTCTTCCTTCGGGAATAATTACAATAATAGAATCTGGGGAAATGGCATCCATAAACTGTTTCCAGCTATCATCTCGCTTGCGGGTGATAGCCACCATGCCAGGGCTAAATATTTTGTACAAAGTCCCTACTAAAGGTCTGTTCAGTGTTTTATCGGCACCTGGGGCTACCATTCTTTTAGAAAGCATTCTTAAAAAGGAAATAGGAAGAAAGCCAAGATAGAGAGGTTCTAAAAGTGAAGTATGATTCAGTAATACTATTAATCGGGTTTCATTCCATTTAATGTTTGGATTGTTATTTGGCCAACCAATTTTAAATCGAAAGAGTAGGCGAGAAAAACCTTTTATAATTAATAAAGCAACAAAACTTATTAAACTTTTCATCTTCTTGGCGCAATATAAATTAATTTTATGGTAGCGCTTTTAGCTATTTATTCCACATTTTTTTCTGCCTTAAAAGCACGTAGCATTTCAGGAAAATTTCTATTGGTAGAAAGGGCATTTAATGCTTGTGAGATGCGCTTCGCTTTAGTAGACTCTGTCTTTGCACTATCTATCCATTTACTAAAATAATGTTGATGCGAAGGGGTTAATTTTTTGAAGAATTGAAGTGCTTTGGGTTCATCTTCTAAACATGTTGTTAAATCTACGGAAGGTAAAAGAGGGCTTTCATCTACTGCTAGTTGCACTTGTAACTGAGCTCCTTTACGTTTTCCGAAACCTTTACGCATAGTAGCGTTCAGCGGTAAAATAAAATCTCCATCGCCTATGGGGATAAGGGCAGTTTGTTGAATGGGGTAGGTATCTAAAACTCCTTTTACACGAAAAGATTTTTTACAATTTGGTTTTAGTTCTTGAGCTTTTTCTGAGGAAATTTCTATATAAGTCCAACCTGTTTTTTCGCCCTGCTCACCAAATTTTAAAATCGTAGCTGAAAATTGAATCGTACTCATTTTGGGGTCATGATTAAATTACAATCTATTAAAAATTAGAGAGATGAAAAAGCAATGAATAATTTTTATCCACACTATAAATACTTGCTTATACCAAAAAAAAGTTGATGTTTGTGTTGTTAACTTTTTATTTAAAACTTTAAAATTAAAACAATGGCAAACGAAATTCACGCTTACTGCATGAAGACTAAAGAGAAAAATGTAGTAATGGTAGATGCAGTTATTACTAAAACTGCTAAAGGTGGTTACATGGCTCAAGGTACAGATGGTAAAGGAAACAAAATGACTACCATGTTGAGCGCTGCTACTGCTGAGGCTGCTGTAAAAGCTGGTAAAGCTAAGATGGGATAATAATTCCCACTTCTTTTAAAAACAAAAAAGTTCCATCATACGGTGGAACTTTTTTGTTTTACTAATCTTTTGGTTTCTCTTTCTCCTTGTTATTTTCCGCTTTTTGTTGCGGTAATATTTTTTGAAGTAATGTGATAGGGAGCAATAAGAGAGAAAGTAATTTTTGTAGTAATTCCATAAAGTATGTTTTTATAAAGCTACATTTATTTTTTTAGACCATTCATTTTCCTTATCTTTCAATTATGATTTTGCAAAATAACACTAGCCGCTATTATTACTATCTGAACTATTTCAGACAGTAGATTTTTGCTATTTCAAAACGAGGACTGCCTGATTTTTAATCAGGCTTTTTTATTTCTAAAAACTTTAAAACAAATAATATGCTACAACAAGAATATGAGCAATACACTGAAGAGGACTTTCGGGTTTGGAAAATTTTATTTGAAAGACAAATCGTAAACCTGCAAGAAACAGTTGCGGTAAAATTTTTAGAAGGATTGGAGAAAATAAATTTCTCATCAGAAAGAATTCCAAATTTTAAAGAAACCAATCTATTACTGGAAAGGCTTACTGGATGGCACATTCAAGCTGTGCCAGGTATTATTCCTGATAAAGATTTTTTTGAGCTATTGGGTCAAAAAAAGTTCCCCGCTACTTGTTGGCTACGAAAATTTTCGCAACTCGATTATTTGGAGGAGCCTGATATGTTTCACGATGTTTTTGGACACATTCCTTTACTAACCGATGAGAGTTATTGCAATTTTCTCTTGGGGCTTAGTTCTATTGCGTTAAAGTTTTTAGAGAATCCAGAGGTAATAGAATTGATGAGCAGATTGTATTGGTTTACTATAGAGTTTGGATTAATTCAAGAGAAAGGCGTTTCGAAAATTTATGGTGCTGGAATTATTTCATCCTCTGGTGAAACTAAGTACAGCCTCAGTGATAAGCCAGTTCACTTACCTTTTGATGTAGCAAATATTTTACAAACGTCTTTCTATAAAAATCACATTCAAGAGAAGTATTTTGTGGTCACTTCTTTTGAGGAGTTGTACCATTGCCTTCCTTTTTTAGAGATGGGAATAGAGACTTTTGTTAAGGAGAAAAATACTTTGATTAATTAACATTTAGAATTAAAAGGAACTATAACTTTGAGATATTATTCATCTTAAAACCTAAAAAATGAAACTTCTAAAAGCCATCGTATTAAGTGTAGCAGTGTTATTAGTTACCGCCAATGTAAATGCCCAAACTGGAGCAAAAGCTACTCCAGCAAAATCGGAATCTAAAGCTACGGCAAAACCTGCAGATAAGCCTGCACCTAAGGTCGCTGCCACCAAGGCAGAGCCTAAAAAAACGGAAGTAAAAAAAGAAGAGCCTAAAAGAGCCAATGCAGATGCGCGCACTAAAACAGGCGACAAAATCAACAAAGAAAAGAAAGGCCCAAATGGAGAACCCGTTTACTCTGGACCTAAAGGAGGCGATTACTACCTAAACAAAAAAGACGAAAAAGTATATTTGAAAAAATAAGAATGTTTGAGCATTTTGTGAGCCCTCATTGAATAACAATGGGGGCTTTTTGTTTGGTAAAGAGTCATCTATAAAAGTATATTTGCACTTATGCATTTTAGCGCCACAGCCATTCTTTTGTTACAGTTGCTGGTTATACTTTCTGCTGTAAAGTTGTTTGGTTTTTTGTTTAAAAAAATTGGGCAACCTCCTGTTATAGGGGAGATAATTGCGGGCATTGTTTTAGGGCCTTCTTTATTAGGCGCTATTTCCCCACAGAGTTACGCATTCCTTTTTCCTAAAGAATCATTAGGTGTCTTACAACAATTAAGTCAGGTAGGGCTTATGCTTTTCATGTTTATTATTGGAATGGAGTTCAATACCGATAAAATGAAAGACATGGCCAAGGAATCGGCTGTGGTAAGCATTTCAAGTATAGTATTGCCTTTTGTATTGGGTGCCATTTTTGCCTATTATATATATGATGAAGCATTGTGTAATCATCATACCAGAATTAGCTTTATTTTATTTGTAGGAATAAGTATGAGTGTAACAGCCTTTCCTGTTTTGATTCGCATTTTAGAAGAGCGCTCCATGACACAAAGTTCTATAGGTGTTTTTGTAACAGGGGTAGCCGCTTTGGTAGATGTGATAGCCTGGATTTTATTAGCTGCTATTACCACAATCGTGCAAGGCCAGTCTTTGGTTAATTCCATTTATCAAGTGACATTGTTAGCACTACTTTTTATAGCGGCTATTTATCTGGTAAAACCATTTTTAGATAAACAGCTGCAAGAAAATACTTTCATTTCGCGCTCCACCTTTTCGCTTATTATTATCTGTTTACTTCTTTTTGCACTAGCCACCGAAGTGATAGGCATTCATGCATTGTTTGGGTCATTTTTGGCAGGAGTTATTATCCCCGATAAGGAGAAATTTAGAGCAAAAGTAATTGCAAAAATTGAGATGCCTGCCACGGTTCTATTCTTGCCTTTATTTTTTGTAGTGACGGGTTTAAGAACCAAAATTAATCTCTTGCAAGACCCAGCATTAATAGGGCAATTCATATTAATACTAACAATTGCTTTTTCTGGAAAATTGTTGGGAAGTGCTCTTCCTGCAAAATTGTTTTCCCGCTCTTGGAAAGACTCTTGGACCATAGGGGTGCTCATGAACACAAGGGGTTTGATGGAACTAGTGGTATTAAATTTGGGCTATGATTTAGGAATATTACCACAAAATTTATTTACCATGCTCACACTCATGGCCATTATTTCTACAGTACTCACATCCCCTCTTTTAGATCTGATAAATCGTTTTCAAGAAAAATGATTTTAAGAAAGAAATAACTCTTTTATATTCGCTTAACTAATGTAGAACATTGAAAAGAAGTATTGATGTTTTGCAATTAAACTACATACAACTTAAAATAAATCAATTATGGGTCGCGCGTTTGAATACCGAAAAGAACGAAAAATGAAAAGATGGGGTGCTATGGCAAAGGCCTTCACCCGCATAGGAAAAGATATAGTGATAGCGGTGAAAGCAGGAGGTGGCGACCCAGAAACCAATGCACGTTTGCGTGGTTGTATCAACAATGCAAAGGCAGTGAATATGCCAAAAGACAGAGTGGATAGTGCCATTAAAAAAGCAATTTCAAAAGATACTAGTTCGTATGATGAAGTAGTGTACGAAGGTTATGGTGCGCATGGGGTGGCTATAGTGGTAGATACCGCTACCGACAATACAACTCGTACAGTTTCTAATTTACGGGTGCATTTCAATAAATGCGGAGGTTCTATGGGCACACAAGGCGCAGTAGAGTATATGTTTAAAAAAATTGCATGGTTCAAATTCAACAAAGGCACTTTAAATATTGAAGAGTTAGAGTTTGAATTAATAGATGCAGGTCTCACAGAAATATCTGAGGAAGAGGGCATAGTTACTGCCCATGCTGATTTCACAGATTTTGGAAATTTAGCAAAAGCATTGGAGGCAAAGGGAATAGAAGTGACCGAATCTGGCTATGATAAAATCCCAGAATTCTATAAAGAATTGACCGATGAGCAAGCAGAAGATGTAATCAAATTAATAGAAAGATTAGAAGAGGATGACGATGTACAAGTAGTGTTTCACAATATGAAATAGTGAAAAGAAAAGAAACATTTTATTTTCAACTTATCTCTACTTGTCGCACTACTTTTTGTAAAATTTCAAACACCGTTTCTGCCATCACATTTTCAGAATCGAGTGTAGGATTTACTTCTGTAAATTCTAAGCAGCACACGCGTTCGTTTTGTACTAAATCTAAAATAATATCAGCCGCTTCTCTTTCGTTTAACCCACCTTTTACGGGTGTGCCCGTGCCACGGGATACGGTAGGGTCTAAAGAATCTACATCAAAGGAAATATAGATTTTTTCGCAGTGAGAAAGATACTTAATAGCCTCTCTACAGATTTTAGTAATTCCAGTTTTTTTAATTTCTGTGGTGGAAAAAACTTTTACCTTATTCTTTTTTACCAAATAACTTTCCTGCTCTTCAAAATCGCGAAGGGTCATGTACAAAATATCTCGATACTCCATTTTGGGTGAAATGCCTCCTACGTTTTTGAGTAGCTCCCAAAGTTCTATGGTTTCGTAATCAAGGTCATTTACTTTGTTCTCAATATTATCTTCTCCCAGAGAAACAGCCATAGGCATACCGTGCAAATTTCCAGAGGGTGTTGTGTAAGGTGTATGCAAATCGGCATGCGCATCTATCCATATTACGCCAATATTCATATCTGGATAGGCCATTTTAATTCCAGCTAAAGTTCCTCCAGCATTGGAGTGATCACCAGAAAGTACAATTGGAAATTTTCCGTCTTTTAAAACATCTCTTACGCCAGCTCCTATACGCTCATACATTTTTAGCACACTCTTAATTCTTTTGGCATAGCGGCTTCCTATTTCGCTGTAGAGGGCAGCATTATCATCGGGTATATTCATACTCCTATGATTTTTGAAAAAGGAACTTCTAAAATCCAATGCCGCTATTTTCACCGCATCTACTCCCAAACTAGCACCCCGTGTACCAGCGCCTACCTCCGATTTTACCTCAACAATTTTTACCGATTTTGATTTTTTCATACATCATTTTATTTACCTAAAGCATTTCATCTGCCAAATTAAAACACTTTTTTTTCAATTTAGTTAGTAGCTTTCTTTGTCTAATGTGACAATTTCTGGGATAATTAATTAAAATCATCAAAATATTTTCAATTTTATAAGAATATATTGTTCTTATTTACTGGGAAACGAACAAAAAAGGTCTAACTGTGGATAAGCTAGTATGCATTTTTTTTACTTTAGAGTTAAGCTATTGATTGTCCTTTCATTCAATAACATGAAAAAACTTTAGAATCACCAAAACGAACACGATGAAACATCAGTTTATCTTGGCGCTAGATCAGGGGACGACAAGTTCCCGTTCAGTACTTTTTGACAAAGATGGAAGTTTAGTGGGGATGGCACAGCGTGAGTTTACTCAGATTTTTCCGCAACCAGGATGGGTAGAGCACGATGCCAATGAAATATGGGAATCACAATTAGCCACGGCTAGAGAAGTGCTTCGAAAGTATAATGTAGAACCTTCGCAAATAGCTGGGATAGGAATAACCAATCAAAGAGAGACAACCGTAGTTTGGGATAAAAAGACGGGACAGCCTATTTGCAATGCCATAGTTTGGCAAGATAGGCGTACTTCTGGAATTTGTGATGCTATTAAAAAGAAAAAGGAACTGGCTAAGTACATGACAGATTCTACGGGCTTGGTAATTGATTCCTATTTTTCTGCCACAAAAATTAGTTGGATTTTAGACAATGTGAAAGGGGCTCGCAAAAGGGCTGAGGATGGGGAGTTGTATTTTGGAACGGTAGATAGTTGGTTGGTTTATAAACTCACTGGCGGGCAACTGCACATTACGGATTACAGCAATGCCTCTCGAACTTTACTATTTAATATTAAAACAAAAAAGTGGGACGATAAGATTTTAAATGCGCTGAAAATTCCACGCATTATGTTGCCCGAAGTAATGGATTCTAGTAAGTTTTATGGTCTCACCGATAGAGGGCTTTTTGAGGACAAACAAATTCCTATTGCAGGAATAGCGGGCGATCAGCAAGCAGCTCTTTTTGGGCAAGCTTGCTTTACTGAGGGCATGGCTAAAAATACTTACGGCACGGGATGTTTTATGCTCATGAATACGGGCAGCAAAATGGTGCGGTCTAAGGCTGGTTTATTAACCACAATAGCTTGGGGTTTAAATGGCAAAGTAGAGTATGCTTTAGAGGGAAGTGTGTTTATCGCAGGGGCTGCTGTACAATGGTTGCGCGATGGATTGAAACTAATAGACAAAGCCAGCGACTCAGAGTATTTCGCTAAAAATGTAGTAAGCACTGATGGAGTATATGTGGTTCCTGCCTTTGCTGGCTTAGGGGCACCCTATTGGGATCAAGAAGCACGGGGAGCTATTTTCGGACTTACCAGAGGAACTACTAAAGATCATTTTGTAAGAGCCACTTTGGAGGCACTCGCTTACCAAACTAGAGATGTTTTAAATGCCATGGAATTAGATTCTAAATTAAAATTAAAATCACTTCGGGTAGATGGTGGAGCAAGTGCCAATAATTTTTTAATGCAGTTTCAAGCAGATATTTTAGGCACTGCAGT
Organism: Chitinophagales bacterium; assembly: GCA_044228065.1. Classification (GTDB taxonomy): domain Bacteria; phylum Bacteroidota; class Bacteroidia; order Chitinophagales; family LD1; genus JBGAVP01. The sequence goes on along the minus strand of JBGAVP010000016.1, from coordinate 3,860 downwards.
AGACCGCCCAAAAGTGGTGGAAACTACGGCATTAGGGGCAGCATATTTGGCAGGATTAGCTGTCGGGTTTTACAAAAAAACTGACCTTACAAAAAACTGGCAAATAGATAAAAAATTCAAATCGGAAATGAAAGAACCTGAGCGCAAAATATTGTATGAAGGTTGGAAAAAAGCAGTGCGGAAAACTATGGCTAAATAACTTCGGTTTTACTTACATTCCATTCTTTCAAAAATCGTTGGTCGAAAGAAACAATCCGTTCAATGAATTGGTGGCTTAACTTTTGATTAATATTTTCGAAACAGTATCTTCATAGTAAAATAAATTAATATGAGATATTTTTGTTCAATTGGCGCTGTCTTATTCGCTTTTTTATTACAAGATTGTAAGAAGGAAAAAGCCACTACCTCCACGCCTGATCCAGCAGATACTTTACGCATTAATCAAATACAAATTATAGCGAGTCACAATAGCTACCGAAAGCATACTAATGATGCTGTATTTACCCTACTTCAGTCTGTAAAAGGAAGTTTACCCGCTTCTCTTAATCCAGATGATTTAGACTATACGCATTTAAATTTTGAAGATCAAATGAACAATTATCCTATCAGGGGTTTAGAAATAGATTTTTATAACGACCCTTTAGGCGGAGATTTTTATAATCGTCAAATCAATCCTCTTGCAAGTTTAGCGTTAGAATCTGGCATAGACGCTTTAAAGTATCCTGGCATGAAAGTGTTGCACATAAAAGATGTGGATTATGAAACCCACTATTACACTTTTGTGGATGCTTTAAAAGCTTTAAAAAACTGGTCTGATTTACACCCCAATCATTTGCCGCTTTTTATAAACATAGAAACCAAAGAAGAGGCGCCTGGGGATAATGCATCTTTAGCAGGAGCGGGTTTTAAAAAAGCAATTCCTTTTGACAATCTAGCTGCTGATAAAATTGACGAGGAAATTAAATCTGTTTTTGGTAATGGATTGGATAAAATTTTGACCCCAGACAAAATGCGTAAAGACCTGCCAGATTTAAATGAAATAGTGAAGCAAAATAAATGGCCAACTTTAGGAGAAGCACGAGGGAAAATTATTTTTATTATGGAAGGGAGAGCAGCAGATAATTATCTAGTAGGGCATCCCATTTTAGAGAACCGAGCCATGTTTGTGTATGCAAAAGCTGGGGCCCCTAATGCAGCTTTTTTAATTTTAAATGGAGCCTCTACTGATGAAGATTCAATTCGGTCTAAAGTTTCTCAAGGGTACATCGTACGAACACGTGCTGACTCAGGTACTAAAGAGGCTAGAACTGGAAATTATACCAATATGAATGCAGCTTTTAGAAGTGGTGCTCAAATTACATCTACAGATTATTATCGTCCAGATTATAGAAGCGATACAAGTGCTGTTTGGACTAATTTTCAAGTGAAATTTCCGAATGGAGAATTGGCACGACTGAACCCAATAAGCGCGGCTAATGCCAATCAAAATTTAAAGATTAAAGAATAACATAGAGTTCACATTTCTTCGCTACTTTTGAAGTATGGCAAAGCGGTCTGTAAAAGTGGTGGTAATTTCAGATGTGCATTTAGGCTTTCTGGGCTGCAAGGCTAAGGAGTTGAATAAATATTTGAAATCTATAGAGCCCGAGATTCTTATTATCAATGGAGATTTTATAGATATCTGGCAGTTTCGCTCCTACTACTTTCCTAAGTCACACACCAAAGTTTTACAGCGCGTTTTTAAATTTATCAGCAATGGGGTAAAGGTATATTACCTCACGGGAAACCACGATGAAATGTTGCGCAAATACAGTGGAATGAATTTGGGAAATTTAGAGTTAGAAGATAAACTCATTTTAGATTTAGATGGAAAGAGGCATTGGTTTTTTCATGGCGATATTTTTGATGTAACCATGCAGGGTTCTCGGTGGCTCGCCAAATTAGGAAATACAGGTTATGAGTTATTGATACTAAGCAATAAGTTCGTTAATTTTTTACGTTTTCTTTTCGGAAAAGAGCATATCAATTTCACAAAAGCAGTAAAAGATGCCACCAAAAAAGGAGTTAAGAAATTTAGTAATTATGAATTAGCTGCTGCACAAATAGCAATAGACAACGGATACGATTATGTAGTGAATGGTCATATTCATTTGCCATGCATAAAAGAAATAAAAACGGATAGCGGTTCGGTAGTTTATATGAATTCTGGTGACTGGGTAGAGAACATGACAGCATTAGAATACAATGAAGGAAAATGGGAACTCATTCACTTTAATGATATGAAGTTCGATAATCCATACTTGAAATTTGATGTGCACGATTTACCGTAAGTAAAACAGTCTTTTACTGTTTTACGAAATTAAGAATGCTAAAACCTTTGTCGGTACTTATTTTTAAACGATAAATACCTACTGCCAGTTCAGTAGCGTCATAGTTTTTGCCGATTGCATTTAAAACTACTTTTTTACCAACTGCATCGAATGCTTCTACTCCTAAGATTTTGGCATCGCCATTTTGCAATAAAATAAAGTCGGATGAAGTAGGATTTGGATACGCTATAAAGCTATTTTCTGAGCCTTCTAAATTATCATTAATTCCAGCTGGCAAAAGCGTTTTAAAATCCCAAGTAGTTGACCATGGACCAAACATGCCATTTCTTACCGTACGAACTCTCCAATAAATAGTTGTGTTATAAGGTATCAATGAAGGTAATGCCCAATTGCTTGTGGGGAAGGGTTGAGTGAAAATGTTGTTTGGAGTGCTAAAATCGCTCAAAGAGTCTAGCTGAACCTGATACAATTCAGCTACTGCAAAATTACCCGCCACTATATCAGACCAATCAAGTGTAGGTTGTCTAGCCACATTTGTAGCATGGTTGGATGGGGAAATTAAGGTAATTAAATCTGGTGAAGTGGTAAACTTCCAAGGGCCTTTCCAACTACTAATATTAGTGCCATCGGTGGAGCGCACTTTCCAGTAAATTGTTTTGTTAATAGGAATATAAAGTGGATAAAATTTAGCGTTGGTAGTGGTATCGGAATAGGTATTTTTGTTTGTACCTGCTCCAAATGTAGCAGTAGTATCCCACCATAATTCATATTCGGTAGCACCTAGCGCTGGAGACCATTGAAAATCTACATCGGTAGTAATTATATTTGTGGTATTGTTCAGTGGAGCAATCAAATGAAAAGAGTCCAATTGTGGCACGGTGATTCCAAAATATCTAGATACAAAAAGATTGTTGTCTACATAACCTACAACAACAATTTTTTCATCGTTCGGTTGAATTACTAAATCAAAAATTTCAGCATTCGTTCCTCCATATTGGTCTTCCACATTGCCATAATTTCCATTGGGAGCAAAGGTGAAGTCTTTGTATCCATCAATATCTGTTTTAATCATCATGATCGCACTTTCATTGCTAGAATAGACTTTGCCAGCCATTACAAATTGCCCGTTAGAAAATACGCCTAATGCATTGGCAGAAGCTTCGAATCCATTAATAGAGGTATAATGTCCATAATTGCCACCTGCATCTGCCCAATTATAATCTTCATCACCATTCGAAAGAATTCTTTTTATCGTCATTCTGGTATTCCTGTTAGATTGACCAAAATAGGCATACACATTACCTGTATTGTAGATGTAATTTGTAGTTGGGTCAATATACATGGCATTGTTTTCTGTCATATAATGGCATTCTAATTTTCCATCACTATCAAAAGATGGATCGAGTGTTCCATTGCTGTTGATACGTGTTGCAAAGCCACCTACCTCTGAATATATAGATCCAAAAACATTAAAATAATGATAGCCTGACCCAACGGCAGTAATTATACCCGCAGAGTTTACACTCAAAT
>JBGAVP010000050.1:0-12370 GCA_044228065.1 Chitinophagales bacterium | reverse complement strand
GCAGTGCGTTTGTGAGCAATGGTTTTAGGCGTACCCGTAGAGCCCGAAGTGTTGATTTCAAAAAGTTGCTGACTTTCATTTGCCCATGCGGCTAAGAAGCTCCAAATGTTTTGTTGCCACACGGGCAACTGCTCAAAAGTAGCTTTATTCAGCTGCTGTTGAATAAGCAGTTGTAGTTCTTCTGAGGTTTTATCAAAATCTATTTCGAACATGCAGTAGGGTCCAGATTTAATTGCCAATGGTTTGTAGTACTATAACCTAAATGTCCGTTCTGAATGTACAATGGACTGTCAATATTATTGGTGTAAAGCCCGCCCGTTCCCAATCCCTGAGTGGTATTTTTTTGTTTGCTAAAAACCCATTGTGCTATGGCATTTAAGCCAATGTTGGATTCCAAAGCTGAAGTAGCCCACCATTTAATAGACATAGCTTCTGCCAGTTCTATCCATTCATCACAGGCTTCAAAACCACCGAGCAGACTCGGTTTTAAAATTATGTATGGAGGGCGAATCATTTCGAGTAATAGTTGTTTTTCTTTTTTGGAATGAATGCCTATCAATTCTTCATCTAATGCAATTGGGATAATATTGGCTTCACACAAGGCACGCAGGGTATCCCATTGTTTGGTGGCTATGGGTTGTTCTATAGAGTGAATATTGTACTGAGAAAGTGTAGTGAGTTTCTGTACTACATCTGCTTTCGTAAAAGCACCGTTGGCATCTAATCGTATCTCTATTTTTTCTTTAGGAAAATCGTTTCGAATAAGCTCCAGCAGTTTACATTCTTCTTTAAAATCGATAGCTCCTACTTTTAATTTTATACAACTAAAACCATCTTCCAGTTTTTGAATGATTTCTGTGCGCATGGCATCTGCACTGCCCATCCATACCAACCCATTAATGGGAATTTGTGCTGTGCCTGCCGTAAACTCAGATGGAAACAACAGTTTATTTCCCCCGTTTTGTAAATCTAGCAAGGCTGTTTCCAATCCAAATTTTATAGAGGGAAAATCAACTAATTCATTTTCTAAAATGGAAGTTAACTCATTTGCGCGTGCAGTAATGGTAGCTAATTTATTTTCGTAGAGTGCTAAATTATCTATGCTCAAACCCTCTATGTAACTGCATTCTCCTATGCCTTTGGTGCCGTTATCTTCTAGCGTAACAAAGTAGCCGTATTTGTATTTCATTTCTGCCCTCGAAGTGCGAGCAGGTTTTTTGAAGGCTAATTGGTATGGCTGAAATGTGATGGTCATGGCTTCAATAATTCTTGCACTACAAAGGGAACTCCTTTCGTTGCTTTTTCAAAGATAAACTTCAAATTGGCAATGCGGGGAGCATTCGTTTCATCGGGGTTAATCAAATATTTTTGACAATCGGGGCGAGCGTAGTGCAACAAGCCAGCTGCAGGATATACTACCAGTGATGTTCCAATAATCAACAAGATATCTGCTTGCTCAGTTATTTTTTGTGCCACCGAAATCATAGGTACTTCTTCTTCGAACCATACTATGTGAGGACGAAGCTGAGCTCGCATTTCACAGGTATCGCCCACTTTCAAATCTTCCTTCCAATCGTAAATTAAATGGGAGTAAAGCGTGCTTCTTACTTTTAGAATTTCACCATGCAGATGCAGCACATGGGTAGAACCAGCGCGTTCGTGTAAGTCATCTACATTTTGCGTAATAATGGTTACCTCATAGTGTTGTTCTAAATCTACCAATGCTTTGTGAGCTGCATTGGGTTGTGCTTTTAGAACATCGCGTCTCCTTAGATTGTAAAAATTTAAGACCAGTTCTTTATTTCTTTTCCATCCGCTGGGCGAGGCTACATCTTCTACTTTGTGTCCTTCCCACAAACCACCTGCATCTCTGAAAGTCTGTATTCCACTCTCCGCGCTAATTCCAGCCCCTGTGAGTGCGACTATCTTTTTTCGTTTCATAGATGGTTACAAGATTCGTTTGATAATCTTTAACTGGTGCGAATACTTTTTTGTTTCGGCATTGAAGATTCCGAAATGGTCTATGTTATCAATGCGAACTCTGCCAGAGGCATGAATTATTTTTTGGTCTTTTAAGATAATTCCTACGTGAATTATTTTCCCTTCATCGTTATTGAAAAAAGCCAAATCACCTACCTGCGATTCTTCTATAAAGTTAACGACCTTGCCCATTTCTGCTTGTTGATACGCATCTCTTTTTAAAGAGTAATTAAGGCATTTAAAAACGATTTGCGTAAAGCCAGAACAGTCTATCCCTAAGGGAGAGCGACCACCCCACAGATACGGGGCATTCAAAAATCGCAAGGCTATTTTCTCGAGCATATTCATGCTGCGAATTTGGTCTGCTTGCAATGCTTGTCCGTTGTAAATAAATTTTTCTTTCCCTATTTTAAAATTGATGCCATCAAAATCTGGTAGGCTACTACCAGTAACTACCGCTATGGAATTATTGCTGGAAGTGACGCTACACAATAGGTCTAATGCTATGCCACTAGTTTCTAACTTTATAGCATCGAATTCTTTTTTTGTAATTTCTGTGTACTGGGCTTCATCTATCCAGCCTTCGTATTCATCTAAGCTACATCTTATTTGAAGCCATTTGTTTTTATGCAACAAAACTTCATAGGTTTCTCCAAACAGCAATTGAGTGACTTGTTCGCTTCTGTGCGATGCCGATTGTCTTACAGGAATAATACTTAAAGCAGCGATACCGTGTTTCACAGGCTGTGTATTTTTATTCAAATATAGAGCCTGTATTGCAAGCAACTGATGTTTACTGTAGATAGTTCTACCAAATGAAGTGTGAGTTGTGTGAAATATTCGTCAATAGAATTACTGCACAGCTGGCTTTTTACGCTTCCATCTTTTGTGGGACCAAAGCCAGTCCGATGGATTAGCTAGTATTTGAGACTCTAGCATGCGTACAAATTTTTCGGTCAATTCTTCTTCCGTAAAGTCATTGGCATTTTCTGCTAGGAGTTTTAATTCTGCCTGATAATGCCCGCGCTTGGGTTGTGTAATGGCAATATAGTAGAATGCACAATTGTTCTTTTTAGCCAATCGGGCAGGTCCATAAAAGAATGCGGTCTCTTGATTTAGAAAAGTAGTCCAGTACGCATTTCTAGGATTGGAGGGACTTTGGTCTGCTACCAGAATGTAACCTATAGAAGGGTCTGAAGTAGTATTGAAATAGTTTCTGGTTACATTCATAGAAACTAACTGCAATCCAAATCTGCCTCTTGTTTGTTTAATAAGTTGATTGAAGTATTTGTTTTTAATGGGATTGTACAGCACAAATAATTTTTGTTTCACAGCATCAGAAGCCTTTAGTGCTGCCCATTCCCATGCTCCTATGTGACCCAGTGTAGCGATGATGCTTTTCTGTTCATTCCATAATTTATTCATGGTTTCTTCCGCTGCTGGAATAGACATGCGAGTATCAATTTCCTCAGCAGAGATGGTAAATGTTTTAATGCTTTCTACCATTCTATCGGCTAGGTGTACATAAAACTGTTGCATAATTTCGTCTAGCTCCTTGCTTGTTTTTTCTGGAAAAGAATTTTGAAGATTTTGAAGCACTACACTTCTTCTATATCTAAAAACCACCCGCAATAGAAAGGCAATTGCATCGGCTATTTTGAGCAAAAAGCTGGTAGGCAGATAGGAGAGAAGATACAGCCACGGAATTACCAAATAGTATAAAATCATGGAGTCAACTTTTGTGACAACTCACTTTGCGGAATCGTAAATTCTCTTCGCTTGTGTCCACCTCTTCCATAAATTTGAATGGTGCAAATTCTATTTCCTTTTTCACCTGAGATATTTATTTTCCCGAAGTTTCGTTTTGCAAAATCGGTTCCAGGAATTCTATCGGCATTTTTATATGCCCCTAAAAGTTTGCGCGGAAGGGGAGGAGTAGTAAGGGGTGAACAAGTGAAATCATAAATGGGATAGTGGTTGAAATAGCTTTTGCAAATTTCGCTGTAATGCTTATCGCCCGTAAGAAATACCACTCCTTTAATATTATTTTTAGAGATAAAATCGAGCAAGTCTTGTCGCTCTTTTGGATAGTCGGCATACGATTCACCAAAATGATTTTGATTTAATATCTGTGTGCCTATGGCTATGAATTTAAAGGTGGCATCCGATAATTGTAATTTATTTTTAAGCCAAACTAATTGCGTTTCTCCCAAAAAATCGGGGTCTTTTACTTCTTTGGGTTCGTCTCTAAAAAAGCGATCATCCATCATAAAAAACTCGGCATCGTAATATCGGAAGTTGAAATAATTTCCGTTAAACTGAGGTTGTTCTGGATAGGTATTCGGCCAAAAACTTTTGAAAAGAGCCAGTGAAGAATCTTTCAATGCCCATTTTTTATCGGAGTCATTAGGGCCATAATCGTGGTCGTCCCAGATAGCGTATTGAGGAGTGGAGGAAATGAAATTTCGGTAATACTTAAAAGAAGAGCGCACTTTCACATTGCGCACAAACATGCTTTCGCTATTTTTTAATTGTTTGCCATAGTAGTAAAGGTCATCGCCCAGCCACAACATAAAATCCGATTTTTGTTTACGCATTTTATTAAAGATGGTGGTGCTAGCTCCTGGCAAGCCGAAGCGAGTCCAATCGGTATTCATCATAGCACAGGAGCCTAAAATGAAATTGAAATCTTTTACTGCATCATTTGATTGAGTTGTGAAACTGCACTTGGTATTGGTTTTTAGCCCTTCTATAGAAGCCAATACATTATAGGTGTGGTTGGGTTCTAAGCCAGTAAAATCAAAGGTGAGCGAAACAATCCCTTTCTTAGAAACCTTATAGTTATAGTTGGTGGGATACACTACTTTTTTAGCAGCAGTGTCTCCTAAAATCACAGCGTTTTTCCCTTTCCCTTTGTAGCAAATCCAAACCCGAGCCGAAGTTTGTGTAACAGAACCCACCATGGGGCCCGAATAGAGTTTAGGCTTTTCTGCAAATGAAAAAAGCGATAGGCATAATAGGAGAAAAGGGATGATTGGTTTCACGAGCTTGGTATAGAGGTTAGAATCTAGAGTTCTTTTCAAGTACCAAATGTATTATATTTTCGATTTCTAGTGAATGAAAGAATCGGTTAAAGTAACTGAGAAATCTTTTACTTGATATTCTTCTCCTTCTTGATCTATGGCTCTTATGTTATCGAAATGAATTTTTTCACCCGCTTTCGTTTTGCGAAGAAATTGTATGATAGAACTATTGAAGAAACCATCTTGCGATTCCGTAACAGAGCAAGTTCCAGAAGCACACGTTAATCGGAAACTCTTTACTTTCATAGGCTTTCCATCTGCTTTTACTTGCATACTTAGTTTTGAGATTATCATTTGAGCAGAGGCATAACCACCATTAATATCATCTCCCAAAGTAGCTACCAGCAATGGTTTAGGCTTTACTAAGTATGTTTTTTCTGTAATTTTTGTTCTGTCTTTTTTATCTAAAACCATTACGGTAATGGGGTCAATGGTGTTAGGGACTAGTGTGAAATTATTAAGCCCAATTTCTTTAACAGTAGCATGGTTTGCCCAAAGGGTATATTCCTTTCCTAAGAAGGGAAGGCTGAGATTAAAATTGTAATTTTTATCAGCATAGAGTGTTCCGTAATCGGGTAGTTTGGGAACTATAGGCTCCACCTCTGTATTGGTAACAATGGAAGGAGCTGCGGCCTGATATTGAATAGGTGGTTTTACAATTTCTATTGGTTGTGAGTTGACAATTTCGGGTATCTCTTTTTGCTTCTGCTCAACTGCTTCTTTTTTATCAGATGGAATTTCTTTAGGTACAGCTACGGTATTTGGAGTAGTAATTTTTTCAGGAGCAGTTTCCTTTTCATTGGAATTTAGATAAGCATAAGTACCTATTCCAATACAAAGTAATAGAGCGGTAGAAAGCAAGAGTGGAGTCGCAATATTTCCCACACCAGAGGTGGCTGATGTAGTAGCTGTAACCTTTTCAGAAATATGTTCTTTGATGGTAGCTGCTGTAATCAAAGGAATAACAATGGCTTCTTTCTGCTCCTCTTTTTTGCTTTCCTCTGGTTGTATTTCTGGTTGGGTTGGTATCGCTTTTTCGGGTTCCTCTTCCCGTAATAAAATAGTGGGAGCAAGAATTGTACTTTCAATTTTAGAAATTGGAGTGGCAGTTTGAATTGTATTTGTTTTAATACTTCTTTCGGTCTCATCCAGAATAGTAGAAAGCTCTTCCAGCGATACATTTCGGGAGTTTACATCTCTTACTAAACACTTTACTACAAAGGTTTTGAAAGGTTCTGGTAGTCCGGCTATTTTAGTTTCGTAATCAGCCATTAAAATGTTTTTAATGGTGGTTTCGGTGGTATCGCTTGCCTGATGGAATAATGAATTACCCGTAATTATTTCAAACACGATAGTTCCTAGAGACCAAATATCTGCCCGATAATCTAAACTTGCTTGGTCGCTTGTAAAGTGTTCAGGAGCTTTGTACGCAAGTGCAGCACTTGTGGTTTCTGAATAGGCACTTTCCGTTTTGATATTGGCTGAATTCAAAAAGTCAGTGATTTTAGCTACGGGAGTAGTCACTACTTTTTTTATTAAAATATTGTTAGGCTTTAAATCAAGATGGGGATTTTCTAAAGAATGCAAATACGATAGTCCTTTCAGAACATCTTTTATAAGCTTTTTAATTAACTCTGGTTCTCTGCTATTTTTTAAAAAAGTAGTGATGTTTCCGCAATTGTTGTATTCAAAAATACCAACAGGCTGTATTTCTTTTTCACCAAAAATATTGGTAGCGCTCACTTCTATTAAATCATAAAATGCACAGATATTTGGATGAAAGAATATGCCAGCACGATTTAGTTGTTGAATAACTGGGGAACCCGCAGCAAAATCTTTGCTAAAAACTTTTAAGCAAATATCTCTTTGTAGCAGTTTGTCGAAAGCCTTATAAACACGAGCATGCGGACCTTCCGCTAAAAGGTCGGATGTTGTATCAAAGATATAACGCTCGTTAAATTCCATTCAAAAACATACTTATATGTTATGCAAAAATAATTTTATACAAATGATAACATTTTTTATTTATTAGAATGTGTTATTAGAATGTATGGTATTGTGGGCAAAAGTACAGCCATGCATCCTTACTATAGACATTTTATATTCTCAATAAATACTATATTTGGTTTGTAGCCATTACTGTTTATTTCTTGAAAGTAGTTTCAAATATAGAGTTGAAGGGTACTGATTTATCTCTTACAAACGCCATTCAACATTTGGCTAAAAGTATAGAAACAAATCAGCAGTTGGATGTGCGTCCATTAATTTCGCTGGTAGCTCAAAACAATGTTTTTTATGACCTCCTAAATCAGGTTTCTGAGGCCGTTATTTTAGTTTCTTTTTCTGGAGAAATTCGTTACCAAAATGCCACCGCTTCTTTTTTTTTAGCGGATGAAAAAACAGCCCAATTACTGCAACAATTTTTACCAAAAAATGAGGTGGGCTTGGTTGATTTGCATGCTACCATTGAGCTTGGTAAAAGCATTTACCTTATTCAATATTCATCGGTTGTTTGGAATGGCGAATCGGTAGTATGCATGCACATTGGTAAAGAACAGTCTTCTAAAGTACTTCAGCTAGCGGAAACAGTGGCTGCACTTTCAGCATTTATTCATGCGGAGGCTACCCCTTATTTGCTTCTTCAAGATAACCAAGTGATTGCTTTGAATGAAGGTTTTAAAAGGAGTACAAAACTAAAGGAAGAAACTGTTTTAAATCTTTCATTAGATGCCATCATAGAAGTGGAAAATACTTTTAAGACCCTTGATGGCAATAAGAATCAAAAAAGATTTAGTACTCATTTTAAGGTAGGGGAATTGCTTGCAACTTTGGATTGTGTAAAGACAGATGTAGCATTTCATAAGCATATTTTTTCTCTTTGTAATTTTTTAGACCCACAAGCTTTGCTTGGTTCAGATACCTTAAGTGCTCATCGTATTTTAGAAATTGCATCGCACGATATGCGGGAACCCGTGCGTACGTCTATCAGTTATCTTCAGCTCATTCAAGAGTCTTTTAAGAAAGAGAAGAATGAAAAATTGCAATCGTATAATGAAAGTGCATTAGCTGAGTTAGCTCGTTTAGAACTGTTGCTCTCCGATATGAAAGCCTTTATTTCATTCGATACAAAGGCTATTAAACATACAAAGGTTAGTATGAAAACCATAGCAGAGGCGGTTTTGAAAGACCTCAAAAAGAAAATAGACAGCACCGATTCTATGGTAAATATTTCGGGATTACCTGAGGTACATGCAGATGCTGATTCCATGAAATTATTGCTCACTCATTTGGTAGATAATGCCTTGAAGTTTCAGCAAAAAGACAAAAGACCTTATGTAGAAATTTTAGCAATTAAGGAAAATCAAAACATTCAGTTTTGTGTAAAGGATAATGGAATAGGAGTGGACCCACGGTACCATGAAACTATCTTTGAACCCTTCAAAAGACTCAACAGGGCGGATGAATTCCCGGGCACAGGCATAGGTTTGAGCATTTGCAAAAAAATAATTGCAGCTCATGGCGGAAAAATTTGGATAGAATCGAAAGAGGGATTGGGAAGTAATTTCTTTTTTACCTTGCCCGTTTCCTAATTACAATTTTTCTACTACCGATTTAATGGCTAAGAAATCTGGCAACACACCAGGGTTGGCCGTTTCTTCGGAATATACAATTACCCCATTCTTATCTACAACAAAAGCCGCTCGTTTAGAAACACCTTTCATTCCAAAAGCAAAGTTTTCCATAATTACATCCCAAGCTGTCGATACTTCTTTATTGAAATCGGAAAGTAAATCGAATTGGTAGTTTTGTTGTTTTTTAAATTCCGCTAATGTAAAAACAGAATCTACAGAAATTCCCAATACCACACAGTTTAGATGAGTATAGTAATCTAAGTTATCGCGCATGGTGCACAATTGCTCGGTGCATACCCCTGTAAATGCTTGTGGGTAGAAGTGAATAATCACATTGCTTTTACCTTGAAAATCGGAAAGCGAAACTTCCTTTTTATCAGAATTGAAAAGTTTAAAATCGGGTGCTTGTTGTCCTGCTGCTATTGCCATTTTTTTAATTTTTAGTGAATGTAAATCGTTCTAACAAAATACAATATAAAATGTTTTGGAAAATTTCACCCTCACTTGCAACCTTTTTGCAACTCTTTATCGTCTTATAAGTGAGTTTAGTTTTAAGGGTTAAACTAGGTTTGAGAATCTCGGGCAGTTTTTGCTTGGGATTCTTTTTTTTATGCCATATTTGTTTAAAACTAATTCCAATGAAAACTAAAACCATTTTAATTGTATGTGCTCTTTTTCTTTTTATAACTTCTTGTAAAAAGAATGAAACTACTTCTGAGCCTAAGCTTATCTTTAAACTAAAATTAGACCCTACCCAAACTCGGCTAGATAATTTAGGGAATCCTTCAACTTTGCCAGCTGGGCATGCTGGGCAAAATCCCACTTACAATGCATTTAGTATTCATTATGTGGAGTTGGCTCCTACCGCTTGGACAGCATTAGGTACTGGAGCTGTTTTGTACCATGCACCCGAGGTTACTACTGGTGGGTCTACTGCTATTGACTTTGAGAAAGCTATATTGGCTAAAGATGGAGAAGTGTTATACAGTCTACCGCTTTCGAGTGTAAAGGCTGGAAGTTATGAATGGCTGAGGGTTTCTGCGGCCTATCAAAATTACAATGTTACTTTATCTATAGATACTACTGTAAGCGGTTATCCTTTTACAGACTTGCCTTGTGCTATAGCAAGTTTTGTAGGCTTTAATACTTATATAAAAGACTATAAGGTTAAAACAAAAACGGTACCTGTTAATGCAAACAAAGCGCAAGGATATTGGGGCTCTGAAACTCAAGTGACCATTCCAGGTTTTTATGACCAGGCTTATCTAAATCAAGGTCAAGCACCTGCAGGTGCTACTACGGTAGTAAATCCATTGTTTGCATCTTCGCCTATTCCAGCAGGGTCTTGTGTAGTGACTGCCGCCTTTAATGCAGCCCCATTGGTAATTACCGGAAAAGAAACGAAAGATGTGGTGGTGACAGTTGCATTCTCTACCAACAAAAGTTTTGAATGGGTAGATTTAAATGGAGATGGTAAATGGCAAGGACTCAAAGGAGAATATGTGGTAGATATGGGGTTAAGAGGCATGATTCCATCGGTTCAGTATTAATAAAATTTGAAAAGAAGAATTTAATAATTTGTTAATAAGAATTATTGCCCATAAATGGCAATATCCAATCATAATGTATAAATTAGCATTCTATTTTTAAACTAAAAACAAATAAAAAATGAAAAGAAAATTACTTACTGCAGCATTATTACTTACTGCTGTTTTGGGAGGTATGAATGCCCAAGCTCAAGCACCTGCTAATAGCAGTTTTGAGAATTGGGGTCAAGATACTTCTATTCTAGATTTGTCTTCTCTAGGACAACCTATCGATACGTTTACGTATCAAGATCCTTTGAACTGGACATCTTCTAATGCCATCACTGGTGGTAAAACTTTAGGAAATAATATTTTTTGTACACAAAGCACTTCTGAGTTTTTTACAGGAAGTTCTTCTATCAAATTAACTACTGATACGGTTACTGCACCTATCTTAGGAGCACTTACTTTACCTGGTTTTGCAATCAGCGGAAAATTCAAAATCTCTTTGACTTCGTTTGTTGGAAATACTGGATTTAATCCTGCGTTAGTGGTGGGAGCTGGTTTCCCTATTTCTTCTAGAAAAGGAAGCGTAGCAGGTTATTTGAAATATGCGCCTGTAGGAAATGACTCTTCTGCGGTATTAGCTATCCTTAGAAAAGGAAGCACTTTGGTAGCTCAAGCGGTTTATTTCCGTAAAGGAACTGATGCGAACTTCACTCGTTTTAGTGCAGATTTCGTTTATCAATCTTGTTTAGTTCCAGATACAGCGGTTATCTTAGTTTGTTCTGCTAACCCATTTGCATTAGCTGGCTTGGCTAGTGGAGGTACTAGCACACTTGCTTTAGGAAGCACTTTGTATGCAGATAGTTTGTTTTTAGAAGATACTTTGGTAGGTTTCAAAATCCCACCTATTGCTGTAGATGATGCAGCTACTACTAAACCAAACACTCCTGTAAGTATTTCTGTTTTAACAAATGATTCAGAATGTTATGGTTCTGCTCTAACTCCTTCTATAGCAGGTGTAGCAGCTACTCGTGGTGGTGCAGTAGTTACTGGTTCTACTATTACTTACACTCCTACTGGTGGTTACCTTGGAAGAGATAGTTTCCAATACGAAATTACCAATGCAGGTGGTGCTAAAGCAAGAGCTTGGGTACGTGTAACAATAGCGAACCCAGCAGGTATTTTAGATTTGCAAAATGGAGATGTAAAAATCTACCCAAATCCTTCTAACGGTTTGTTGAATATTAAAATTGAAAACAACGAAGAAGTGAAACAAATCAAAATCTACGATGTAGTAGGTCAATTAGTGAAAACTGAAGCAGTTACTTCTGAATTGAGTAAAGTAGATGTAAGCAATTTGAACAACGGTATTTATGTAGTTCAATTAGCTGACGTTAATGGAAAAGTAATGATGAGCTCTAAATTTACTATGGTAAAATAATTGGAACTTCTAAATTTCAAAAATCCCGATTGTCGAAAGATAATCGGGATTTTTTTTGGGGTTTAAATGGATGGTGGGTAGTGTATATCGATTTAAAATAGGCAACTTAAATAACAAAAACTTCCTTTTATATTTGATTTGTCTAAAAGGAAATAGGAGGATGTTTTCATTTAAAAGAATACCTTATAACCAAGTTAACGGTAATGCATCCTAAAATAATAACTATGGCTTTATTATTTGAACATAAGAAGACGTTTAAGAAGTATTTGTGCAGGATAATTTTTGTTACAACAATCATAATTTTATGTTATTTGTTCGCCAATAATAAAAGTGATTATGCAATTTTTATTAGCATTTTCTTTCTACTCCTTTTAATTCCTTCTATAACAGAGTTAAAAGTATATCAAAATAGAGTTGAAGTGATAGTTCATTATGGCCTCCTTGCAATGACATCCAAGAGACATGTATTAAGATCTGAAAATATGATGTCTATATCACCAGTGGAGATAGAAATAGAATCTGATGCCGAGGCCTATTTACTATTTGATTCAATACTGAGGGATATCTTAATTTTTATTTATCCTATAAAGACAATTATCAAATCATATAGAATCAAATACTCTGAGTTCGGAGAAGATAAAGAAGTTGATGTCCCACTGACAGACGAAGATTATAAAACGATAACTTCAATTTTGACATGAT
>JBGAVP010000015.1:0-84848 GCA_044228065.1 Chitinophagales bacterium | reverse complement strand
GGAAAATTTAGTCCTATTGCATCAATAATTTATCCTCCAACTCTTTGGCTTTTTCAAAGTTTTGATGAGCAAGTTTATACTTTTTTAAACCCTTAAAAGCTACGCCCATTTGATAGTAAATTCTAGGCATTTTAGAATCTAAACTTTGAGCACGATTTAGATAATCTAAAGCTTTAGTATACTCTTTGGCTTGGTTGGCGGTAATACCCGTGAATAGCATCAAATCTTTATCATCAAAAAGTACTGCTGCAGCTTTCTCAAAATTCACCAATGCTACCGTATAATTCTCCAATCCATAATAGGCAATCCCCAGCTTCTTAAAACTCTCAATACTATTGGGCACTAACACTACAAAATTCTCTAAATAATTGACTGCATTTTGGTATTCTTTTTTCTGCAAATAAATATCGCCCAGCACATAATTAATGCGCTCACTTTTTTTATTGGTGGTGTACAATCTTTCAAATATTTTTTGCGCTTTTGATAAGTCTCCCATCTTTAAATAGACATCCGCCAACATTGTTTTTATATCTAAATCATTGGACATTTGCTGCTCAGCTGTTTGCAGATTTTTTACCGCAGAACCATAGTCTTCTAACTCATACTGTGCCTTACCCAAATTGTAGTAAGAAAGAGCGTAATCCTTATCGTATCGCACACTTTGACGAAAAAAATCACGAGCTGCTAAAAAGTTATTTTCCTGCATGTGACATACGCCTATCCAATTATAAATATCAGCTCGCTTTTTATCTAGTTTTAAAATGCGTTCATAATTTTCGATCGCATCATCATACTCTTTTAAAAAATATTGTGCAGTAGCTAAGTAGTACAAAGCCACCGTATCATTCGCATGGGTTAAGAGATGTTTTTTATAACACAAAGCACAAGAATCGTAGCTCTCTTTTTCAAAATAATAGTGCCCCATATACATAAGATCATTCGACAAATCTATAGTGGGTGCTTTAGCTGGAATCGAAACTGATCTCTGAGTAGAAGTAGTATTATTGTTATTGCTTATTGAGGGAGCAGGGAGCGTAGGTTTTGGGGCTATAGTTGTACTAGAAAAGGACTCCAATTTCAAGCGCATTTTTCCTGCTAAATCTTTGTTGCCAATAGAGTCATAATTCATCTTCAAAAACTTCACTACTTCCTGATCAGAAGGACTGAGAGCTGAAGCTTTTTGCAAACTAAAAATAGACTCTAGATAATTCTTTTCGTAAAACTGAACCAAGCCCAAAGATTTGTAATACTTGGCATCGTACGTAGGTCTATCTTCTGATTGTGCCACTCCCAATTTACTTATCAATACCAGTCCTAACAGGAAACACAATACACGCATATCTTGGTTCTTACTTTGTACTCCAAATTAATAAATAAACAAATATGAAATAAAGAAGATTTATTGAAACATTTTGGAAACAATCAAATCTTTAGACCCTGCTTCATATTTATAAAATCCTTCTCCACTTTTTGCACCCAAATAACCAGCAGTCACCATATTTACTAATAGCGGACAAGGAGCATATTTAGGATTCCCAAAGCCATCTTGTAGTACTCGTAAAATAGCCAAACAAACATCTAACCCTATAAAATCAGCCAATTGCAATGGTCCCATAGGATGTGCCATACCTAGTTTCATGACCGTATCTATTTCGTATACTCCCGCCACATTTTCATACAAACTATAAATAGCCTCATTTATCATAGGCATTAATATTCTGTTGGCCACAAAACCAGGATAGTCATTTACCTCCACTGGAACTTTTCCAAGTTTAGTAGAAAGTTCCATAACTCTTTCGCACACCTCATTAGAAGTAGCATATCCTCGAATCACCTCCACTAGTTTCATAACAGGCACAGGATTCATAAAGTGCATACCTATTACTTTATCGGGTCTCTTTGTTACCGATGCTATTTTCGTAATAGAAATAGAACTGGTATTCGTAGCTAAGATAGCATCTGACTTTGCAGCATCATCTATCTGCTTAAAAATTTTCAATTTCAACTCCTGATTTTCAGTAGCAGCTTCTACTATTAAGTCGCTAGCTGCACATGCCGTTTCTATGGAGGTATACGTAGTTAGATTTGCTAAAGTTTCGGCTTTTTTAATTTCATTCAAACTTCCCTTAGCCACCATTCTATCTAAATTTTTGGTGATAGTTTGTAAGGCCTTATCTAAAGCTACTTGTTGCACATCTACAATGTTTACCAGAAATCCATTCATAGCAAACACATGAGCTATTCCATTGCCCATTGTACCTGCTCCTATTACTGTTATATTTTTCATATTTTTTGTTTTTGCTTTTAATTTTAGCGCTTGCAGATGTACTCAGAATATAACTGTATTCATCTGTAAGAATATTATTTTGCCTTTACCACTTGCTTCGAAATTTTTCCACCAAATTTATCAAACAAAGTAACCATGTAAACGCCCCTATGTAGCCCATTCATATAAAGAATAAAACCACTTTGATTCTCCTTTACATTTCTATCGGCTACTGTATTTCCAAGCATATCTACTACCAAACATTTACTAAAATAATTTACCGCTCCTAATTCCACATTTAGCTCTTCTTCATGCATGGGATTTGGATATAAATTGAACCCCATTTTGCTCTCTACATTTTGAGGAATACTCATTGGAAAACAAGAGGCAATTTGTTGTATAGAATCTACTTTATCGGGGTCGTTAATTGCCAATGCGTATTCCCCTTTTTTTAATCCATAAATATCAAAATATCCACTCTTACCAGTAGGATTACTTACAAAGTTTTTTGCGGAATCTACAAGTGTCCAATCGGACTGTGAATTTGGACGATACAATAGCACCAAATCATTAACTGATGTAGTAATAAGTGTGTTGTCTAAATACCCAATTGGGGTAGTAGAGCCATTGTAAAAAACACGTGCATCTGCGTAAAAATTAGGAGTAAAAATTCCATCTACATTCCAATAACGATAATCAGAAAGATGAATATCTTGCAAATGATTTTTACTCGCATCTGGTGCCACCCAATGATGCTCTACTCGAACCAAAGAAGAGTCTGTTTGATTCTTTGGATAGACAATCATTTTTGCGGTATTAAAATTATATCTAAAAGCATTTTTTGTCCATACCCATTCATCTGTAATAGCATCACTTATTTTTTCATCAAAATCAAGAGCTATATATGCAGGAGAAAAACCTAAATGGGTTTTAAAGGATGTACATCCACCACTTACGTCTGCTTGTCTTTTAGTGGCATTTCCAAAAGAATCAAAATAAAAAACTTCTAGAGGGACATGACTAAAATAATTTGGAGAATGATTGATTCTCTGTTGGATATTTAGTGTGACTTCATAGTCATTATCCGTTACTTTATTTACTGCCTTTTCATTTATAGAAAAATCTGGAAATCCGCCAGTATGAATCCAGTCAGCAAAAAAATTATTGATGGCAGTATTTCCAGAACAACTCACTAAATAGTCTCGTAATTTATCGCTGTTTACATCATTAAATTTATACTGTTGCAAATAACTTTTTACACAAGAAAAGAAAACGCTATCCCCCAAATAAGAGCGCAAAGTATGCACTCTATCAGCCCCTTTTTCGTAAACTGTTTTGGTACTATATGTCAACTCTGAAGGCACACCCGAAACCGCCCAATAGGCACTATCAACTATATGCGCCAAATGAAGTACTGTTTCATGATTTTCTCGTATCTCCCTTTTGTATTTTTCTTTGCCATATAAACTCTCCACAAAAACAGATTCACAATATTTTGCCCACCCTTCATTTAACCACATCTCCCCTGCTCGATCACAAGTAGCCATATCTCCAAACCAATGATGCGATAACTCATGCGCCATTAAGCTTTCATAGGTAGTGTTTCCATTTACTACAGCTTGCATATAAGAAATATTAGTAGCATGCTCCATAGCACCTGCATTAAATGGCACTACACAATAGCCTACCCGATTGAAAACATATTTCCCAAACAACCTTTCAAAAACAGCAATAGCATTTTTTAAATTTACAAATGAGCCCGACAGCGATGCTGTATCACCTTCTACAGCGGCAAGTATGATAGGAAGAGTATCGCTATTTCGAATGTAGTTGTCATAAATCGGGGTATAGTTAGCTATACTTACCGAAGCCAAGTAAGATGGAATTTCTTCATTAATAGTCCAATACCAAGTCTTGGTTCCATTTCCATTTTTCACACTATCCTCTCTCCCATTACACAAAGCCCTTCGGGTAGAATCGGTAGTAATTTCAAAATGAAAAGAACATCGTTCCACAAAATTGTCGAAGCATGGAAACCATACTCTGCCATAGTTGTGAGGATCTGCTTTAAAACTCACCCCTATATTAAAAGCATAATCATTGGTCCAATAAAAACCTCCAAAATCCCCAGCAGCATGCAATGGATGCCCGTGATAAAACACCACAAGTACCACCTGATCACTCTTTTTCAAAACAGTTGGCAATGTGCAAACCAATAAAGAATCATTATAAGAATAAGCAATATTAGTTCCTGAAACTTTTACAGAATCTACTTTCAATTGTAGCAAATCAAAGCTAACTACTTTAACTCCATTTACCTTGGTCTGAAGTAGAATAGATGTTTCCCCACGCAAAACTTTTCCTGCAAAATCTGTAAAATCTAACTGAATAGAAGTATTCAAAATATTGACTGAATCTGAACGCAAATCTACAGCTTGAGTACTATGGCTTTTTGCAAAAAAGTAGAGCAATAACAATAAGGTTTTTTTGAATCGTGCCAACATTTGTCCAAACCTACACAAAATTATTTTTGAAGTGAAGCAGAAACTTGTTTTCATTCTAAAAATGGAGTCAAAAATACCAGAGATGAAAAGCGAGCGACTAGGGCTTCACAGCCAACTTTCCCATGTTAAGCAACATGCGTTTAAATTGCGGGCCATGACTTCCTGGATGCCCATGTACATATCCATCAAAAAACATTTTAGTATAAATAACAGCAAAAAGCGCACAATTAAAGTGATCAAATTTTTTACCAGCCCTCCACAACTCTACATGCTTACTGCCGTTTCCTTTCATAGTTTTATAAGCAGTTAATGAGTTCTGATAATTCACTTGTTTATCTCCATCACAATAACACAATTGAACTGGAGCCTCTGGCTTCCAATTAAACACATTATTCTCTGCCAAATACTTTCTAAAAGGAGAATTCTTGTTCTCTTCAAACTCCTTTACAAACTCTGTTTTAATAGCTCTAAATGCAGTATCTGGCATAAATTTATCTATTACATCCATAGACCATTGTCCATTCATTAGAGGTGGTATATTGCTGCTATAAGGCGCTTTAAGCACATTTGCCATTTCTTGAAACATCCCTTTGCTTTCATAAAATGATTGTAACAAAAACATTAAGTATCCTGGATATGTATATTTTTTATACCTTTCTGTATAAACCGTATTCTCCATATCATAAGGTCCGCTCATAGGGGAAGAAGCCGTAACTGAGAAACGATTTGCATAATTTTCTTGTAAAAGCCTGTGAGTGGCCATGGCAGCATGTCCTCCTTGAGAATATCCGCTCACAAAAAGCTCCTTGCCTCTTTTAGCACCTAAAGAAGGCAATAAGCTATCTATTGATAGCAGCATATCAACTGTGGCACATGCTTCAGTCATAGCATTCATATACAAGTGCGAACGCTCTCCTTTTCCCATACCTATATAATCAGGACATAGTACAATATATCCATCAGTAGAAAATGCTAAACAAATAGATTGCTCCCCTTCCCCTGTAAAGCACCTATCCTTGCAAATCTCAGTTCCATGATTATAAAGAAGTGTTGGTAATAAACGAGTTTCACCTTGAGGTACATAAAGCAATCCAGATGCTTTTACTAAACTACTATCAGAATAAGTAGTGTTATAAATTACTTCGTAAATATCAACTCCTGACTTGGCACCCAACATTACTTTAGGAATATGTTGCTGCTTAAAAAAGGCCTTCATGCTATCGGAAGAAATGCGCTTTATTAAAGTATACTCTATAAGTTCCCCACCTGTTTTTGCTTTAGTATCAGATATACCCAAAAAGAAAACAAGAAAAACAAGAAAAAAAGTGCGAGTAAAAAAATGAAACATAGTTAGGTTCCTGTTATTAAAGGAATGCAAATGTATATCAATCAAAAAGTAGAAAAAGTTAATTCAAATGAAGTGGTCATACTTTTAAGTGAATGCCTTTATTAGTTCTAAAAAAATAAAAAAGCATACAAACACCACCCTTCTAAAACAAAAAAACCTCTGATATACTCAGAGGTTTTTGCTTGTATAATTATAAGACCCTTAGAATTTCAAGATTTTAAATTCTGTGCGTCTGTTTTCTTGATGTTGCTCTTCAGTACATGGTACGACTTGCGTTCCCTCACATGCACATTTATTTACCAAGCGAGATTCTCCGTAGCCAGCTGCTATCATTCTGCTAATGTTAATACCACGAGAAGCTATGTAAGAAACCGCAGCATCAGCACGTTTTGCTGAAAGAGTAGCATTGTACTTGATGGTAGCACGACAATCGGTATGCGAACTCAACTCTATTTCTATTGTTGGGTTATCGTTCAATACTTTTACCAATTTATCCAACTCTTTAGCTGCATCTGGTCTAATAAACCATTTGTCTAAATCGTAATAGATATTTTCGATTTTGATAGCAACTCCCTTCTTAACTTTTTCCAATTCTAAAGTTGCGTAAATGGTAGCAGGTGCCGTTTTACCAACTGTTGTAGTAGTGGTTGACACTGTTAAGTACTTAGTATCTGCTTCAGGTAAATCTTTAGATCCTTCAATTCTGTAAGTAGCATTCGGTTCTAGGTTGAAATACGTTTTACCTTCTGGATTGGTTTTTTGACCTTCGTCTTTTCCTGTAGCAATGTTTACTAATTTCACATTAGCCATATCAATAGGTTCACGCGTTTTTTTGTCTATTACCAAAACTTC
Source organism: Chitinophagales bacterium (assembly GCA_044228065.1). Taxonomy (GTDB): domain Bacteria; phylum Bacteroidota; class Bacteroidia; order Chitinophagales; family LD1; genus JBGAVP01. The sequence goes on along the minus strand of JBGAVP010000015.1, from coordinate 77,878 downwards.
TAAATTAATTCCACCCTCTTTAACCATTGGTATTTTCACACTCACTGGTTGATCTTGTGTTTCTACAGTAATTTCGTTTGGTAAATAACCTTCTTTAGTAGCTACAAATTTGTAAACTCTTTTAGGTGAGCCAGCAAATGAGAAGGTACCATCCTTATTAGTATTCTTAGTTCCTTTCTCTTCTTTCACTTCATACATCACAACTTTAGCCCCTTCAATCGGGTCATTCGTTTTAGCATCATATACTAAACCAGATATTGCAATACCTTTCTTCACAAACTTGTAAATATCATCATCTCCCATACCCCCTGGTCTATTAGAAACGAAGTATCCATTTTTATTGTCTTTGTCAATGATGTAACCAAAATCATCGTTATTGGTATTGATAGGGTATCCCAAATTTTCTGGAGTTGACCATCCACTCTTACTTGATGTAGATGAAAACACATCCAATCCACCTAAACCTGTGTGGCCATTTGAAGCAAAATACAAAACTCCATCATTTGAAATAAAAGGGAACATTTCATCTCCAGTAGTGTTAACGGTTGGTCCTAAATTCTCAGGAGCTGCCCAATTACCTGATTTGTCGCGAATAGATTTGTACAAATCTACTCCTCCAAATCCACCTGGTTTGTCACTTGCAAAATACAATGTTTGAGCATCAGGAGTCAAGGCAGGATGAGAAACAGAATATTCTCTGTCATTAAAAGGAACTGCCTCAATTAGTTCATCGCCCCAACGGTTTTCACCTGGTAAATAAACCAAACGGTAAATTTTCAATTTCACAGTTTTATCACTGCTCGTAATTCCTCTACTTTTTATATAATTACTTCTAGTAATGTAAATTTCTTGCAATTGTTCATTGTAATTAGTGGGTCCTTCATGGTATTTTCCATTGGGAGTTCTACCACTCATTAACTCAGAAGTAGTTACGTTTCCATTAGCATCAGCCTTTCCTAAATACTCCTGAAGAAAGCCTGCATCTGTCCAGTTATCTTCTATTCTGTATCTTCCAGGTGTTGCTCTATTGGAACAAAAGAATATATTCCCATTCGTATAAAATGCAGGACCAAAATCAGACATTGATGAGTTTACTGGCAAATTTTCAATAGCATAAATACCTTTGTCTTTACTCAATTCAGCCACTCTATCAACTCCTAATACTCTCTCCTTAGCGCTATTGTCAGATGGAGCTACCGCCAAGTAGTTCTTGTATGCCAATTTAGATTCAGGATACTTCTGATTTGCTCTTAATGCTTCTGCATAATACATTTTATTAAGCGGATCAGTTGTTTGATCTTGCGCCAAAATACGATACTAAGGTTCTGCATTTGTCCTATCATTTAAATGTCTGTAACTATCAGCAATTTGTTGTCTAACATAAGCACTGCTGCTGTCTTTCTTAATGGCACGGGAATAATATTGCAAAGCAGTTTTGAAATCAAACTGTTTGTAAAAAGAATCTCCCATCTTCACTACTGGTTTCTGTGCACCTGCTGTAAAACAAAGTGTCCATGCTGCTATCAGTATCAGAATAGATTTTGACCTCATATTTAGTTGTTTAAAGATTGTCTTTAGTTATTACTATTACTCTATTATTTCTTTTCTTCAAAAATCACTTTCTTAAAAATATTTGACATAACGTGGCGTTACAAAACGCTTTTTGTTATACCAAAAATCATATCCTAACATAATTTCATGAGTTCCTTTTTCATAACTACGAAGTGCTGTTAAAGAATAATGATAAGCATATCCTACACGCAATTGCGGTGTTACTTTTGCTTCTATCATTCCTATTACTCCTTCTACATTAAATTTCTTTTGAACGCCTTTATCATCAAATCCGTTTCCTCCAGTTCTTACACCAGCTCCTACCCAAATTCTATCAATAAACAATAAATTCAAGTTGAAATCGAAATCAGGAACATTAAAACGAAGACCTTGTTGATACTTCATTAAAAACGATGGTTTTACTTTAACTATTGCTGCATCTTTTCCGAACAAATAACCAGCAGTTAATAAATAATGATTGTATTGTTTTGCTACGGCATCCGATGTTTCAATCTTCCATTTGTTATTCAATGAACTTGGCAATAAGTGTGGAACAGAGAAGCCAATGTTGTATCTCTTTCCTGAAAAATAAATACCAGCTCCAATATTTGGTAACCATAAATTATGATTAACAGAAAATGTAGGATCATATACAGAACCATTATTCACATCATTTGTAATTGCCTCTGAATTACGAGCTTGATAATAGGTAAAACCCGCTTGTATACCTATAGCAACTTTATTTTCCCCTTTTAAACGAATACGGTAAGCAAACGCTCCGGTTGCAGAGAACATATTAGTTAAACCCAATCTATCATTAGAGATAGTCAGACCCAAGTTATATTGTTCTCTTCTTAGTGGGGAGTGTACACTAGCATTGACTGTGCGGGGTGCACCTTCTATACCTGCCCACTGATGGCGATAAATAGCAGTAGTGCTAATTACATCGTGGCTACCAGCATAAGCAGGATTTAGGTACAAACCGTTAAACATGTACATATTGTACTCAGCATCTTGTTGAGCGGTGGCACTCAAAAGAATTCCTGTGGTCAAAAAGAGGGAGAAGATTAGTTTCTTCATATTGTTAGCTTTTTCTTTTTCAATTAAGTTTTATAAGATTCCGTTCCGAAAATTCGGAACGGAATCGTTTAATTTTTATCGGTGTAATACAACAAACTTAGCGTCAGATCTTCCACGTCCCTGGTTGTAAGTGTAGATGAAATAGTATGTACCATCAGGAAGTACCGTTCCTTGCATGTTCGTACCATTCCAATCGTTTTTGTAAGGTCCCTCGCTTCTCCAAACCTCATCACCCCATCTGTTGAACACTTTCAATGTTGCATTAGGGTATTGATTGTTACATGGATAAGCAAACACATCGTTAACACCATCAGCGTTTGGAGAGAATCCATTCGGGAAGTAACAAGGAACTACTTTAGGAGTATCTGCTACATTCACACAAACATATGCTGTGTCACATATTACTTTCTCCCCTATTGTAGCACATACAATGTATTCGAAATTGTCATTTCCAATGAAACCATCACGTGGTATGTAATGTACAGTATGATCAGCATTTACAGATGCAGTTCCATTATCAGGAGCATTGTAAATTGTAACGGTAGTATCATTTGCAAAAGGAATCGTATCATTTGCTAATACGTTAAGATCCGTTGCACTTCCTACTGTAGTAGTGGTATCGGTACAGTTTCCATTATCATCAACAGCTTTCACAACTGGAGCTCCACATACATATACATATACATAAGCAGTATCTCTTTGTACAGGGAATCCATTGTCTTTGATTGAATACTGGAAGGTATCTATTCCACAGAACTGCTCGTTAGGAGTGTAAGTAATAGTTCCATCAGGGTTTACTACTACTGTTCCGTGATTAGGATTCGCTACTATTTCATCAACTACTATTTCAGTTCCAGTTTGAGGATTTCCTGGGTTAGGAGTAAATCCATCATTGCTTAAGACTAGTATAGTAACTGGAGTGGCTCCATTAGTAGCAGACACATCGTTGTTTGCAAATACTGAATCAACAATAATAGTAGAATCCTTCGGTAATACTGTAATTACTACTGGTATAGTTGTACAAGCTGGAAGAGGTCTTCCGTTATCACAAATTGTTACACAGAAAGTATCATTACCTACGAACGAACTATCTGGTTGATAAGTAAAGCACAATCCTGAGAATCCTGTTATCACACCGTGCTGTGGTTTACAAACACTAGAGATAAATACAGAATCACCATTTGCATCTGTTACTGAATCTAAACAAACAGTTATAGGCACATTTACAAAAGTTGTATCTACCACTGGTTGGTGAACTACTGGTGTATCGTTTCTACAAGCATCTACAATAATGTAAACCTCAGCAGTATTACACAATGTAGGGTCACCATCATCACAAGCTTGGTAAACAAATACGTCTGTACCTGTAAAGTTGTTGTTTGGATGATACAACAAGCTATCTCCCACTTTAGTAACCATTCCATTGTTACCTGGTAAGAAGCTAGATATGTGTATTCCATTTCCATCCACATCTTTGTCATTTGCCAATACACTAATCAAGGTATCGGTATTTCTACAGATTCTGATCGTATCATTGGTCAAATTAGGATGGTGAACATTACAGCCGTAACCTGTCAACTTGATATACAATGTACCAGTATCACATTTATCGCAAACGTTGCATACAGAATAAACAATGCTATCAGCACCATTTTTCTGAGTACCATTTGGAACATATACTACTTCATTATTCAATACATAAGATTGACCGTATTCAGCTGGTTTCACTATTGTTACAGTAGAACCTATTGGCAAGTTCACATCATTTGTCAATACTGAAATGGTATCGTTACATAAGTAACCAGTAGTATCAAAATCAGCATTTGCAATAGGACCTTGACAAACTGAATCTACACGTATGTAACCAAATGCATTATCACAAGAAGTGATAGTTCCACAAGTCTCGCACACACGATATTCAAATGTATCTAATCCAATGTAGTTGTTATTTGGAGTATAAGTCACAGAGCCATTAGCATTTATAGCTATTGTTCCGTGATTAGTAGAATCCAAGATAGTAACTACCGCTGGAGTACAATTAGAGAAGGTATCGTTATCCAAAATGTCTATAACTACTGGTGTATTTATAGGAGTATAAGCATAATCAGTAACTGCAACTGTCTTAATTGTATCACAGATAATAGTCACGTTCATGTTAGCTGTATCTTGACCACAAGTATCGTGAACAATGTACTCGATAAAGTCTTTACCACAGTATCCTTTTGCAGGGATGAATTGTACTAGGGTATCACCCAATACTTTCACTGTACCATGCAATGGATTTGTAAGAATACTTACATACTGAGGGAAACTTCCATCGTAGTTATCGTTATTCAATACATGAGCGTATAAAGTATCGCCTTGAGCCATAGTGATGTTATCATCTACAGCGACTACTTTACAACATTTCACGAATACATATACAGTTGCTGTATCTACAGCACCTAAGGTATCCATTACAGAGTATTTGAATGAATCTGTGTAATCACAAGTAGTTCTATCAGGAGTAAATGTGACAGTTCCATTAGGATTCAATACTGCAGTACCATGAACTGGTTGAGTTACCACTGAAGTTACCGTAAATGAATCCAACTCAGGATCGTAATCATTACCTTTTACATTGATAACAATTGGCACATTCACACCTGTTAACGTAGTATCGTTCACTGCTTGTACAGAGTTCGGTACTTTGATAACAACTGTTGCAGTATCACACAATGGATTAGGCAATGCCGAAGTCACATCACAGATTACATAAGTAAATGTATCAGGGTGATTAGCGTTCGGTCCTTGATTAGGTCCAGTATATGGTGTGTAAGTAACAGTTCCATCAGGATTAACTGTAACAGTTCCCGCATGAGGTCCTGTCAAGATAGTAGGGTTAGTTAAACTATCTCCATCAGGATCATTATCATTACCCAATACTGGAATATTCACCGAAGTACCATAAGTAGTATTCGCATAATCATTCGTAGCCACTGGTGGATTATTAGGAGATACCGTAGGAGAATCCAATCTATTTATAATGATATGAGCCCAAGCTGAATCACACAATGGTTTAGGATTGTGAGCAGCAAGTGTATCACATATTACATATTGGAATGAATCTTCAAACATAGCTCCAGCAGGGAATGGTTGATTACCACCTGGTTGGTACGTAATAGTTCCATTACTATTAACAGTTACTGTACCATACATAGGTCCAACAGAAACTACTGGTTTAGTTAATGGATCACCATCTGGATCAAAGTCATTTCCTCTTACATTTACAACTATTGAGTGAACAGTATCGGTCACGCCATAATCAGTATTTGCAATTGGTGCATGATTAATCGTATCATTTGTTTTAGTAGTGTCGTAAACACTAATGTAAACTGTAGCAGTATCACACAATACGTGAATCAAATCTGGTGATGTATCACAAACCACATAAGTAAATGAATCAACACAAGGATTATTGCTAACAGATGGACAATTAGGATCTGTAGGAGTGTAAACACCCGTTCCATTTCCAGTAGGAGTCCAAGTACCATGTTTAGGCGTATCCAATGGATAGCTGTATGTCAATGGATCACCGTTCGGATCGTAAGTAGCTGGCGTAATGTTTACTGGTACAGGAGTTCCTTTTGTAGTTCCTGTATAAACATTAGTAGCCACTGGTGGTTCGTTACGAGGATCTACCACTATTACTATGTGTGAAGTATCACACAATTGTGGTGTTCCATTATCACATACAATCACACAAAGTGAATCTATACCATTAAAGTTAGTATCTGGTTTGTATGTTAAACAAACTGTTCTTGTTGCATTATCCAATACCAATGTATTACCTAAAGTTCCATGAGCTGGCAATCCACAGATTGATAAGTCATGAATATCATTAGAGTCATTATCAGTATAAGGAACACACAATGTAATTACTGAATCTTCAGGTACACGTACCAATGTATCAGGAATTACTGGTGGATCGTTCACACAGATTACATTTACAAATACCAATGCTTTTGCAAATGATTGCTCACCTGGACATTTAGCATCACCATTTCCTCCAGTAATTGTGTATCCAAATGAATCTGGACCACAGTAATTAGCTTTTGGTGTATAGATAAGCTTGTTGTCCTTAAGAGTTAATACCCCAAAGGCTGGTTGAGAAGAGATGCTAACTGTTAATGAATCACCATCTATGTCAAAGTCATTAACCAATACATCTACTACTACACTACTATCTTCAAATACAGAAGTACTGTCGTCAAATGCATCTGGTTTATCATTTCTATTCAAGACAGTTACAAACAACTGAGCAGTATCACACAACGGCTCTCCTTGAACAGTACATTGACTACATACTTGGTAAGTGATAGTATCATTTCCAAAGAAGTTAGTCTTCGGTTTGTAGATGATAGTTGTATCTCTTGAGTTTACGAAAGCAAATCCATTTGTTCCATTCGTAAGAATCTTGACATTTCCAATTTTTCCGAATCCTTGGAAATCGTTTGCTCTTACATCAGCAGTCAAGTTAGACTCTTCACAAACTGTATCATAGTCATCAAATGCCAATGGAGCAATACATTCGTTTAGAGTGTATATATTGATAACAGCAGTATCACAACATCCTTCTGTAGTATCACACAATGAGTAAACAACTTGGTCAATTCCGAAGTAGCCATTTGCAGCAGTATAAGTAATAGTACCGTCAGCATTTACACTTACTGTGTTACCTGCTGCTGGTCCGCTTACTATAGTTACCACAGAGCCTTTACCTACTGAATCAACATAAGTATCGTTTTTCAATTCATTAATTACAACAGGTACTCCATTTGCACCTTGTGCATAATCTAAGTTAGCTACAGGACAGTCAACTACAGGAGTCACTATTACTGTAATTACACCTGTATCACACAATGAAGGATTACCGTTGTCACACGCTACATAACAGAATGAATCACGTCCATTGAAGTTAGGTGCAGGTGTGTAAGTAATACAGTTACCATTAATAACCGTTGTTCCATTAGAAGCTTTACAAGGAATAACTGTCACTGAAACTACATCTCCAGCATCAGGATCAGATATCGCAGGACAGATAACCACTGGGGTATCCTCAGCTGTAGTTACTGTACTATCTGGTGCATATGGCGGTAGATTAATTCTTGTTACCGTTACATAAACTGTGGCTTGCGTACAAAGTGGTTGTGGCTTAGTAGAATCACAAACTCTATAGCAGAATGAATCAATACCTATGAAGCCTGGTACTGGGGTATAAGTAATACAACCAGTCACTGGATTGATAACAGGTGGCACAGTAGCATGAGCAGGTAAACTGCACAATCCTACAGATGCTTTATTAATATCGTTATCAGGATCGCTATCGTTGTTTAATACACAAATTACCACTGGTGTTCCATCAGGAGTAGTTGCTGAATCGTTCACAGCTACTGGTGGATGTGGATTTGGTATTACTGTAACATGAACAACCGCAGTATCGCACAAAGCAGGTGAACCATTATCACAAATCACATAGCAGAAGCTATCATTTCCTGAGAAATTATGACTTGGGGTGTAGCATATTTGAGTACCATTTACTACTACTGTTCCATTAGCAGGATCACAGCTGATTACTTTAATCGTAATTGGATCATTATCTGGATCGCTATCGTTGTCCATTACACTCACACAAACTGGAGTGTTTTGCAATGTGCTAGTAGTATCATCTACCGCTACTGGAGGATGATTTATAGTACGAACATCCAAATTAACCCAAGCTGTATCACACAATGTACATGCAGGACCTACATTACAAATAGCATATTGGAATGAATCTTTACCTGCTCCTCCATTTGGAGTGTAAGTAATGGTATTTCCAGCAGTAGTTGTAGCTGTACCCAATGTACCTTGCGTTACGATTGACAAACTCAATCCGCTTGGTTCTATACTTGTATCGTTTACTAAAACTGTCAATGAAGAAGTTCCCGTAACTAATACGTTATAATAGTCATTGGTTGCAATTGGTGGTACACAAACTGGAGTCACATGTATGTATACTTTGTTGGTATCACAAAGTGATGGAATACCATTATCACATACTACTACACAAAGCGTATCATATCCATTAAAGTGAGTCGATGGAGTGTATGTCAAACAAGAATCACTTCCTGTATTTACAAAACTTGCTGTTCCATGATTTGGACCACAAACAAATGCTGTAATTTTTACATCATTTCCATCCACATCAGATATAGGAGGGCAAATAGTTACCTTGCCTGTATCCTCTGGAATAGTCACATAAACTGAATCAATTACAGGTGGATGATTAATCACTTTTACTGTTACCATTCCTACATCACACAAGTTTTGGAATGTACCGCAGTATAATAAATTAGGATTTTGAACATCACATATTCTGTAATAGAAAGTGTCATTTCCAGCGAAACCATGGATTGGTGTATAAGTAAATACATTTCCATTTCTTGTTACATTTCCATGTAAAGGTGGAACTGAAACAGTAACTGTAACAGAATCACCGTCTGGTTCTCTGTCATTTATTGTTACTGGAACATTCACAGCTGTATTCATACCTGTAAGAACTGAATCTTGTAACGCTATAGGAGCATCATTTACGTTTCTAATTGTGTAAATCACTTTCGCGGTATCACACAATACTGGATTTCCATTATCACAGATACTGTATGATAAAGTATCTTGACCATAGTAATCTATTGCTGGAATGTAAACGATATCTCTACCACTCACCGCTGCTATGCCATGAGAAGGATTAGAAACAATAGCTTTAACAGTGAATAAATCACCATTAGGGTCTCCATCATTATCCAATACAGAAGTTACAGCATACTCTTCTTCACATATAGTTACATAATCGTCTGTTGCAACCGGTGGATCGTTCTTCTTCACATCCGGTGTATCTACTCTGTTGATCTCTACTATCACCAATGCTGTATCGCACAATGGTTGTGGTGCTATACTCGTTACATCACATACCACATAGCTAAACGTATCTCTCGTAATGCCTAATGGGAAGGTTCCTGTTGGTGTATACTTAATATCGCCTGTACTTGGGTCAACACTCACTGTACCGTGACTTGGATTTACTCCGCCTCCTATCGTTACATTCAATGGGTTGCCATCTGGATCTACATCGTTCGCTTTCACTGGGATGTTGATCGATTTACTTGGTGTGGTTACCGCATAGTCATCGTTAGCAATCGGTTTGTGGTTAATCGTATCGAAGCCTGCTGTATCATTTACCGTAATATATACCCATGCTGTATCGCACAATACTTGTACAATATATGGGGATTTATCACATACTACATACTGGAAGCTGTCTACTCCGATGAACCCTGGTGCTGGGGTATAAACTCCTGTACCATTACTTCCGCCTGTCCATGTTCCATTCGTTGGTAACACTGGATAGCTATACGTCAATGGATCGCCATTCGGATCGGTACTGCTTGCCGCTACATTCACACCTATCGGTGTGCCTACTGTAGTAGTTGTATAGATATCATTCGCTACTGGTGGCTCATTGCGTGGATCAATCGTTAAGTATACAGTTGCTGTATCGCATAAAGGTTTAGGATTCAATGCAGCCAAAGTATCGCAGATAACATAAGTAAAGGTATCTAACCCATGATAGTCAGAAGTTGGAGTATAAGTAATTGTTCCATTAGGATTAACTACTACTGTTCCATTCTTAGGTTGATCTTTAATTGTAGGTAATGTTAATGCATCCCCATCTGGGTCACTATCATTTCCTCTTACATTAATAACTACAGGAACATCTTCTGGTGTAGTTTTGTAGTCATCACCAGCAAATGGAGGTCTATTGCGAGGAGTTGTATCTACATTGTTTACAGTAATAATAACGATAGCATCATCACACAATGGTTTAGGATTGTGAGCAGCCAACGTATCACATACTTTGTATTTTATAGTATCATAATTGATACCTAATGGGAATAATGCTGGATTAGGTGTGTATTTAATTGTTCCATCAGGATTTACAGTAGCTGTTCCTTTAGAAGGAACTCCAGTTATTACTGGTAAAGTTAAAGCATCTCCATCTGGGTCTTTATCGTTAGCACGAACATTTACATCTACCGAATTTGTAGGACTAGTAGAAGTTAAATCATCATTTGCAATAGGAGCATGATTAACTAATGTATCAGCTGGATCTGTAACATACACCACTACATAGCTTGTATCACAAAGAGTATTGATAGGATATATTGACAAATCACAAACTATATAAGGGAAACTATCTTTTCCTATAAATCCAGTAGCTGGCGTGTATACTATTGTTCCATTTCCAGTAACAGTTATTGTTCCTCCATTTACTGGAGTACCTGGGTAACCATAAGTTAACGGATCACTGTTAGGATCACTTGTAGCAGAACCTACGTTAACAGAAACTGGCGTATTTTTAGGTGTTGTAGTATAAATAGGTGATGCAACAGGTGGATCGTTTTGAGGACAAATTGTTACGACACCTTGCGCTGTATCACACTCGTTAGGACATTGTGTATTACAGATTTGATATACAAATGTATCTAATCCAAAATAGCCAAAAACAGATTTGTATACAACATTATTAGCAACTACAGATGTAGTACCATGTTGAACAGACAATACTTTCACATTGTTTGTGTTACCTTCTGGATCAGTATCGTTTGCACTAACATCAACAGAAACAGAGAATCCTTCACAAGTACTAGCGGTATCATCATTAGCTGTAGGACGCTGATTTACGTGTATTGTAACAGTATCATTAACCGTACAACTTTGTAAATTAACTATAGTTGCATAGTACGCATGATCCACTCTTGTTGGATTTACAAAAATTGGATTTAAGCTATTAGTGATAAACGTACCATTCACATCATACCACAATAAGTTAACTGGTTGTGGAATAGCTGAGAATGAAGGAGTTAATTTAACTGTAACACCTTGACAAATTGTATCAGCGGATGTTGCTAAACTTAAGGTAGGAGATTTTTTAACTGTTACATTCACAAAAGTAGAATCGGTACATCCATTTCCATCTGTGAAGTGATAAGTTACTTTTACAGTTCTTGATTGGTTATTAGGAATAGCAACTGAACCTGGAGTAAATACACCAGTAGTTGGATTAACTCCTAAACCTGACCAAGTACCACCGGCAGGACTTCCTACAAAAGTAACTGGGTAATCTAATGAACAATAATCTGGATCATTACCAGAAATTGTCACAACAGGAAGAGGGTTTACAGTCACATCTTGGAATGTATCATGTGTACATCCATTTACTGTAACAGTATAAACAATTGTATAAGTACCTACTCCTATTTGTTTAGGACGGAATGTATTTCCAACCACACCTGGCCCAGAGAATATACCTCCAGGAATAGACGCAGAAAGAGGTACTGATACGATGCTTGCGCAATATTCAGTATTCAAATTAGTAATAACAGGATGAGGCAATGCTTTAACAATTACCGAATCTTTAGTACTTGCTTGACATCCATTACCATCTGTTATTACAACAGTATAGACATAAGTACCAGGAGCACTAGGATTAATCGTTACTACTTGTGTATTGGTAGGATTTATAAATGAAGTTGGAGTCCAATTATAAGTATAAAGACCAACGCCACCAGTTACATTCGCTGTAAATTGAACAGAACCATTACTACCTTCGCACCAAGTTTTAGTGCCATTGTTACTAATGTTTACAGCAGTCACATTTCCGGTAACATTTACAAATACATCATCTGTAGCTGTACAGCCTTTGCTATCAGTTACAGTTAATGTATAAGTAGTAGGTGAACTTAAATTTTTAACCCAAGGATTAGAAGTATTTGTAATTGCTAAACCTGCATTTGGAGACCAAGCATATGTAAACCCTGGAGTACCAGCTTTAGCTGCAGGGCTTCCACCAATTTGAATGCTATCTGCACTACAAGCAACAATAGTCTTATCTGCTCCAGCATCAGCGATTGGCAATGGATTAATTACTATAGTAGCAGTTCCTGTCATATTAGAAACACAGCCTGTGCTTGCATTCGTTGCTACAACTGTATATGTTCCAGTGGCTATTTGATTTCCAAAACTAATTGCACTTCCAGTTCCATTTATTGGTGTTCCTACATTGCTATTATTCAATAACAATTGATATTTAACACCAACTTCTGAACCACTTAATCCTACAACTAAACCTCCGCTTCCTGAACAATAATCTCCCCCACCTGTAACTGTATATGTACTCACAGGATTTGGATTTACTGTAATGCTAGCAGAAGTTGTAGAATAACAACCTTTGGAATCAGTTACGGTAACAGTATAAGTAAAGGTTCCAACTGTATTTGGATTAATAGTAACAACTTGTGTAGTGGTAGAATTTATGTTTGAATTAGGTGCCCATACATAAGTATAAGGACCTGTTCCTCCAGTAATATTAGCTGTAAATTGAGCGCTTCCATTTGAACCTTCGCACCAACTTGTTGGATTGGTTTGAGCAATGGAAACTGACAGATTACTTGGAGTTACAGAAACATTAACACAATCAGTAGCTGTACAACCTTTTAGATCAGTTACAGTTACACAATATTGAGTAGAAGCATTAATACCTTTTACAAATGGATTTGCATCAGTAGAATTTGTCAAACCACCTGTAGGAGACCAGTTATAAGAATAAGATCCACTTCCACCATTTGCGGTAGGAGTTCCTCCTATTTTAACAGAATCTTGCGCACAATCAAATAAAGATTTATCTGTTCCAGCATCAACTACAGGGACATTGTTAACGGTCAACGTCATAGTATCATAATTAGATATTCCGAATTGGTCGGTAACTCTTAACACATAAGTAAATGTACTAGTAGGTGTGGCTACTGGATTTGCAATATCAGGGTTACTTAAGAAAGTAACTGGAGTCCATTTGTAAGTTACATTTGGAGTAGAACTAGAACCTTGCATTACATATGAAGAACCATAACAAATAGCAGTATCAGGTCCAGCATTTACATTTGGCAAAGGTTTCACTTCAATAGTCACTGTATCAGTACCTTTACAACCAAAGTCATTTGTTACAGAAACTGTGTAAGTAGTAGTAACAACAGGACAAGCTGTAGGGTTTGCGGTATTTGCATTACTTAGGCTTGAATCAGGTGACCAAGTGAATATAGTACCTCCCGTTCCACCTAAAATAACACATGAACCATTACCTACAAAAGTATCTTTTCCTGCATTAGGATATACCGGTGGTAAGCTATATACTGGTAAGTGGAATGAATCTTTACAACCATAAATAGTAGTTACGGTCAAATAAGCATCATGTGCACTATAAGAATTATAAACGTATGTTGGATTTTGAATAGTTGATCCATCTCCTACAAAAGTAGAATCTCCGAAATCCCAAGACCAACTAGCTATTGGATCAGCTGATTGAGAGTGATCCGTAAATTGTACGGTGTCCCCATGACACTTTTGCTCCCCAAAGAAATCTGCTCTCGGTTTGCTACGAACACTAACTGGAACTGTATCAGAAGAAGTACATCCTGTAAGGGTATCTTTTACAGTTAGTATATATATAGTATTAACATTAGGACTAGCGATAGGTTGAGCACAAGTAATACAACTTAAACCTGATCCAGGTGACCAGTTGTAAGTGTATTGTCCACCTAAAACGCTTGGAACCAATTTAACCGAATCTTTATCACAAATTTGTGCATCTGGAACAGTAACTGTAAACGAAGGTACTGGAGTTACTAAAACAGAGTCATATCCTTTACATCCACTAACATCCGTAACAGTAACATAATACCATGTAGCTACTGAAGGAGAAGCTAATGGACAACAGAAATTAGGACTACTCAAACCACTGGTTGGTGACCAAGTATAGCCAACACCACCTGAAGCAGCTAACTGAACCGAAGAATTAGGGCAAACAGATACATTAGGACCAGCATCTGCATTTGGAGTTGGATTAGCATTTACTGTCATAGTACTAGTAGCAAAACAACCAGATACTAAGTCAGTAACAGTTAGGGTATAAGTTGTTGTACCTGTAACTGTAGCATTTGGATTAGCAATAGTAGCATCATCCAAACCAGTAGTAGGAGCCCAAGTGTATTGGAAATTACCAGAACCTCCAGTTGCTGTAGGTGAGCCACCAATTTTAACTGGGGCTGCTGGAATACATACATTTTTATCAAGCCCAGCATTTGCAATTACCTGAGGAACAACATGTACCGTAATATTTGCATAACTAGCACAACCAGTATTAGTATATTTTACTGAATAGGTTTGATCTAAAGGTGGATTTACTGTAACAATTGCAGTATTTCCAGCAAAAGGTGTAATGAAACTTAAAGGAGTCCACTGATAAGATCCTCCAGCAGGACTTCCCACAGCAGTTAAGTTAGTAGATTGTCCAAAACAAATATTAGTATCTAATGAAGTAATTGTAACTGAAGTTGGAGACGCATTTACAGTCACATTTACAGTATC
This sequence comes from Chitinophagales bacterium, assembly GCA_044228065.1. GTDB lineage: Bacteria > Bacteroidota > Bacteroidia > Chitinophagales > LD1 > JBGAVP01. The sequence goes on along the minus strand of JBGAVP010000015.1, from coordinate 62,746 downwards.
ATTAGTAGTACAGTTACCTCTATTGGTAGATACCACATATTGATAAGTAACTGGCGATGCCGTAGGATTTGAAGGGAAAGAGTATTTTGGATTTGAGCATGAAGTACAACTTAAAGCTCCAATTGGTGCACTTCCCACAGCAGACCAAGTGTAAACATAACCACTAACAGAACCAGGACAACCTAGAGAAATGCTATCTCCAAAACAACCAGCCACATCATCACCTGCATTTCTTAACGGAACTTGACTAATAAAAGTATCCAGATTTACAGGTAAACAAATAGAAGTTATACTATCAACCTGCACTAACAAACCACAGGCTTGGAAGGCCTGTACTTGATAAGTACCCGTGACGTGTACTGTCTCTCCCGAATCAATAGGATTCGTAATAACATATGTTCCAATTTTTTGATCTATATTTTTATCTAACTTTTGGTTATTGTTAGCATCCCACCAAAGATTAGCATATATATTGTAATTAGGTGTAGTAGATACGTTATAGTTAGTTATATCATAATCAACATGAACTACTTCCCCAAATGGATTATTACAAGTAGCAAATACATTTAAGTTACTAAGACGAATATCTGGATTTCCTACCGTGATAGTATCTTCAAATTCTCCAGTAATTTCACTCAAATTACAAGTATCACCCGTGCTAGAACAGATGGCTCTAATATCATTAACCACTTGAGTTCTAAATGTAAATTGATAATTAAATCCAGAGTCAACAGCAAAAATATCGTAAGAAACTTTTAAGGAATCAAAAACCTTAATTCCTGGAGGAATTTTAAAAGTTAATCTAATAATGCCACCAATCGTATCTAAAACTGGTGATAACAAACCAAAATTAGAAGATGGTTTATATGTAATTCCATTATCTAAATAAACAATCAATTTAGAGAAAGAATCGCTTGGTGACGGCCCTGTATTGTAAATTGTAGTTGTAACTGTAGTAGCAGAATCACAAGGGATAATACTTCCAGGTTCTACTTTTACATCAAAACTTTGTCCCGGAGGAGATCCTACCGTATTAACTTTTAATTTACGAGTTGTATTCAAAGCTGGTTTTACAGCATTACCACACAAATCTCTAGCTCTAGCTCTGAAAATAACACGGCTACCAGATAAATAATCACAATCTGTAACTACTTTAAATCTTACATAAAGAGATGCTGAGTCAGGATGGAAACCATCAGCCAATCCGAAAGAATCCAAATAAGCACTGTAAAGACTAGTATTAAAAATATATCTCTTACCTAGAGGTGTAACTCCAGAAATTACTTGGTCTGGAACAGAAATATAGTTAGCTGTTCCTGGGTATCCTAATTGCCAAGAACCTGGAATAATCTTAATACCTGCTAATGGTACAAATACATCTACAAAATTTTTGTAGGTTCTTCCATAATCTACACTACCCATTTGAATAGCATAAGGAACTGTATCACATAAATTTACACGAACAGCTGGTTGCTCAATAATATTTGTTTGAATTTTGGCTGGTACTGGATTTACATATAAAGTAGTAGATACAGACTGACAAGTAGGACTGTAACCAAATGGATCACAATTCCAACCTGCCAAAACATTTACATACTCTTGATTACAACTTGTATAGAATGCTTTAACCAAATATGTTTTAGCCCCATAAGCAGGAATAGTGTTCGCACGATACAAACCATTTACATCTTTTGTAATAACTGTAGGTGCACCTGTAATATCAGTAACAGAAAGTACTTTTACTTTAGAAGTATCAGACTCAGCTAAACTAAACCAAGAATTTGGAGAAGCATTTCCTCCAGAATTTCCAAACTGGAATTGCCATTGTACATAAGTACCAGTACCTAAAATTGGATTAGTAGCAGGTTGTAAATATATAGAAGGAGCATAGTGATATAAATAGCCTCCAATACCTAATCCAGATGAAGTTACGTAAGGAGCTACATTTTGAATTAGGTGTTGATTTGGCCCTTTATCAAATGTGAGGTAGGTAGGGAAATATGAATAAATCCCGGCACTAGTACAATTTAGTGCATGAGCCTTGAAATCTAAATAGCCGCTAAACCCATCGTCACTGTATGGGAATGAACCTGAGGTACCAGTGAAAGCAGAAGATACATCAAAAGTATAGACTGTATCTACCCCAGAAGCAACTTTCGACAAGAGTGTTATTGGAGCTTTTTGCAATACCACTGAATCATCACCAGCAGTTCTATTGATAACAATAGAATCTGTATTAGGGTCATGAGAATAACCTTTAGGCAAGGTTACTGTCATAGTGGTTAAATGTGTCCAATCTCTATATTCAAAAGGGAAAGGATTTTCTCCAGCATTCCCTTGGTAAATAGTAAAATTAAAGTAGTTTCTTACATTTACTCCATCTCCGCAAGTTGGGAAATAGGTAATATAGTCTCCACCAACATTAATTTGGTAACCTATAATTCTATACTTATCAAAGAATCCACAATCAGTATAATCACCTTGAACTACAGAAGCATTATCTGAGAATGTTACACCAGGATTCACATCACCTTTCAACTCGTTATAAGCTCCTACATTAGTAGTTATACTCCAAGTAGGCGTAATCGTAACTACATCTAATGAATCAAATGTGTACCCACCTCCCAAAGCTGGAGAACAAGCACTTACAGTAGATGCATTTATTTTCCAATAATAATTATTTCCTACCTTATTAGGAGCTGGTAGTTGACAACTATATGTAGCATGCGCTGAACTGTCTCTGATAGTAACAGTTCCTCCTAGATATGTTAAGTAACTGGAGTTCTCTACTTCGATAGTAGCAAAGAAATTACTTAAAGAAGAGGATATACATTGAGTAGATACCAAACGAGCTTGGAAAGTATCTAAGTACATTCCTCTATCTAAATACATAGAATCCTTAAGCAACGATGCTCCATTTGGCAATCCCTTATCTATATTATCTGGAGAGCCAAATGACAATCTATCAAAAGAGAAATCGCGTAATGGGCAACAGCAGTTGTCTGCATTTCCGCAATACTTTTGATATCTTAACTTATTTCTAAAACACTCTACATTTATTTCGCAAGGAGCTGCACAAGTTCTATCTGGAACGTAAGCAGCATTAAAATAAATGTAGTCATTTACATAAGAAGAACAGGTAGAAGGTAAACATGCAATAGTTGCTACATTTACTTTTACCTTAGAGTTTTTAGGATTAAAGCCAACTGGTCTAGAATTATTAAATCTAGCGGTGATTACAGAACCATCAAAACTAACAGAAACTGGAGTCCAAGATTTTGTTCCAGACTTCCAAGTGAAGTCAGCTACATTTCCAGAGAAAGTAAAGAAACTCGTAGGAACCGTAATTCTTAAAATCCATTGACCATTTACAGAATCCCAATTCAAATACTCCATACTATTAATAGTATAAGAGAGTGTGTAATTAGTGCTTGCAGCAAAAACAGTAGGTCCTGTATAAACAGCTGCTAAATCGACAGAAGTTTGGGGTGCACCTGTTCCGCTAAATGCTACAGGTGTACTGTTACATGTACTGGTATAAGAGCCTCCAAAATTCCAACCATTAAATACTGCTCTACCACAAACTGAAGGACAACAATTTTTAGAATCGAATCGAACTAAAATTGTTTGACCTGGATTTATGGTAAAAGGTAAACTTACTGTAAGTGAAGAGTCAGATGCTGCATTAAAACATTTAATAGCAGCACTATCTTTAGTAAAAGGACTTGCTGTTGAAGATGAAGTGAAATAATTAGAACCAGTTCCTGTAGAATCCAATTGAACTGAACCTGCAATAATTGAAGTATAATTTCCGCCTAATATATATGGAGATACAATTACATTCGAAGCAGGAGCACTTCCACTGTTTGTTATATAAAGTACATTTTTTTGAACATCTGTTCCAAAACATTTCTTGAACTCAGACGAAGAATGAATTCCACCAACTAAATTAGGAGTACCTACAGTAATCTGAACACCAGCGGTGTTAGTTACATCTTGACAGTATGAACCTGTACAAGTTCCCCATCTTACACCTATAGTAGAACTATAAGTACCTCCAGTACATCCACTCACTCTTACACACTCTGTTACATACATATCATTTTGATCACCCAAGGAATCACCATAACCAGCGGCTTGCAAAACAGCAGAAGTAATCAATGCAAAAGCAGTGTCGCTAACATTCGTAACAGGTACATTCGTAATGGGACCTCCAGAAGTTCTGGAAATTCCAATACTAACAATATTCAACCCTGTAGTATGTGCATCATATAAAACGAAATCTTTAACAGATCCCTTGGTGATACTTGTATTCTTAAAATAATATTGACGACAACCCAACTGACCATTGCTTAGGTTCATGTTCTGATTACTTACCCAACTAGGAGAAGGAATATTCGTAATCTCTATAGCATTATTATAAGGCTGAGCAGTTCCATCTGGATTTACAAAACTCCCACTTCCTCCTATTCCAAAATGCAATTCAAAATTATTGATAATAGGATTAGATATAGATGTAAATATATTACAGTCTGCTTGTACCAATATCTTTATATATACACTCTGCCCTACAGGAATATCAGTGATAGCAAAAACAGGGGTAAGTGGATCTACAACTGATTCACTTGCCTTTCCAGTATTTACATTACTGCCAAAACTAGAAGTGGAATACACCGTTCCAGGTACATAACGTAATCCATTGGCCATATTGGCATTCAATGTAATTCCAGTAACACTGTTACCTCCAGAAAGATTCACTATTTTAAAAACAATAGTATCTGGCTTTCCACAAACATTAAAATGGCGGGTACCTAAATCGGTGGTATCATCAAATTTTACCAATGGACTTGTTTGCGCTGTTGCCACCAACACCATTAGACAAGATAAAATTACCGTTGTGAATCGTTTTGTAAACTGCTTCATCATATTATTATTTGATTGAAATTCTTAAATATAAACTCAAAAAGGGCAAGTTGTACTTTGCCCAATTCGAGGTGTTTGTAACCTTAGAAATTGATTGTAAAATATTATATATCAATGTATTATTTGTTAAAATTTTTTCAATATACCTAGTTAATTACGTAAATTATCCACACTTTTTCAATTTGAACTTTGCGCAAATATATATTTCATTTTCACAAAAGTCAAATATTTTATTTTTAAATAAACATTAAGAACTATTAACAGCACAATAAACTATACAGAAATCTATAATTTATCTTTTTATTTAATAACCAAACCTTTAACCTTCCATTTAAACTTTTTGAAGTGATTTCGGAGCTGCCGCTTTTATTTCATCGGAAGCTTGATCGGCATATTTTTCAAAATTCTTATTGAATTGAACAGCCAAGTCATTTGCCTTAGCATCGTAAGTTGCTACATCAGACCAAGTATTTCTTGGATTTAAAATTTCTGTAGGTACTCCATCACAAGCCTTTGGCATTTCTAAACCAAAAATTGGATGTTTTTCAAACTCTACTGTATTTAATTTTCCAGTAAGAGCTGATGTGATTAATGCACGGGTATGAGGCAAGCTCATTCTTTTTCCAACTCCATATGAACCTGCTGTATAACCGGTATTTAACAGCCAAACTTTAATATCCTTCTTTTCATTCAATTTCTTTCCTAAAAGTTCAGCATACTTTGTAGGATGCAAAGGCAAAAAGGCAGCACCAAAACAAGCAGAGAAAGTAGTTTGTGGTTCTATCACTCCTACTTCAGTACCTGCTACTTTTGAAGTAAACCCTGAAAGGAAATAATACATAGCTTGCCCCACCGATAAACGAGAGATAGGAGGCAATACCCCAAAAGCATCATAAGTAAGTAAGAAAATATTCTTAGGCTCACCAGCTTTTGAAACAGGAAGCGCATTATCTATATAATGTATAGGATAAGAAACTCGAGTATTTTCTGTTTTGCTTTTAGAAGCATAATCTACAGAGCGAGTTCCTGGTAAAAAATCTATGTTTTCCAAAATAGCACCATGGCGAATAGCTCTAAAAATGTCTGGTTCCTTTTCAGCAGAAAGGTCAATTACTTTTGCATAACATCCTCCTTCAAAATTGAAAACAGAATTATCGTTCCAGCCATGCTCATCATCTCCAATCAATGGACGATTAGGATCTGCAGATAAAGTTGTTTTACCAGTTCCTGATAACCCAAAGAAAAGAGCCACATCGCCCTCTTTACCTACATTGGCAGAACAGTGCATAGCCAACACTTTTCTATCGTGTGGTAATACAAAATTCAAGACCGTAAAAATTCCTTTTTTAATTTCTCCTGTATAAGCTGTTCCTCCTATAATGGCAATTTTTTTTGTAAAATTAATTACGGAGAAATTATGCTGACGAATTCCATCAGCTGCTCCTTCTGCCAAAAAACCAGGAGCCTGTATCACTAACCAATCTTGGTTAAAATTTTCTACTTCGCTTTTGGTAGGTCTTAGAAACATATTCCCAGCAAACATGTTTGCCCAAGGATATTCCGTAACTACTCTTACATTTAATTTATAATCTTCATGCGCACATGCTACGCAATCGCGAATAAAAGCATCCTTTCCCCCAAAATAATTCACCACCTTATTATATAGATTATCAAAAACAGATGGCTCTACAGGAATATTAAACTTACTACTCCAATCTACCGAGTCTTTGGTAATGTCATCCTTTACAATAAACTTATCATTGGGAGAACGCCCCGTAAACTCTCCCGTATCGACTGCTAATGCACCTGTATCATTTAAGACGCCTTGACCTCTTTTGATAGTTTCCTCCACTAATTCTTCGGGAGTTAAATTCCAAAATTGATTTGCAGCATTTTTAATTCCAATACTCTCTAAGTTAAAGGAAGGATTTTTGAGACCTATAGTAGCCATAAAAGTGAGTTTTAAATTTTAAGATTGGCAAAAGTAGGTTTTAAATTTTAAGAACAAAATGATTAAATCTCGAAATAATAGCGAAGTATTCGCTGTTAACAAAAATACCATCCCCCTAAATCTCAAAGTACGAAATAAAAAAAATATGTAGGTTTGATGAAAGTATACAATTCTATGCGCTACCAAACAATTGACAACCGCCTATTTAAAGAAAACAGAAAAAACTTCACCAAGCACTTGAAGCCTAAGTCAATAGCCATTTTCACGTCTAATGATCAAATGCCAAAAAGTGCCGATGCTTCTTACAAATGGAGACAAAATCCTGACTTGTTTTATTTGACAGGCATTGATCAGGAAGAAACATTTTTGATATTATATCCAGATGCCCCTTTAAAAAAATGGAGAGAAGTTCTTTTTGTAAGAGAAACGAATGAGCATATAAAAGTTTGGGAGGGTGAAAAATTGACTAAAGAAGAAGCAAGCAAAACCTCAGGCATAAACGATGTACAACTGAGTAGTGTATTTCAATCTGCCTTAGGAAATATGATTTTACAAGCAGAAACTATTTACTTAAATCTGAATGAAAATGATAGAGCCAACAATGTAGTAGAATACGGAGAACTAAGATTTGCTAAAGAGTTAAAAGCAAAATACCCACTTCATAAATACGAACGCTCTGCACCAATCTTAAATGAATTAAGATCTGTAAAATCTAAGGTAGAATTAGAACTAACCCAAACCGCTGTAGATATAACTGCAAAAGCTTTTCATCGTATTTTAAAATTCACAAAACCAAATGTTTGGGAATACGAAATAGAAGCCGAAATGATACACGAGTTTACCATCAACCGAGCTACTGGTCATGCATTTAGCCCTATTATAGCAACTGGTGCTAGCTCTTGCATTTTGCACTACGAACCCAATAACAAACAATGTAAGGACGGTGATTTATTGCTGCTCGATTTTGGTGCTGAATACGGGAACTACAATGCCGATATGACAAGAACGATTCCTGTAAATGGAAAATTTTCGAAACGCCAAAAGGAAGTGTACAATGCCGTGTTGCGAGTGATGAAATTTGCCACTTCACAAATGAAGGCGGGTATTGTTTTAAATGATTTCAATAAATCCATTGGTGATGTAATGGAAAAAGAATTGATTGATTTGAAGTTATTGAAATTGGCTGATGTGAAAAAACAAGATCCTGAAAAACCGCTTTACAAAAAATATTTTCCACACGGCACTTCTCACTTTTTAGGATTAGATGTACATGATATTGGAAATAGATATGGTAAGATAAAAGCTGGTGCTCTGCTCACTTGCGAGCCTGGCATTTATATCCCAGAAGAAAAAATTGGTATTCGTCTAGAAAATGATATTTTGGTAACAAATGGAAAGCCAATTGACTTGATGAAAAATGTACCCATAGAAGCAGAAGAAATTGAGGAGTTGATGAATAAAAAAACAAAATGAAATTAATTAATCTACCCAATTCCCTTACGCTGGTAAATCTTTTTGCAGGTTGCTTAGCTATTGTTTTTATTTTTTCTCCAGGCCATTTAGAATATGTTGGCTATTGCACATTGGTATCGTTAGTTGCAGATTATTTTGATGGTTTTGCAGCAAGATTTACCAACACCAAAACGGAGATTGGTAAAGAGCTAGATTCCTTAGCAGATATGGTTAGTTTTGGTTTGGTGCCAGGTGCTATTCTATTTTCATTACTGAGCTTTCACTTTAAATCTGTAAGCACCAATGAAAATGAAATGCAAGTAATTTGGAGCAGCGCTCCTGCATTTTTGATTACCCTTTTTTCAGCATTGCGGTTAGCCAAATTTAATTTAGACACGAGACAATCTGATGGTTTCATAGGATTAGCCACACCCGCCAACACCATCTTTGTAGTAGGAATTTTAGAAGTATTTTTACACAACCAATATGGCTTATCCGAAACCATATTGTCGCCTGCTTTTCTTTTTGGAATCACACTTGCGTTTTCTTATTTACTAATAGCAGAAATTCCCATGTTTGCTTTTAAATTCAAATCTTTTGGTTGGGCGGGAAATGAAATTCGCTATGTGTTTATAATTGTATCGTTACTTTTGTTAGGAGTGCTTAAATTCGCAGCATTATCAGCCATTATTGTATTGTATATTTTGACTTCGGTAATTTTATTTTTTTACCAGAAAACAAAATCCATTTCAGAAAAATAAAAAACATTTTTTCACAGAGGAAAGTCACCTCACAAAGAAATTTAACCTATGAACTTTAGAGCAGAAATAGATGTAATGCCCCACAAAGAATTACTAGACCCACAAGGAAAAGCAGTAGCCGCAGGTTTACAAAAAATGAATTTTGATGGAGTAGAAGATGTACGAGTAGGAAGACACATCACCCTTAAACTAAAAGCTAAATCTAAAGATGAAGCTGCGAAACAGGTGGAAGACGCTTGCAAAAAATTATTGGCCAATGCCATTATGGAAGGCTACAAATTTGAGCTACACGAAGAGAAATAAATATTCTTTGTCTCTATACTCACCACCCACACCTCACTGCTAAAATGCTCTATATAGTTCCCACTCCTGTTGGCAATTTAGAAGATATTACGCTTCGTGCATTGCGGGTTTTAAAGGAGACAAATCTAATTTTGGCAGAAGATACTAGGCAAACAAAAAAGCTGCTCGACCATTTTCAAATTCAAAATCAACTCACCTCTTACCACAAGTTTAATGAGCGTAAATCTTGTGAGCAAATTATTCAAAAATTAAAATCAGGAATTACCATTGCATTAGTTTCAGATGGTGGTACCCCCTGCATTTCAGACCCTGGTTATATTTTAGTAGAAAGCTGTTTAGCAGAAAATATTCCAGTACAATGTTTACCCGGTGCTACAGCCTTTGTACCTGCACTCGTCAACTCTGGTTTCGATACTTCATCTTTTGTTTTTGAAGGGTTTCTTCCACACAAAAAAGGAAGAGAAACTTTGTTTAAGAAATTCGCAAAAGAAGAACGCGTAATTATTCTGTACGAATCTCCTTATCGAGTTATTAAAACACTAGAGCAGATAAAAGAATTTATAGGAAATGAAAGACAAATTTCCATCTCCCGTGAAATTTCTAAAATGTTTGAAGAAACAGTGAAAGGCAATGCCGATGAGCTCTTAGCGCATTTTACAGTAAAAGAACCCAGAGGAGAGTTTGTAATAATCTTAGGCCCCACTGAGATTTCAAATTCTAAAAAGAAAAGAGATTTAGAAGAGGAAGATTAACTTCTTAATACAATATCTGCCCAGCTTTTCCGAATCAATTCTGCTGCCCATTTTATAATTATCACAGAACCTATCAATCCACAAATAGGGTCAAGTATATACCATCCAAAATACTTAGCTGCAAATAGAGAAATGATAGCTAGTACACTTAAAACTACATCGCTCAATACATGTATGTATGCTGCTCTTAAATTGGTATCCATTTTCTCTTCTTCTCTATGTAAAAAATAGGCACTTGCACCATTCACTCCCAATCCAACTACAGCTACTACCAATGCTTCCAATGAAACATCTACTTCTAATTGGAAAAATTTTTGGATGGATTCCACTACCATAACCAAGGTAACTACCAACAAAACAATAGAGCTGGCAAAGCTACTTAGCGCTAATATTCGGTGCTCCATTTTGTGGGTTAAGACCCCTCTCTTTTGAATAATATAAAAATAGGCTAACCATGCTAGAATAAGTACCAATACATGAGAAAGCATGTGCCAGCCTTCGATTAACAATGCTACCGAATTGGATTTATAACCAAAATACAATTCCAGCAACATGGTAATAGCAGAAATAAAAACTACAATTTGTGTGCTTCGCTGATTAGAATGATGGTGATAGTGTGTATGATCATGATGATGCTCGTGTGACATGTCTGCAAAATAGTAAATTAGTAGATTAGATATTTAATTGAAGTTCAGAAAAAAATTAATATCCAAAAAGCTCTTCTAAACTCACTTGCTTTACTTCACCTAAAGATTCCAACACTTTAAAATCAATGTTTTCTTTCTTTCCTATAACCAAGTATGCATAAGGCTTTCCTTTTACTTTTGTGTTAAAGAAATTCATTAAATCTACTATTGAAGTTGTTTTTACTTTCTCATAAATATCTTTTCGAATATCGTGATCCAATCCTCTTTTTTGAGCTCTATCATAAGCAGCAAAAATAGCTTCACCGCTTATCCAATCACTTTCCAAATTCTTAATAACAGAAGTTTTTGCTCCCTCAAATTGTTTGGGAACTGCCACCATTTCATTTAATAAATCATTCATTTTATCCAATGCCGTTTTCATCTTATCTGCTTGCGTGCCTATGTAAGAAGATAGATAATGTGACTCTTCTTTGTATTGTGGAACTCCATAATTACTATTCACCGCATACGCCAATGCCATTTTCTCTCTTACCTCTTGAAACATAATAGAGGAGAGCCCTCCACCATAATAGTCGTTGTACAAATTGATGTAAGGAAACAAATCTTTAGTAAACTTATCGCCCTTAGCTAAGAGTACAAACTCAGCTTGCTTCATATTGTAATCACAATAATAAACGACTGATTTATCAATAGGCAGTTCTACAAATTTCTTTGGATTTGCAATATTCGTTTGCACCGTTTCATCACCAGAAAACTGTTTCTTTAACAAAGCACTTACAGCATTTATATCTCTTTGTCCATAATAATTAATTGTAGAAAATACTTTGGTATCTTCTATGATGCTTCTCACTAAATTTTCTGGCTTTATGTCATTCAATTCCTTTTCAGAAAGTATGTACGTGAATGGATTTTCCTTTCCATATTTTGCATAGTTAATCAAACCTTGTTGTAAAATCACACCCTTATTCAACTTAGCATTGGTGCGTTTTTTCAGTATATCCTTTACTAATCCGTGATACATTTCTTCATCGGGTTTCGCATTCGCAAACAAATACTGGAGCAATTCTAAACCTTTTTCTAAGTTTTCTTCTAAACCTGAAAGATTTACCACAAAACGATCACGAGAGGTACTTACTTTAAATGTAATTCCCAATCTATAAAACTCTTTTTTGATTTGCTCATTCGTAAATTTCTCTGTTCCTAAGTAGGGGAAATATTCTGCCTTTAATCCCATTCGCAGGTCTTCATCTGTACCGTACTTCTTAACATAACTTATTGAGAAGAGTGGGTTTTGAGTATTCTTTATGTAATTCAAATCCGTAATTCCATTGATTTTTGTTCGCTGAATGTCTTTATTAAAATCAATAAATTTAGCAGTGATGTTTCCAGTAGGTACTGCATCAAATTGCTTTTTAAAAATAGACTGCGAGTCTTTGTTTAAAACAACAGGAGTGATTTTTGGCTTATCTACTTTGTGCCTATTTGGCTCCCCTGCACGTTTGTAGCACACTGCATAATTTTCTTTCAAATTTTCATTGGCAAATTTTACCACATCCGCTTTGGTTATTTTGCTCATCTCCGTTAGTTCCTCTACTCGTACTTTCCAAGGGATATCTTTTACAAAAGCATCCATCAACTCACCTGCTAATGCTCTGTTATTTTCTATGTTTTTGAGTCGTTGTAATTTTAAATTCTGAACTATAGCCGGCAACAACCATTCGCCAAATTCACCTTGTTTAATAGCTTCAATTTGAGAAAGCAATAAGCTCTTTACTTCTTCTAAAGTTTGACCCTGTTTTGGCTCTCCGTACAACTTAAAAATTGAATAGTCATTGAGCGATTGTACGTAACTTCCACCAGTTAAAACTTTTTGCTTTTGAATCAAATTCAAATCCATCAAACCAGCAGCACCATTAGAAAGTATCATATCTAGCATTTTTGCCATCATGGCTTCTTTGGAGCCATCTCCATCGAAACGATAACCAATGTAGACATGCTCTTTAGTAGGCCCCTTTAACTCTGCTACCTGAATTTTATCTAAAGCAACTGGAGGTGCTTTTGTAAACTTTGGAACAACTTTAGTTTTCCATTTGCCAAAATATTTTTCAATAGTGGCCACCGTTTTTGCTGGGTCTACATCACCACAAACTATTATTGCCACATTGTTGGGAACATAGTACGTATCAAAGTAACGATGAATATTCACCATAGAAGGATTCTTAAGATGCTCTCCTAATCCAATAGTAGTCTGTGTTCCATAAGGGTGGTTGGGCATGAGCATACTATCTACAGCAAAACTTGACCATCGTTGATCATCATCTTGTGTGCGATTAAATTCTTCATACACCGTTTCTAATTCAGTATGAAACAAACGCAAAACCAAAGTTGAAAAACGCTCACTCTCTAATCTGGCCCATTTTTCTATCCCATTAGATGGAATATCGTTCACATAAACCGTCATATCATTGCTCGTAAAAGCATTGGTACCACTCGCTCCTAAAGAGCCTACCATTTTATCGTATTCGCTCGGCACTGCATATCCAGAAGCTATATAACTCAAAGAATCTATCTCCGCATAAATAGCTTTCTTCTTATCTTCATTGGGCTCTTTTAAATGCTCTTCAAATTTTTGAGAAATGGCATCTAATACTTTTTTCTCACTCGCCCAATCTCTAGTGCCGTATTGATGCGTTCCTTTAAACATCATGTGTTCTAAGTAATGCGCCAAGCCTGTAGTTTGTGCTGGGTCGTATTTACTTCCAGCCTTCACTGCTATCATCGTTTGTACACGCGGAGCTTGTTTGTTTACTGTTACAAACACCTTTAAACCATTCGAAAGTGTGTAGGTCTTTACTTTATAAGGGTCGTTAGGAATTGTTTCTGCTGCTAGTGTAGAGGCTTGAGTTTGTTGCATAAAAAGTGAAATAGATAAAATGAACAAGGATACTTTTTTCATAGAGAATGATTTTAAAATAAAAAAGCTGAAGGATGAACCTTCAGCTTTACAATGTTAGAGATTATTTATCGAAAATAACTTCTTTACCTTTTTCGGATTTACATTTTTAAAATTTTAACCTCTGTTCTTCTATTATTTTGGTGACATGGACAGTCGCCTTGAGATGTTTGAGGACAACCCTCTACCTTAGTACAATCCTCTATTGGCTTGCTTTTGCCATAACCTACCGCAGAAATCCTATCCTTGCTAATTCCTCTTCCAATCACAAATTCTACAGCACTTTCCGCACGGCATTGAGAAAGCTTTTTGTTGTATTCATCTGTTCCTCTTTGATCAGTATGCGAAGAAAGTTCAATCACCATAGTAGGATATTTATTCATGATATCTACTAAATGATTTAACTCCACTGAAGCATCTTTACGAATATTGCATTTATCAAAATCGTAGTAAATATTTTTTAAGATAAATGATTTACCCACCTCTAATTGCTCTACACACAATTTCAATTTTACATACAATGTCTTGCTACGGTCTAATCCTTTTGTGGTCAACTCTTGCACTCCAGAATAGAAACCATCACGGCTACCAACAATAGAATAATCGGTATTAGGTTCCAGATTAAATGTAAAGACTCCATTATCATCTGATGTAGCTTTTTGTACGCTACCATTCGATTTATTGGTCAACTCAATATTTACTTTTGCAATCGCTTTATCCTTTTTATCACACTCAACAGAAACACCTGACAGAATAAATTTGTGATCTCCTAAAAGCAATTCCTTATAAATAGCTTTTCCTCGTTTAGCAAATTCATCTTGTGTTATCAAAGCTTTATTGGTAAACAGTTCGCCTTTGGTTCCTGATACAGAATAATCACTTGGTGAAATATCCAAGAAGGTTACTTTACCATTGCTCACTGTTTTTTTCGTTTGAATAACCAATCCTTTTTTATCCTTCAAATTTACATCTACACCTGCTACCGGAATGCCTGTAAGCGAGTCTTTTACTAGAACGATAATGTCTTTATTTTTTTCCTTTTTAACTACCTCACCTACCTTAGTAACTTTAAATACAACACCTGCAGAAACCGCAATATGATTAATATTGAAGGCGGAAGCCGTATAATCATCTATAGGAGATTTTGGGTGAAAGTAAGCATATTCATTAAGTGTTCTATCTGACTGAGTAAAGAACTTTGGGTCTTTGTATTGAAGTACATAAGAACTTTGATTGTCTTTTATTTGGTTGAAAATAAAAGAGTGTACAAAATCAACTCCCAATGATAAACCCACAAAAGTATTGAACCAATAATTCACATATAGTCCTCCTTTTAAGCCTAAAGTATTGATGGATTTATTGTAATCATACACCAAAACAGTTTTTCGAGGGTAACGATTATCTACTCGAACACTATCCATTGTTTCGCTCAAAGAACCCATTTCTAAATGGCTCAATCCTACTCTGACATTCAAGTCTACATCCCAATGCTCGTTGGTAAAAAGTTTGAAACTTGGTCCTATTCCTAAGAAAACAAAGTTTTGATTTTTACGATTGCTTTCCACCAAATGAGACTCTGGATTAGCTGCCATAAAGTCTTTGATTAATTGTGGTGTTTCAAATTTCACTTTGTTGTTCCAATAATCTAAGTCCAACCCAAAGCCTAAATTCGGGTGAAAATAAAAGTCAAAATTCGCACCCGTGTAAGGTCCCCAATTTGTTTTTAGAAAATCGTTTTTTAGCCCGCTCACAAGCGTATCGCCCACTCCAATTCTATGAATAGTTACATCATCAAATCTAATAGGAAGGGCTGTAAGCGTTTGCCCTGCTCCTATTTTGATTCGCGGTTGAAATTTAAAATATGTTTTGTGTGCAGGTTTTTCAGCCGTGGTTTCCTGAGCATGAACTGCTGCAAATAGCCCAATAAAAATGGCTAACGTGATTAATAGTTTTTTTTCCATGATTTTAGGTTTTCACAAAATTACTTATAACCATTTACAAAGTTACGCCTATAAAGAATTTAGAAACAATCTAAAGTATGAATGCTATTTCAAAAATACTTGCCTGCAAATTAACTCAGCCCATTCTTGATACATTTTACCAGATGGATGCAAATGATCGTGTGCTATGTAGGTAGCATCCTTGCTGGCTTTTTTTGAAATAGGAGTTATATTTACATACAGAACCTTAGCCAAAGCAGATTCGCTTTTATTAACTGCGTTAAACGCATCTATCTCCACTCCTATTTGAACAGAACCTCTGGCATCATTGGCTCCAAAAGGAGTTACGCCCCAATCTGGAATTGAAACTATAATAACCCGATTGTTTTGCCCACCGGCAAAACGAATAGCGGTTTCCAAAAGCTCTTTAAATTCAGTTTTATAATTTTCTAAATCTCTTTTCCGATATTGATTATTAACGCCTATCAGCAAAGTCACCCAGTCATACTTTTGCAGAAGCCTCTCCTGACTAATAGCCAATGCCAGTTCATCTGTAGTCCAGCCAGTCTTAGCTACTAGGATAGGTTTATCAAAAAGAATATGCTGATTGGCTAATAATTTTACTAATTGATTTGGAAATCGTTCTTCTTCCAAAACAGATTCCCCTATAGTATAGGAATCTCCTAAGCAAAGCATTTGATATTTCTTTTTCACAGACATTGTTTGCGCTTTAGCGTATGAAAATAATAGGAAATTTAATAGCAAAACAAAAGCTACAACTTGTATTCTATAATTTGACATACTGTTAAATTAAATTTAGATTCACCTAAAAATTAAATATGTTATCCTTTACAGAAGAAAATTATATTAAAGCAATCTATCACCTTTCTACCAATAACCATAATACTGTTTCTACCAATGCTATAGCTGAATCCATTCAAGCAAGTGCAGCCTCTGTAACAGATATGCTCAAAAAATTAAAGAGTAAAAAATTGGTAGTGTATGAAAAATATCAAGGGGTAACATTAACTAAAGCAGGTTTACAAATAGCCAAGCAATTGGTTCGCCACCATCGCTTATGGGAAGTTTTTTTGTTTGAAAAATTGAGTTTTTCGTGGGATGAAGTACACGATATGGCCGAACAATTGGAACACATTAAATCGGAAGAGTTAATAAACAGGTTGGATAAATTTTTGAATTACCCGAAGTACGATCCGCATGGCGACCCTATTCCCGACCAACAAGGAAACATTAGACAAGTAGAGCAAAAAACTTTAGCAGCTGCTAAAGTGGGCGATGCAAAAAAAGTAGTAGGTGTAAAGGATTCGTCAGCTAAGTTTCTACAATACTTAGATTCTGTAAAAATTTCGTTAGGTACAGAAGTAGAAGTTTTGCAAATTCTTGATTTTGATAATTCATTTGTATTAAAGCTTAAAAACAAAACTAAAATTGGAGTATCACAACAAGTAGTGAAAAATTTATTAGTAGTTTAATTTTATTTTTAGACTTATCTAAAAATAAAATTAGATTTGCAACAGCATTATGGAAAGGAAATCACTAGAGGAAGTACATGGCAGTATAGATACTACGGGGAATATGACGTGGTGGCGAAGGTTTGTACTCTTTATAGGCCCAGCATTTTTGGTTTGTGTGGGCTATATGGATCCTGGCAACTGGGCTACCGATATAGCAGGTGGTAGCAAATTTGGATATTCCTTATTATGGATATTGCTACTGTCTAATTTAATGGCTTTGCTTCTACAAAGTTTAAGTGCTCGTTTAGGAATTGTTAGAGGAAGAGATTTGGCGCAAGCTTCCAGAGAAACTTACCCCACTTGGATAAATATACCATTATACATTTTGGCAGAAATAGCCATTGCAGCTTGTGACTTGGCTGAAGTATTAGGAATGGCTATAGGATTGAACCTGCTCCTTGGTTTGCCTCTCATGTATGGTGTAGCTATTGCCATTTTCGACACTTTTTTAATTTTGTATTTACAACAAAAAGGAATGCGCTACATGGAGATTTTTATCTTCAGTTTAGTATCCATTATTGGAGCTTCTTTTTTCGTAGAAGTGTTTTTTGCTAAGCCACAACTGCACAGTTTAATGCAGGGATTTATTCCGTCCTCATTAGGCAATGGTGCGCTTTACATAGCCATAGGCATAATAGGAGCTACAGTAATGCCACACAATTTATACCTCCATTCTTCGCTTGTGCAAACCCGAAGAAATGGCACAGACAGCGAGAGTATAGCACGTGCTATCAAATTTAATTTCTTTGATTCTGTGATTGCATTGAACCTTGCATTTTTTGTAAATGCATCTATACTAATTGTGGCTGCTGCTGTTTTTTATACCAATGGCTATCACGAAATTGTAGAAATACAAGATGCGCATAGTTTATTAGAACCCTTAATGGGTAAAGCTTTAGCACCTATTCTTTTTGCCATTGCCCTCATTGCATCGGGTCAAAGTTCTACCATTACAGGGACACTAGCAGGGCAAATTATTATGGAAGGTTATTTGGATTTAAGAATTTCTCCATGGCTCAGAAGGCTTATCACTAGAGCCATTGCGGTTATTCCCGCCTTGCTTGTTATTTCTTTTTATGGGGAAGAAAAAGTAGGAGATATGCTCATCTTTAGTCAAGTAATTTTAAGTCTCCAGCTTGGCTTTGCTGTTATTCCACTTATTCATTTTGTAAGCGATAAAAGCAAAATGGGAAAATTTTCCATATCCCTTTTTGTGAAAATTTTAGCCTGGTTATCGGCTATTATTATTGTTTCTCTAAATGTAAAATTAGTAATAGATACTTTAATAGAATGGAAGGAAAATCTAGCTGCCTATCCAATTATTTTTAATGGATTACTATTGCCGTTTTTATTGGCAATAGGAGCTTTGCTATTTATAATTATCGCCTATCCTTTGCTTCAAAAAAATATTCCAAAAGCAACTACTCTTCCGCATGGTTACGCAAATGAATTGCCGATTATCGCTAAAAAGGTGTACCATCAAATTGCTATTTGTATTGACTTTTCCCCGAGTGATATAAAAGCTATCACCAATGGAATTTCGCAAGGAGAAAAGAATACGAAATTTTATTTGTTGCATATTGTAGAATCAGCCGCAGCACGTGCTACAGGTAAAGAAACCCTCGATTACGAAACACTAGAAGACTGGAAAAACCTTTCAGAATACGTAGCCAAACTTCAGCAGCAAGGATATGATGTAGAACCCAAATTAGGCTTTGGTGATGCGCGAAAAGCCATACCTAAATTAGTAGAGGATGTACAAGCCGAATTACTCGTAGTAGGCGCACACGGTCACGATACCATAGAAGATTTTATTTATGGAGAGACCATACAAGCTGTCCGCCATAAAGTAAAATGTCCTGTACTGATAGTGTAACCTTCTTTTCTTGAAATGCTTTTTGGCAGAAACTTATTTAGAACTACTTCATTCTAAAATTTCATGTTTCTTTGTGCTACTAGTCATTACAAAATGTATCCTAAATTTAAAATTGGCGACAAAGTTCAGTACCAACGAACCGTTCGCTGCATAGAAGATGTAGCTGCTTTTGATGGCAAAGTGGTTCATAATGTTTACGCTACCTTTGCCATAGCGCGCGATGCAGAGTGGACAGGCAGACAATTTGTATTAGAAATGAAAGAAGATAATGAAGAAGGAATAGGTACTTTTGTAGAAATACAACATCTTTCTTCTGCATTGGTAGGAGAAACAGTTTTGTTTGAAGCAACCATAGAGGAGTTAGAAAAAAATATGATTAATTGCTCTTTTATAGCTACCGTAAATGAGAGAGTTATAGCCACTGGTAGAACAGGACAAAAAATAATTAAGAAAGAAAAGTTGAATTTGTATTTTGAATCTTTAAAGAAAAAATAAGTGCAACATAAAGTTGACATCAAAAATAAACGGGCGTATTTCGAGTACGAAATTAGCGATACTTTTACCGCAGGTATTATGCTGAAAGGCACGGAAATAAAGGCTATCAGAGCAGGTGGAGGTTCTATTGCTGAATCTTTTTGCAGTTTAGTAGATGGGGAACTTTGGATCCGGAACATGAATTTGCCGGAATATTCTCATGGCACTTATGCCAATCACGACCCTACCAGAATCCGAAAATTATTATTGACAAAAAGGGAATTAAACAAAATGGATTCCAAAATTCGGGAGCGCGGTATGGCAGTAGTTCCTATACGTTTGTTTTTGTCGGATAGAGGATTTGCAAAACTAGAAATAGGATTAGGCCGTGGAAAAAAGACCTTCGACAAAAGAGAATCTATCAAACAAAAAGACAACAAACGCGAGATAGATAGGGTGATGAAAAAGTATAAATAGATTTATTTTTCACCGATTCCAGTATCTTAAAACTTCAATTCTTTTCCCTGCAAAATCTCTTTGCCATTTTCGTATTTGTGAACAAAAACAACAGCTTTCATGTGTTCTGGTTTCCAAATCGGATTGAGTGATTTTGTTTTATAAATGCGTTTTACCACCATGCCTGCTGTAGGCGTATTTGCTATTCTATCGCCTAATACTTCTGTAATAGCGGTGCGAAAAACATTTTCATGCACATAGTTAGAGTCTACACTATTATTAGGTTTCAACTGAGAGGTAACGATACTATCTTCCAATAAAAAAATACTCAATTTATTTTTCTCAGATAGATTTTGCGTGTAGTGTAATTCAAGATCTAATGTAAATTCTCTGCTTGAAGCATTGTATGTTTTTTGGAGAATAATATTCACGGGTGCAGTAGCTGTCAACTCCGAATTTACGTACCCCTGCCAATTAAAATAATCTACACAAAGCGAAGTAGGAGTGGCTGCATCGCTGTATTTTCTATTCACACCACCATTGGGTTTGTAACCTGGAAAGACCAAGTAGTTTTCAATTTGTTGTGCTTCCTCAGAGGTGAGCACTTGCTTAGTCGAAGCATAAGCATCATCTTGAAAACTACTATGTAGACTCACCCCTATTACTCTGCCTGGGTTTTGGGTTTTTAAATCTTCTAAAATAGCATGACCTGTAGGACAATTTAAACATTGTACACCCGTAAATTCTTCTATTACAATATTCTTCAAATCAGCAGCTACGGGAGTTTCTGTATAGATAGTATCTAAAAGAAGTCCCTCTTTTTTTCCTTTACCAAAATCAACTGTTGGTCCTACTTCTTTACACGCCTGCAAAGCAAAAAAAACTACAAGAACGGATAAAGAAATATACTTTTCAAATTTCATAACAGGCTGTTTTCAATTTTAAAAATTCATTATTTAGAAGGTACTAGTTACGGCAAATTTAACGCCACTAAACGCAGGCTCAAAACGGCAAACCCCACCTGTGCAAACAATTCCACCCACTTGTTTCACATAATTTAAACTAAAACGATGAGAATGATAAGTGAAGGCCGCAAACACAGAATAGAAATGATGTTGCGTACGATAAATACTTTCTGGATTGGTTTTATTGGGTGCAAAATTCCACATATCAGAAACTGCGAAAGACCAACGAGGTGCGATGTTAAACTCCAACAATGCATACGCCCATTGTCCAAAATCTTTCGGCACATATTGATATTGCGCTTCTATTCTGTAAGACATTTTTCGAGTGACTTTATGTGTAAATTCTATGAATGGAGAATAGGCATCTACCGCGTATTCGCCATCTCCCCTATAAATAACTCGATTGTATCTTATAAACTGAAAGCCTCCCTCCAAATCCATGCTGCGATTAGGTTTGAAACGAATGTGCAAAGCAGCCTCGGAGAAAAAATGCTTGTGGTCTTTGTAGGTAGTATCGGCACCTCCGCCAGATTTAGGCGTTATGATTTGTTCTTTCACCAATGCTTCTTTAAAAATAAAATCGCGCACATGAGAACCGTTTAAAATAAAAGTCCACTTCTTGTTTGGGGAATAGGTAATATCTGCACCAAAAGCCAATTCATGTTGATCTAATGCGGGTGCAAAATATCGAGAAGGAAGTCGCAACGAATTTTGATTGGGGACAGGAGGTTGAAAATTTAAAATGCCATTAAATAAATTTTCGTTGGCGGAAGTGCGCATGGTAAAATTTTCGGTGCGCTTAAATTGTGCAGTAATTCCAAAACCTTTTTGAGAATAAGAAAGGGAAGTGTAGACTATATTTCCAGAAGTGTTAAGCAACTTATTCCCATAACCATAAATGGCATCTTGCGTTTTAAAAGCACCTTCTATATACCATCTAAAACCGCCTACAGACAAGGTATTGTAAACTGTAAACGCATACACATTATATTTAGGAACAAAGCGCAAACTTGTATCCAATGCTTCTATACGTGTTACTAAACTATTTATAGAACCCTGATCCATAGAGCGGTTCAACACTCCAAATCCAGGATTCAACTGCACCTTTTCCTTGATATTAAAATTGCCCTCCGCATGAAATCCAGATATAATTGGTTTGTAAATAGTAAACTGATTTTTCTGCACCCCGCAAAATGCTTTCAGTTTTACTTTCTTTAGAATATCATATTCTAAACGAGCACCCAGCAAGGCATTGTCAATCCCTAAAGTTCTTTCTTCGTAGGCTCTAAAGATAAGCCCTGTCCCTATTTGGTCGTACAAATAACCACCCGAAATAGTAAGGTCTTTTACTTTTTTCTTTACATAAAAATTTCCTAACCCCACTCCAGTAAAAGGAACTGTAGGATTTTTAATAATCGAATTTAAAAATACATCTAGCCGAACTCCCGCCTCTAACCCTAATTTCTCATTGTTGTAATTTACATTCAGCCAAGCATCATCGCCTACTTTCAAATTATCGTAATGTGGCAATCCTGCGGCACCAATAGCTGGGTCGCGTATGAAAAAATTCGTATTAGACTGGAAGGAGCCAGAGATAAATCCTTGAGCATTTGCTACAGTTACTGTTAGAAATACACAAAAAGTTGATAATAAAAAGAGAAGTAAACGTCTAATCACAATAAGAAGGGTTATTTTAGAGGAAGCAAAAATGCCTATTTTTTTGTTTGGCACAAACATTGAGTAACCAGTTAGTAAATAAATATACATAATATGAAAAAGATTCTTTTTGCATTGGTACTATTAATTTTTGTTTTGCACGCAGAGGTGTCTGCTCAGACATCAAAAATCGAAAAAGTATTAGGAGAAAAAACGGTGCCTTCTGTTACTTTAATTGATATAGATGGGAAGAAAGTAAATGTAGCAGAACTTACTAAAAACGGCAAAATAACAGTGCTAAGTTTTTGGGCAACATGGTGCATTCCTTGCAAGAAGGAACTTAGCAACATGAGTGATTTGTATGATGAATGGAAACAAAAATACGATGTTCAAATCGTTGCAATATCCATAGATGATTCACGAAGTGCTTCTAAAGTAAAACCGTATATTGATGGGCAAAGATGGACATACGGTGTTCTTTTGGATGTAAATCAAGATTTAAAAAGAGAATTAAACATTCAGAGTGTTCCTTTTACTTTATTGGTGGATCAAAATGGCAAAATAGTTTCTTCACATCAGGGCTACCAAGAAGGTGATGAAAATATTTTAGAAGATCAAATTGCTGCTTTAAAAAAATAAAAAAACGTAATGATAAAGCTCATAAAAAAGCCCCGAATACTTCGGGGCTTTTTTATTGCCAGACACAATTTTGTTTAATCTATTTTACTAAAAGTTTTGGTAAGTACAGGTGTATTCCCTGTGTATATTTTCGCGAAATACAAACCCCTGTCTAGGTTTTCCAGGTTTAGCTCTACCTCATTTTTATCTCCACTTAAAACCTTAACAGCTATTTTCTTTCCTATCAAATTGTATATTTCTATTCTTCCATCTTGTATTTGTCCTATACCAGAAATGCTTAACTCTTCACGAACCGGGTTAGGGAAAAATTTTATTTTTTCAATTTGAATTTCACTAATACTGGTAGCTGCCACACAAGATGGCGAGGCCGTAAAAGTTTGATTAAAAGTGAGCAAATAGTTATTGTTTGCACTATCTGTCTTTGACCAAACTAAAAATTGAACCTGTCCAGTACCAGGAGTGCAATTAGGAAATAAATCCAGTTTAAAAAGGCCTTCCTGATTAGAGGTCATAATAAAATCTTGTTTTTTAAGCAAGTCTAAGCCTGCCCAACAGTGATTAGGATCGCAAAACTGAGAATTCCAACCCTTAGGCACATCGTAAGCAATTCTTCTCCACGAAAAATTTTGAGTTACAGCAGTGGTATTTGTCGTGTTCATTACCTGCTCCACAATATCGGCTGAATTAGAAACTACTGTATCTTTAGAAATAGTATCGTTGGGCGCAAACGTGAGTATTTGTGCATTTGAGCTATTTGCAAAAAGAAATAAGGAAGCAATAAGTAGTAAATTATATTTTTTCATAAGCCCACTTTATAGTATAGTATACGCTTTTATAAATATATAGTTTTATCTCCTACATTTCTAATTGTTTTAAAAAAATAGATCAAATATTAGCGTTAAGAACTCATTAACACAAAAATAAGTTCAGTACATCTATTTTTTCTTTAGATTTGAAATTCACCATTCAAGAATGTTTATCTCATGAAAAAATTGTTTACACTTTCTTTAAGTGCTCTACTATCAATTGCACTTTTTTCCCAAACTTATTACTCAGAAAATTTCAACAGTGGGATCCCTGCTAATTTCGTATTGTGGAATTTAGATGGCAACACGCCTGCGAGCGCAAGTTGGACAAGCGATGCCTGGATGGCAAGACCTACAAGTGCTACTGCTACCGATAAGTGGGCTGGTTCTACTTCCGATTTTAACCCAGTTGGAGTTGCAAATAGATGGATGGTGACACCTCAGATAATTATACCTTCGGGAGCTACTGGGGTTCTACTCACTTGGGATGCCTATTCCTACAGTGGTAATTACCCTGAATCTTATGAAGTGAAATTATCTACTACCGATTCTCTTACTACTTCTTTTACTACTTTGCTTTTTAGCACCCCAGGTGAAAACCCTGACTGGACAATTCATGCTATAGATTTAAATGCTTACGCTGGTGATACTATTCGTTTAGCTTTTAGAAATAAATCCAATAATAAGTATGCTATGGGATTAGATAACATTAAAGTTTTCTCAGCACCTGCTTATGATGTAGCTTTAAAAAGATTAGATATTTATGAGCACAACACCTTTGGAAATCCGATTAATTTAGATGGGGAAGTAAGAAGCTATGCTTCTCTTCCAATGGATAGTTACAAGATTAGTTATTCTGTGAATGGTGCAGCTGCTGTAACAACTAATATTTCTGGAACACCTACCGTTTATGATGAGGTTAACAATTTTAGTGTAACTTACAATCCACCAGCTGAGGGTATTTACAAAGTTAAGGTGTGGGTTAGTTTACCAAACGGAAATCCTGATTTAACACCAGCAGATGATACACTCAATTTTACTTTCTTTAGTTATACACCCAGAGCAAAGAAAAAAGTATTAGCAGAAGAATTTACAGGTGCTTGGTGTCAGTATTGCCCGGGAGGTCATGCTTCTATGGAAGAATTACTCTCCGTTCGTAACGATGTAGTACCTATTTGCATACAAGATGATGGGGGATATGGTGCACAATACGATAAATTGATGATTCCAGAAGGAGATGCTGTGGCTGTAAAATTAGCTGATGGATTCCCTTCCATTATGTTTGATAGACAATTTTTTTATGACCGCCAAACAGTAAATTTTAGCCCATTTGTTTCTTGGTTTAATCAAGATGTAGATTGGAACGTTCCTTCAGACCAACGCCTCAACTGGGCAGTTCCAGCGAATGTGAGTTTATTGAATCTAGAATACGATACCGCTGCCAGACAATTAGAAGTAGATGTAAAAGCTGATTTTTTTAATGCGGTTTCAGGAGATTTACGCTTGAACTTAATGCTCACAGAAGATTCTGTAATTGGAAATGGATTAGGATACGACCAAGCCAATTCCTTTTCTGGTGATGCTAATTTCTCTACTTCACCTTTTTACTCTGAAGCAGATCCAATTGCAAACTACCCTCACCGTCATGTACTTCGCAAAAGTTTAGATGGAGCATGGGGTACTGCTGGATATGTAACCACACCTACCACTAATGGAGGCTCAGCCACCAGACATTACAGTTTTTCTGTACCTGCTGCATGGAATGCTTCTAGAATGAATGTAATTGGTGTATTGCAGGAATACAATACCGATGCTCGCTTCCTTACTGTATTAAATGTAGAAGAAGCTAAACTAATACGCGCTGTAAACACTGGTATAAACGAATCCCATTCTGAGTTATTTAAGAACATTCAGTTGTATCCTAACCCTGCACAAAACGAGGTGAAATTAGAAATTGAATTAAAAGAAAATGCTGTAGTAAAAGTTGACATACTGAACATTTTAGGCTCAGTAACAAACGAAACTTACGAAGCTGATTTAAACGTTGGCATTCATACCATTAATTTAAACACTAAAAATTTAGCACAAGGAACTTATTTGGTTAAAATAGAAGCGGCAGGTATTATTACCACTAAACGCTTAGTCATTAACAAATAATTAATTACTAAAATCCATCAAAGATTTATTTTTGGCACGGAGTTAGCAAAGGCATTACAATTAATCAAACAAAATCAAAACAAAATGAAAACAATCAAAATCATCGCACTCATGCTTGCTGTAATGGTAAGTGTATCGAGTGTGAATGCACAAACAGCAAAAGCCAAAAAAGAATCTTCAAAAACAGAAACTAAAGCAAAGTCTGAAAAGAAGGAAGACAAAGACAAAAAAGAAACAAAGTCTAAAGCAGAACCTAAAAAGGAAAAAGCAGAGCCTAAAGAAACTAAAGCAAAAGCAGAACCTAAAAAAGAGAAAGCGGAGCCTAAGGAATCGAAAGCAAAAGCGGAACCCAAAAAAGAGAAAGCTGAGCCTAAAGAAGGAAAAAAAGAAACAAAAGCTGAACCTAAAAAAGAAACAAAAAAAGCAGAGCCTAAAGCAGAGGCAAAAAAAGAAACTGTTAAGCCTAGACCTGCTGCACCCAATGTAAAAGTAGACGACCCTATTGATCGTTCTTTAAAAGGACCAAGCGGACAAACTATATATACAGGAGCTCGTGGAGGAAAATATTATATCAATGGAAATGGCAACAAAACATATTTACCAAACAGAGGCGAAAAATAAAATAATCACACTTTAATTAGTGACAAAGACCCGTCCGATTTATCGAGGCGGGTCTTTTATTTTCTAATAGTTTCCTTTAAATATTTGAGCAGAAACTGAAGCAGAAAGAGCACTTGGAGTAAGCGTAGTTAACAATGCTGAAATTTTATTCATCCATCCAGGAATAGCACTTGGTTTGTTTTTTAGAAGCGCATCCATACCAACTCTAGCTACAACTGTTGAAGGCATCATAAACTTTGCTTGACGTGCTACTAACTTCTCCATTTTAGCTGGACCAAAAAACTCGCTCTCCGTGGGGCCAGGGCACAATGCAGTCACATTTACATTTTGCGATTTTAATTCCTCGCGAAGCGCTATAGAAAACGATAACATAAAAGATTTAGTAGCACAATAAATACCCATATAAGGAACTGGCTGATATGCTCCGGTGCTTACAGTGTGCAAGATATATCGCTTTTCAGATGCAGTAGTATTTTGCAAAAATGCATAAGAAAGTTTTACCATAGCATCCATATTTAGATTCATCACTTCTAAATGTTTTTCCATAGGGCAATCTGCAAACTTTCCCCAGTATCCCATTCCTGCATTGTTGATAAGCATATTCACTTGCAATTTATTTTCCTTTACCCATTCAAATATTTTTGTTTGTGCGTCTGCTTGTAACAAATCTGCTACAAAATATTTTACTTCAATTCCAGAAGTAGCTAGCTCACCAGCCAGCTGCCTTAGTAAATCTTCTGAACGAGCCACTAAAATCAAATTCATTTTTCTTTTAGCACATTCTAGAGCCAACGATTTTCCTATTCCTTTGCTTGCGCCAGTTATCAGAGTGTAGTTCATAGCAGATATATTTTTTATAAAAGTATCATTTTGAATTTTCTTTACATTCAAATCTTTATCTAAAATCTTGTTAAACAAAATTCTTTTTGGCACACAACTTGAAAAAGTATCTAGAGAAAAGTATTTTTACTTCATTAAACTAAAAGAAAATGAAAAAAATAATTGCATTATTCGTTGCTATTGTTAGCATTTACTCTGTAACATTTGCTCAAGATACTTCTAAAGCTACTAACCCGAATGCACCCAAAATTAAATTCAAAGATGAATCACACGATTTTGGAACGGTTGTAGAAGGACCATCTATTACTTATGATTTTAAATTTAAGAATGTGGGTATGGAACCATTAATCCTTTCATCGGTTCGTGCTTCTTGTGGATGCACCGTGCCTACTTGGCCTAAAGAACCAATTTTACCTGGAAAAGAATCAGTGATATCTGCTACATATAATACTCAAGGAAGACCTGGCTCTTTCACTAAAACAATTACCGTAGAATCCAATGCCACAGAAGCTAGCAAAGTAGTAATGATAAAAGGAGAAGTAATTAAACCGGAGGAGGACAAGAGTATTCCACTGGCTCAGCCATCTTTATTGGCACCAAAAAATTAATTTCAAACCAATTATAAATCTACAAGCGGTTATGCAGGAATGCTAACCGCTTTTTTGTTTTCCAAAAATCATTCGCACTTTAGCAAAAATAAAAAATAAAAATGCCAGCTATTTCTATCAAAGGGCTTAAGATGCCTTCCTCTCCCATTCGCAAATTAGTACCTTACTCTGATGCTGCTAAAAAACGCGGCACTAAAGTGTATCACTTAAATATTGGGCAACCCGATTTAGAGACTCCTGCAGCTTTTTGGGAGACACTAAAAAACTTAGATATGAAGGTACTCGCCTACTGCCCAAGTGATGGTTTTGAAAGTTACCGAAGTAAATTTGCAGCCTATTATAACAGAATAGGAATAGCAGTTGACAAGTCAAATTTCATTATTACAAATGGGGCATCTGAAGCATTGAGTTTTGTGATGATGAGTTGTATGGATGAAGGCGATGAAGTGATTATACCAGAACCCATGTATGCCAACTATATTGGATTTGCTACTGCAGGAAACATAGTGGTAAAACCAATTTCATGTAGCATAGAAACGGGGTTTGCATTACCTGCTATATCTGAATTTGAGAAACTAATAACCCCAAAAACAAAAGCCATTTTAATCTGCAATCCAAATAATCCAACTGGCTATTTATACAGTAAAGAAGAATTATTGGTACTCAGAGAAATAGCTTTGAAACACAATTTATTCTTATTGGTAGATGAAGTGTATCGTGAGTTTTTGTATGGGGGAAAGGAGTTTTTCTCTTCTCTAAATTTAGAAGGATTAGATGAACATGTGATTGTCTTTGATTCAATCTCAAAAAGATTTAGCGCATGTGGAGCGCGCATTGGTGCCATTGTAACCCGCAATAAAGAGGTGCTTCAAGCTGCCATGAAATTTGCACAAGCTAGGCTCAGCCCACCTTCTATAGGACAATTGGCTGCAGAATCTTTATTTGATTTAGGCTCCGATTACTATGATGGTATCATAGCAGAATACCAAAAACGCAGAGATGTTTTAGTAGCACTTTTAAATAAAATTCCCGGAGTAAAATGTCCCAATCCAGGAGGAGCATTTTATGCTGTGGCTGAATTACCAATTGATGATACAGATAAATTTTGCCAATGGATGCTCGAATCTTTTAGTTACGAAGGTGCTACCGTAATGATGGCTCCCGCTACAGGTTTTTATGCCAGCAAAAATACTGGAACTAAAGAAGTGCGCATTGCGTATGTTCTCAATACAGATGATTTAACCAACGCCATTAAATGTTTGGAGGAAGGATTGAAAGCTTATAACAAGATTTAAGCGATGAAATAGTTGTTGTACTAAGCCTCTATATTTTTCTGACTGTTAATCATAATACAAAATCATTCGAAAATACAACACACTTTTGCCCACTGGATTTTGCTGATAATCCAAAATTACAGAACCGAATTTGTTGTTTTGAACTTCAAAATCTTTCAATGGTGCGTTGATACTTCCATCAGTAGGATTGGAATATTTCCATCCTTCACTTTGCGGAAAATCTTTTTTGAGTTTAGCTAAATTCTCTTCATAGATTTTTTTAAACGAATCATCATAAACACCCTCCTTTATTACTGCTACCCAATCTTTCTGAGAATTAGCAAAGGGAAAAGCATAAATAAAATTGTAGCTCGTACCAGGTATTACCACATTTGTTTTGTAGGTGTGTTTGTAATTCCAAAAGTTAGCTACAGGTACTTCTATTCCACTCTGAATACTTCTAAAATAAGATTCTACGCCAGATTCCATCACATCCATAATCGTTTTGTAAAAAGAAGTTTTTACAATATCACTATTGTTCCCTGCCACTTTACTTTCAAATGAATTAGAAGAGGATTTTTCAAAAACAGCAGGTGTAGTTTCTATACTGGAAGGGATAGCTTTAACCATTTTTGGAGCAGAAATTTGTGCACCCGCTTTTTTGTCTACTCCTTTCTTTTCATCTGGAGTAATTGGGGCAATAGGTGTAGAACCAAAGCCCTCTGCTATTTTGATAAAATCAATTTTGCTCTTCGATGAATTTTTAAAATTAAAAATGATGGTGAGCCCGTCCTTAGCAAATTTAGAAACGAGTTCATCTTCTTTCTTAGGAGAGCCTAATTTAGTTCTGATGGTTTCATAGCTATCGTCCATGGTGATACCAAAAGGAATAGGAAGTATGTATTTCTGAAATTTCACATCCCCCATCTCATAGCCCTTATTTACAAATAGCAATGCCGTTACTTCATTGGTTTGTGGATTTTTACTGATTTTAAAACCCTTCTCAGGTGCCGAGGTTTTTTTACCAATTCCCCATTCTTTAGCAAACTCTTTGTACACAGCACTGCTGTCTCTATTCAATCCTAGAATTGACAAAAGATTATCTCCTACATATTTACTTTGCCCATAGCTGCTATCCAAAACAAATAACAACCCTACTAATAAAAAACACTTTCTCATAAAAAACGATAATGCCGTGCATAGACAAAGACCTTGCCAATTGCATCATTAAAAAGTAGAATATTTAAAAAAATTACTTCGCGTATTTAAAATTCTTTCCAGGATAGTACGCTAAACTTCCCAATTCTTCCTCGATTCGAAGTAGCTGATTATACTTTGCTATTCTATCGGTACGAGAAGCTGAGCCTGTTTTAATTTGACCACAATTTAACGCCACCGCTAAATCTGCAATTGTTACATCTTCCGTTTCACCAGACCGATGACTCATGATAGAAGTATAAGAATTATTTTTAGCCAAGTTCACAGCATTAATAGTTTCTGTTAAAGAGCCTATCTGATTCACCTTTACCAAAATTGAATTAGCTACTCCAGTTTCTATTCCTTTAGCCAGTCTTTCTACATTTGTCACAAACAAATCATCCCCTACTATCTGTACTTTACCCCCTATTTTATCTGTCAATTTTTTCCAGCCAGACCAATCATCTTCTGCCATTCCATCTTCGATAGAAAGTATAGGATATTTCTTACACCAACTAGCCCAGTAACTCACCATTTCATCGCTGCTAAACTTCTTACCATTTGATTTATGAAAATGATACAACTTTGTTTTCTCATCGTACATCTCTGTGGCAGCAGCATCCATAGCTATGTATATATCCTTACCAGGTTTAAAACCTGCCGCTTCTATAGCTGTCAAAACGGTTTCTATTGCCTCTTCGTTCGATGCAATGTTAGGAGCAAAACCTCCTTCATCTCCTACATTGGTAGAATATCCTTTCTTCTTCAAAACCGCTTTCAAATGATGAAATATTTCTGTTCCCATTTGTAGTGCTCTGCTAAAAGTATCTGCACCTACAGGCATTACCATAAATTCTTGAAAATCTATTTTATTATCGGCATGTGCACCTCCGTTTAAAATATTCATAAGCGGAATGGGAAGTGTATTCGCATTTACACCTCCTACATATCTGTACAAACTCATGCCACTTTCTTCTGCTGCAGCTTTAGACACTGCCATAGACACTGCTAAAATAGCGTTTGCACCTAACTTTGCTTTATTGGGTGTTCCATCCAAATCCAACAAAATACGATCAATTAAATTTTGTTCAAAAACCGAAAGACCTATTAATTCCTTCGCAATAATTTTATTGACATTCTCCACCGCTTTCAACACCCCTTTGCCCATATATACAGCCTTCTTACCATCACGCAATTCTACCGCTTCATGCTTGCCCGTAGAAGCACCAGATGGCACAGCAGCTCTTCCCAAAACACCAGAAGTTGTGAACACATCTACCTCTACAGTTGGGTTTCCTCTTGAATCTAAAATTTGTCTGGCGTGAATGGCTGCAATTTGGCTCATGGGGTTATAGTTATTTTTTGTTTGAAATAGTTTGATTGTTGTTTCAATTTGCTGTATATTTTTAATGAATTTTAAAACTAGTATTTCCCAAAATTCACAATACAGCTTCCTTCTTTACTTCCTCAAATTTATTGAATTTTAATTGATAATAAATCCAAGCAGTACCTTTAGGCAGTGTATCTTTTCTGAACTCATACAACGGATATTTTCGAACCACCAAATTATCTTTCACATATAAAGTATCATGGATAGCGTCACTACTTTTGTATTTTATATCCTTTGCTCCACCACTCATCTCTATCAAAAAATCAGCATGTCCTTTTCTAGCTGGCTTACAAACCAATACAGATGCAATGTGCGTATACTTTGGGTCTACCGTATTAGTGGTATAATAAACCAGTATTTCCTTCAACTTGTCATTATCTAAATCTACTAGTTCTGTTCGGGTAATTTCCGTAGGATATGTTTGCTCACAAAGTGTATCTTCTACATTTCCTTTTGTTCTTCTAAGAATTAAAAACTTCTTGTGTTCTACCCCTTCAAAATAAGCACTTGACTTTATATCGTATACCTCTTCGGGAGAAACAGTCAAGGTTTGCAGAAACTCATGCGAATTTTCTATAGCCACTTGCATAGTAGTATCTGCAGCTATCGAAAGGGAATCTGTCTCACCAAATTCAGCAGTTTTAGGAGCAGAATTGTTATTACAACTTTCCATAAAGAACAAAAAAATTGCAAAGTGTATAATGTATAATGCAAACCGCTTTCCACTTTGAAAGACAACATTAGTCATTTGAATTATACATTTTACATTCTTCATGATATCTTATTAATTACTCATTAAAGAAACAAACTCATCAAACAAATAACGAGAATCATGGGGCCCTGGATTACTCTCTGGGTGATATTGCACACTAAATGCTTTTTTGCCCTTAATACGAATACCTTCAATGGTTTCGTCATTCAAATTTACATGTGTTACTTCTACTGTACTCGAGTTTTCTATATCTTCTCTACTCACTTCAAATCCATGATTCTGTGAAGTAATTTCACTTTTTCCAGAAATTAAATTTTTAACGGGATGATTCAACCCTCTATGCCCGTGGTGCATTTTAAAAGTTCGTACATCATTTGCCAAAGCCAATAATTGATGTCCTAAACAGATTCCAAACACTGGCTTATCTGCTGCTTGAATTTCTTTTACGGTTTGTATGGCATAATCCATAGCAGCAGGGTCGCCAGGTCCATTGGAAATAAAATAACCGCTTGGGTTCCAACTTTGCATTTCAGTAAAAGAAGTTTTTGCGGGAAATACTTTAGCGTAAATATTCCGCTCTGTCATGCATTTTAAAATATTCTCTTTAATACCGCAATCGAGCACAGCTACTTTGTAAGGAGCTGATTCATTCCCATAAAAATAAGGGGTTTCGGTAGATACTTTAATGGCTAAATCCAAGCCATCCATATTGGGAGCTGCAGCCAATTGCTTTTTCAATAATTCTACATCTTCTGTTTCTGAACTAATGATGCAATTCATAGCGCCATTTTCGCGAACATGCACCGTGAGGGCACGAGTATCTACATCACAAATTCCTACTAAATTATTTTGTTCAAAATAATCTTGCAAAGAACTTTCACCAGAAACACGAGAGTAGTTATTGCCTGAATATTTTTTGCAAATCATTCCTGCTATTTTGATAGAACTGGATTCTACATCTTCCTTTTTCACTCCGTAGTTTCCTATATGATCGCTGGTCATTATAATTACCTGACCAAAGTAGGATGGGTCGGTAAATACTTCCTGATATCCCGTCATTCCTGTATTAAAACACAATTCACCTACAGTAGTGCCTATTTTGCCTAAAGATAATCCGTGAAAAATAGTACCATCTGCTAGCAGAAGAATAGCAGGTTTTTGAGAAAAAGTTTTGTTCATGCCGAAGGGGTTTCGGAGCGCAAATATAGCCTAAAAGCTGAATCCATTTTGATTAAATATTTCCTAATTTTGGTATTCATTAAACCTAACATATGAAAAATCATTTTCTAAAAAGTAGTTTACTACTTTCAGTTCTAGCATTGCTATTGTTTTCTGCATGTAAAAAAGAGAATTCTACACCAGATGACCCTACCATTAATTATGTTAATTTAAACAAAACCTATTCTGTAGTTTCTGGAGGTGTTCCCAATGCAGATAGTGTAGATTTGAACGGGGATGGCACTTCTGAATTTTACTTCCTCTTCCAAAATGTGGGCTCAGATACAGGCTTTGTGCAATTATACCAAAAAGGACAAGCCTTTGAAATTAATCTTGGCGGATTTACACCTGTCCCTTACCCTAAACTATACAATAAAGATGAAATTACCTCTACAAGTAGTTCTGTTTATTATCAATTCGCATATATTTCTATGAAATTTAATGCACTGCGCTTAGGTATATTAAATGGTGAACAATATATTGCCTTTCGCTTTAGCACAGGCACTAAATTTCAATATGGTTGGATGAAAGTAAGTATGAACGATGCTTTTACCGACTTTAAAATAATTGAATATGCTTACAGCACACAATATGATACTCCTATAAAAGTGGGAGCGAAATAATTTCAATTAAATAAACTAACCCAATTTATGAAAAATCATTTTTTAAAAAGTAGTTTACTCCTTTCAGTCCTAGCATTGCTATTGTTTTCTGCATGTAAAAAAGAGAATTCTACACCCGATGACCCTACCATTAATTATGTCAATTTAAACAAAACCTATTCTGTGGTCTCGGGTGGCACCCCTAATATAGATAGTTTAGATATAAATGGAGATGGTATCTCGGAATTTTATTTCCTATTCCAAAATGTAGGTGCGGACACTGGGTTGATACAATTTATGCAAAAGGGGCAATCCTTTCAAATAAATATTGGAGGATTTACGCCTGCCCCATATCCAAGACTCTACAACAAAGATGAAATGACCTCCACAAGTAGTGCTGTTTATTATCTTGCCCCTTATATTTCCTTAAAAGCTTCAGGGCTTCGAGAAGGGGTTTTAAACAGTGAGCAATACATTGCTTTCCGTTTTAGCACGGGCACTAAATTTCAATACGGCTGGATGAAAGTAAGCGTAAACAATGCTTATAACGAGTTTAAAATAATTGAATATTCTTACAGCACACAATATGATACTCCTATAAAAGTGGGAGCGAAATAATTTTGTTTTCCATTTTGAACTAAACCAATTTATGAAAAATCATTTCTTAAAAAGCAGTTTACTACTATCAGTTCTAGCATTGCTATTGTTTTCTGCTTGCAAAAAAGAAACCACTACGCCTGACGATTTAAATATAGTCCATGTAACTTTGAACAAACCAATTACAACGGTCATTGGTGGAGTTTCACTAGACTCTATAGATATTAACAGAGATGGATTGTGTGAACTAGTAATCGAGCTCAGAAATGTGGCTGGCGATAGTGGAATCACTGCTTTCTCTACAAAAAGTCAATATATAGAACTGGCTATAGAAGGACTACTACCAGTGCCTTATGTAAAAATATTTAATAAAGGTGAATCCCAACCTATCAGTTCTTCTGCTTATAAGTTTGCAGGTTATTTTTCCATTAAAAATACTGGATATCGAGTGGGAATCATTAACAATGCAGATAAGTATTTATCCTTTAGATTTAGAACAGGAACAAAATTCAATTACGGATGGATGAAAGTAAATTTGAACAGTGCTTATACAGAACTAAAAATCATTGATTATGCTTACAGTATTTTGCCTGATACCCCTATTGCCATAGGAGCAGAATAAATTTTAAATTTTTACTTTATAAAAAATCTCTTTCAGAAATGAAGGGGATTTTTCTTTTTATACCTTTACCACATGTCAGAACTTTTAGATAACTGGAAACATAAAGCAGTAGCTAAACAAAAAGAAAACAAGGAGTTTCTAAAACGGGCAAAAAAGAAAAGCGGGATAGAAAAACACCTCCCCGATTTACATGAAGAAGCCTTTTCAAAAATAGATTGTTTGGATTGTGCTGGTTGTTGTAAAAATATTTCGCCCCGATTTAAAAGCCCCGATATTACTCGTATAGCTAAACATCTTCGTATCAAAGAATCCAAATTAATAGAACAATATTTAAGACTCGATGAAGATGGCGATTATGTGGTTCAAAAAAGTCCCTGTCCGTTTTTAGGAAGTGGCAATTATTGTAATATTTATGATGCTAGACCAAGCGATTGTAGGAAATATCCCTACACCGATTCGGGGAAATTTTTTGAGTACCCACAAACGACTCTTTTAAACTATACGCTCTGTCCTGCTGTTTTCTATGTGATGGAAAAATTAAAAGAAGTGAAGTGAGATATTAGATATGAAACAAAAACTATAACCATTTAAATCGTTTACCAATGAAACATATTTTTAGACTTTTACTTTTACTCCCTTTATTTTCAGCCGCTCAAGATTTATCTTTTGGTATTAATGGGAGCAACATAACCTTATCAGGCAGGTTTGTAGATGAGTACAATCATCCACTTTCGTATGTAGGTATTTATGTACCTAAAACACAGCAAGGCTCTTATACCGATGATGATGGGAAATTTGACATTACTAAAATAGGAGGCGCTGGAGTAGGTCAAAAAGATTCTATCTATTTTACACACATTGGCTACGAAGAATGGCGCACCACTGCTGAAAATTTATTGACAACCAATCGCAATCAGCTTACGCTTACTCCTAAAAAATACGACCTGAAAGAAGTGACTGTAAAACCTGGTGATACGCGTGATATGCTCCGCAATGCAGTAGCTCGTGTAAAACAAAATTACCCCAGCACCTTCAGCAATTCAGAAATTGTATTTAAAGATTACAGCAAACGAAGTGGCGACAGAACCCACTATTACTTTTTCCATTATAATTTATTTCTGCCTGGTTATTCTTTAACGGATTCCGATAAGGTTTACAACAAAGTTTTAGCCCACGAAATGTTTGTAAAAAAAGGACAAATGTTTATGCCTGAAATTAAGCCAGGGCAATTGATTCAACTCATGTTTCCCGAAAAGGTTTTTTCTGAAAAGGAATTAAAAGAAAACGAATACAAATTTTTAGGAACGGAAAATATAGATGGTGAAGAAATGAATGTAATCGAATTCAAATCCATTCCCAAAAAGAAAAATGAGGCAATAGCTGCCACTGGAAAAGCCTACATTCAAACAAAAGACCAAGCCATTCGCTTTATAGAATTTCACATTTTTAATGAACGCGCCAAACGCTTTATGTTGGTGGCTAAAATGGAATCACTCAATGTAAATGTGAAAGTAGCTTACAAGCCTTTGGGTGGAAAATATGTGCTCGACTACATTTCCCAAACTACCTATGCCACAGGTTCTTTGTTTGGCAAATCAGAAGATATGAGTTTCTCTACTACTGCCAAAGTATTAACTACAAAACTAGATGTGCCTGCCTCAGAAGTACCTCAGAAAAATGAAATAAAAGACATCTTTAAAAACGAAAAACCCAAGCCCATAGAGGAAATGAAAGCCGAACCCGATATGAGATAAATCACAATAAAATGAAATCACGTAAAAATCATTTTCTCTCTAACTTTTCTCCCCTATATTTGTTCTCCAATTCAAACAACAATTTTTCACTTAAAAACTTAAAAAGAACATGGCAGTATTAGTAGGCAAAAAAGCCCCATCATTCAAAGCAACAGCCGTAGTAAATGGCGAAGAAATAGTAGAAAACTTTTCTTTAGACCAATACCTTGGCAAAAAGTATGTAGTATTTTTCTTTTACCCAAAAGATTTCACATTCGTGTGCCCTACAGAGTTACACGCATTTCAAGCAAAATTAGCTGACTTTGAAAGTCGCGACACCGCAGTAGTAGCATGTTCTACAGATACAGAACAATCGCACTGGGGTTGGTTACAATTACCAAAAGACAAAGGCGGAATAGGTGGTGTTACGTATCCAATCGTAGCAGATACCAGCAAAACTATTTCTGCTAATTACGATGTTCTAAATGGCAGTTATTTTTACGATGAAAACGACCAAATGCAAGCTACATCAGAATTGATAGCTTACCGTGGTCTTTTCTTAATCGATAAAGAAGGTATTGTTCAGCATCAATTAGTAAACAACTTGCCTCTCGGAAGAAATATTGACGAAGCATTGCGTATCGTAGATGCATTAAGATATTTTGAAACAAAAGGAGAAGTTTGCCCTGCTAACTGGAGTGCAGGAAAAGAAGGTATGAACGCCACTCACGATGGAGTAGCTTCTTACTTAGCCAAACATTAATTTTAGTTTAAAAGAATGTAAAACAGCCTCGAAAATTTCGGGGCTGTTTTGTTTTATGAGAAATATAGCCCTACTTTTTCCCTCAAATTTCTCTTTCTTTATTGCTCAATTATTTGCCATGAAATATACGTTCGGTTTAATAGCATTTTTATTTACTACCACATCTTTTTCGCAAACTGCTACTCCTTCTAAACCCAAGTTGGTAGTAGGTGTAGTGGTAGATCAAATGCGCTGGGATTACCTCTATCGCTATTCAGAAAAATATGGAACTGAAGGTTTTAAAAGATTATTAGCAGGTGGCTATACTTGCGAAAACACACACATACCTTATATACCTACTTACACTGCTCCTGGGCATACCTGCGTTTACACTGGCTCTGTGCCTGCGGTGCATGGCATTGTAGGAAACGATTGGTACGATAGAACCATAGGCAAAGTAATTTACTGCACCTCCGATTCTGCCTACAAAACAGTTGGTACAGAAGGCGCTGTGGGTAGACAATCACCTAACCGCATGCTCACTACTACCATCACCGATGAACTTCGCTTAGGCACTAACTTCCAAAGCAAAGTAATAGGTGTTGCCATAAAAGACAGAAGCTCCATTTACCCTGCAGGGCACGCAGCCAATGGCGCTTATTGGTTTGATGGAAAGAGCGGAAAATTTATTACCAGTTCGTATTACAGAGATACGCTACCTAAATGGGTAACTGATTTTAACGCACAAAAATTACCAGAGCAATACCTCAAAGAAAACTGGAAAACAATTTATGAATTGACAAAATATACCGAAAGTACCGAAGACGATAAATGGTACGAAGGCAACTATAGCAATGAAGACCATCCTGTCTTTCCGCACAAAATTTCAGAGCTCACTAAAAAGAATGTAGATGTATTAAAAGCCACACCTTGGGGTAACACACTCACTTTTGAAATGGCAAAAGCTGCTGTGAAAGGAGAAAATTTAGGGAAAAGTAAAACACCCGATTTCTTGGCGGTGAGTTTTTCATCTACTGATTATGTAGGACATCAGTTCGGCCCCAATGCAATAGAAATGGAAGATTGTTATTTACGATTTGATAAAGACTTAGCTGAGTTTTTGAAATTTTTAGATACACAAGTAGGTGCAGGAAATTATTTGCTGTACTTAACCGCAGACCACGGTGCATCTCACGCAGAGGGCTTTAACAGAGAACACAAAGTTCCTGCTGGTGTGCAACTCACCGATACCATGAGCAAACAGCTTAACAAACTTTTATTTCAAAAATATGGCAAACAAAATCTCGTAGAATCTTTTGGAAACATGCAAGTGTATTTGAATTGGGATTCTATAAAAACCTATTCTCTAAATGATGTGGCTATCAAAAATACGCTCACCGAATATTTACTACAATCTGCTTTAGTTACCAATGTAGTGGATTTGAAAAACTTAAGCAACGCTTCTTTACAAGAAAATCTTAAATCTCAAATATCCAATGGTTACAATCAAAAAGCTTCAGGCGATTTACAAATAGTATTCAAACCCGCAGTGCTAGAAGATTTCCCGAAAGGAACCACACATGGTACTGGCTATGCTTATGATACACATATTCCGCTTTTGTGGTATGGTTGGAACATAAAAACAGGCAAGGATTACTCGCCTGTTTTTATGACAGATATTGCAGCTACGGTAGCGGCTCTTTTAAAAATTCAAGAGCCCAGTGGTTGTGTGGGAAAACCGATAGAAGGAGTTTTGAAGAAGTAATTACTAACTCTTCGCTCCTCTTACCATTGTTTCTATAGCATCCCATTCATCGGATGTTACATCATCGAACATACTAAACTCCCCTGCTCCTTGTAGCCATTCTCCACCATCTATAGTTACTACATCACCATTTATGTATCCTGAATAATCGGATACTAAATAGGCAGCTAAGTTTGCCAGTTCTTGATGTTCCCCTGCTCTTCGCAGTGGCACTCGTTTAATTAAATCGAAACGCTCTTTCATATCGCCAGGCACGAGTCTATCCCATGCCCCTTTCGTAGGAAATGGACCAGGTGCAATGGCATTCATACGAATGCCATACTTAGCCCACTCTACTGCCAAAGAACGGGTCATAGCTAGCACTCCAGCCTTTGCTGTAGCCGATGGAACTACATATCCTGAACCTGTCCACGCGTAAGTAGTTACAATGTTTAGCACCGCTTTATTCGTCTCTTTGTTTTTTATCCAAAGCTTACCCAGTGCTAATGTGCAGTTGATAGAACCTTCCAACACAATGCCAATGATAGACTTGAAAGCCCCTGCCGACAAGCGTTCTGTGGGAGAAATAAAATTGCCAGCCGCATTGTTTACTAAAACATCAACCTTCCCAAAAGTTTCAACCGCTTTATTGACCATGGCTTCTACTTCATGATACAAACGTACATCACAAGCCACTGCTAAACATTTTCCGCCAGTTTCGTTTTCTAATTCTTTGGCGGTATTTTCTAATACATCTAATTTTCTAGAACTGATAACGCAGTTAGCTCCTAATTCTAAAAAGTATTTCGTCATAGATTTTCCTAGCCCTGTTCCACCTCCAGTTATAATAATTGTTTTTCCCTTCAATGCTTCGGGTTGTAACATTCCTTGTGTGTTCATGTTGTTGTTTTTTTAGTTTAAAAAAGTTATCGGGTTTGGTTTTTAGTCCTTCTTCATATGTCTAAAGTCTGACATCTAAATTCAATATTGCCCAGTAGAAAGCAAAACCAATGTACAAGCCTCAGCGGCTTCTATTCCATTTAATTCTGCTAGCTTTTTCAACTCCTCATTTTCTGTACCAGGATTAAAAACAATCCTTCTAGGCTTTAGTTTTAAAATTTCATCGTAATAATTTTTCTGTAATTGAGGATTTAGGTAAAGCGTTACAGTATCTACTTTCAATCCAGTCTTTGCCTTTGTATGAATAATTACATCTTCCACTTTTCCTGCATCTTTTCCAACAGCACTTACATCGTGACCATGCTTTCGTAGCATTTTTATTGCTTTGTTAGAATATCTTTCTGGGTTCTCAGATGCTCCCAATACCAATGTTATTTTGTTTGACATACTTAAAGATAAATTTTAAAAAATGGTTTTGAAACCATTTTGAATTTGGAACGTAAACTCTCCTATAACTCAATGTTGATTTTGAATCATTAAAAATAACAAAATGGGAGCAGCTAAACGATTAGAAAAAGAAGAAATCCTAAAAGTTACTTTTAGGAAAGAAGATCAATCAGTATCTGAAGCTCAGCTTCGAGAGCGTTACCAAAAGTTGTATCATGCCATGTTGTTAGGAAACAATTTTCACAGCAAAGTAAAAATCATTTTCAATACAGATGAAGGCTCACAAGAAGTGTACACAACTATATGGGCTACCACCGATAAATTTGTAGTGCTTAAGGGCGGTGTAACCATTCCCGTGAGTTCTATTTCGGATGTGATATTAGATTAAAAGTCTTACAGG
Source organism: Chitinophagales bacterium (assembly GCA_044228065.1). Classification (GTDB taxonomy): domain Bacteria; phylum Bacteroidota; class Bacteroidia; order Chitinophagales; family LD1; genus JBGAVP01. The sequence goes on along the minus strand of JBGAVP010000015.1, from coordinate 20,853 downwards.
TTCTTCTAAAATAGCTTTTAAAGATTGGAGTAATTTTGCGCCTACTGCACCATCTACTACTCTATGATCTGATGATAAAGTCACCTTCATCAAATTGGCTACTTTAATTTCATCGTTCACTACTGCTGGTGCTTTGCGAATGGCTCCTACAGCCAATATGCAAGCATTAGGTTCGTTTATAATAGCAGTAAAGTTTTCTATACCAAACATTCCCAAATTAGAAATAGTAAAGGTACTACCTTCCATTTCGGGTGGTAATAATTTCTTACTAGTTGCTTTTTGAGCCAATGATTTTGCCTCCTCAGAAATTTCCGCAATTGTTTTCCCATCGGCAAAACGAATTACTGGAACTACCAGTCCATCTTCTACTGCCACCGCCATACCTATATGAATGTGTTCGTATTGGCGAATGGTGTCCCCTAACCAAGATGTATTGGCAGCCATGTTTTGACGGAGCGCCATGGCAACTGCTTTTATAACGATATCATTAAAAGAAACCTTATTAGAAAGTACATTATTTAAAGCTGTTCTTAGTTCTACTGCTTTATCCATATTAATATCTACAGTAAGATAAAAATGAGGATTCTCATTTTTAGATTGTAGCAAACGCTTGGCAATAGTTTTGCGCATTTGTGATACACGCAAATCTGAAAACCCTTCTTTCCCTACAAATGTCACCTTTGAATTTCGTGAAGTAGAAACACTCTCTAAATCACGTTTCACAATTCTGCCATCTTCTCCACTTCCACTAACTTTCTTCAAATCAATTCCCTTTTCCTTAGCAATAGATTTGGCAAGTGGCGATGCTTTTAGACGAGTATTTGTATGGATATTCTCTTCTTGTATTACAGCTACTACTTCCTCCCTCTTCTCTGCAACTTTTTCTTGAACCTTGTCACTCAGTACTGTGCTGCTTGTCACCTCCGCTTTCGCCACTAAAAGATGTTCGTAAGCCTCCCCTTCCTTCCCTACTATGGCTATTAAGTCGCCAATTTTTAAAGAGTCTCCTTTCTTAGCTGCTACATACAAAATTTTCCCAGCGTAATAAGACTCTAATGGCAAAGTAGCTTTATCCGTTTCTATCTCCGCAATACTATCTCCTGCTTTAATCGTATCTCCTACTTTCAAACTCAGTTCCGCCACAAACCCTTCTTCCATGGTGTCGGTCATTCTTCCAAGTGTAATTGCTTCTGCCATTTTGTTTTTTTATGCTAGCCAAAAATAGAATTTTTTTTGGGTTCAAAGCCCTCTCTACCTATAACAAAAAAGGCTGCCTCCAATGGAAGCAGCCCTTCTGTTTGTTTTAAAACAACTATTATCTTACTACATTGAATTTGTAAGAAGATACTTTGTTATCACTCATTACTCGGGCTATATATAAACCACTTTGTAATCCACGAATATCTTGAGTTAATGCAACTGTTCCGTTATCAAATACAGAGTTCACTACATTTGAAACTACACGACCAGTTAAGTCAAGAATATCAATAGTTACATTGCTAGACTCTTTTACATCAAAAGCCATTACCAATTCTGATGTAGCCGGATTAGGGAACATACGGAATTGCATATCAGCTTTAGCTGGATCGTTGATACTTGTAGAAATAGCTGTATCTTTTAAGAATACAATAGTAGGGAATGGAGCAGATGGAAGTCCTGCAAAAAGTTTGAAAGATGGTCCACCGCTATTAGCAGCTGTAGTATCTAAGAAACCTGAAGCGCAAACTGTTACAGCTTTTCCATCCAATGCTGCCAATGGCACCAAATAAGATTTGTAAGTAGCACCACCTGGAACTTTCAAATCTACCACTACTGTTCCTAATGATGTAGGTAAAGAAGTGTTTCCACCTAAAGCAGCAGTTTGAAATTGACCATATTTTAAACCTGTAATTAAAGCAACACCACCAGCAGCAGGAACTGTAACACCTACAGTGGGTGCATCAGTAGCTCCGTGGAATACTGTAATTTGTGCACTACCAGCAGGCTGCGTAACACGAGCAGGTTTGTAGATAAACATTGCTAGTTTTCTATCACCTCCGTCAGGATTTACTTTGAATTTAGTAGTATCTAAAACACCTGATACTACGGCTACTAAACTATCAGAATTAAGACGTAAAGTAGATGCCAATATAGACGCAGAAGAGTCTTTTTGGTGTAAATCAATGTTGTAATCAAAGTCTTGAATAAATCCAGCAGATTGGAAACCTGCACGGAAACTAAGTCCTAATTGTTGTTTCTGACCACCCACATACAAATCAACTGATTTTACAGCAGGGTCAGCAGCATTATGATATACTTGCACTAAACCAGCTACTTTTTCAGTTGGCAAAGCTACTACTGTTTGTGCAGCTGACGCCAATGGTCCTGCTCCTACGTTTGTGTCAATAACAACTGCATAAAGACCAAAGGTATTTTTAGTTCCAGTTCCAGTTGTATCCAAGAAACCTGAAGCAAAAACTAAAGCTCCTTTACCTCCTAGAGTTTTCAAAGCATCACCATTGTATTGAGCAATAGCAGTGGTAGCTCTATTAGGATAAAGATGCACTCTGCGAGATGCTGCAGGATAATTTGAATAAGCTGTAATATCACGGAACACAGCGCTATCTGCTAATACATCCTTTGCAGGAGTTTGTATGGTAGTAATAAATGCTTTAGCAGTTACAGCTGGAGCATCTACTACACCATGTTTAATAGCTACACTAAATTTAGAAGGATCTCCTGAAGCAAAAACAGAACCCGTACTTAAATCTAAATCAAATGCTCCGCTTACTCCACTAGGATTTGTCTTAATTGAAGGGTCAATTAAACCAGAAGCTACTAAAGTGTAATTTCCTGCAGCTAATCCAGCTACAGATTTAGTAAATAAAGCTGGAAGTGCATTGCTACTATTTTTAGGAGCTACGACCAACTCAGTTCCTGCTGGCAACGCAGGGTAACCTATTTTTACAAAAGTGGCACTTTTGTAAGCAAAATTATCCAATAGAAGTATAGGTGTTCCAGGAACAGATGGTCCTTGCACCCATACGTCTACTGTATCCGCTTCCTTAGAAGGGCAATTGTGAAGCACCAAAATATTAATTTGGGCGCTGGCGGTAATTGAGGATAATAATCCTACGGCTGCCAAGCCGAATGAGAGAAAAAGTTTTTTCATAGTTATGATTTTTGATTAATGAATTAATGCTCTAAATAACACAATTATTTATCTTTTGTTTAATAAAGGCAGAACTAATCTTAATCACTTTAAAATTTTAACATATATTTAAAAATCAAAGAATCTCATATTATCTAACAAATTAACTTTGAGTTATAGTTAAGTCTATCGCCTTCTACTAGTACCACCAATACCAAGTACGCCTAGCAAACTCCTAGTTACTTCCCGAATAATAACCCTTCCAGCAGTACTGTTGGCCACATCACTTATAAAACCTCCGGCCTTTTCTATCACAGAAGGTTCATTGCTTTTTTCAGATTCCGAAGAAGCTGTATCATCTGCATTCTCCTCTGCTGGGGATAGTTTCTTAGTCAATATTTCATAAGCACTTTCCCTATCTATTTCTTGATTGTACTTTTCTATTAAATCGGAAGATTCAATTATTTCATCAATTTCTACTTCTGTCAAAACATCCATTCTAGAGGCAGGTGGCAACATAAGAGTAGCTGCTAATGGAGTGGGAATTCCCTTTTCATTTAATACAGAAATGAATGCCTCTCCTATTCCTAAACTGGTTAATGAATTTTCGGTATCGTAAAATTCTGTTTCCGGATAATTTTCTGCTGCCAGTTTTATAGCCTTTCTATCTTTAGCAGTAAATGCTCTAAGAGCATGTTGTATTTTCATACCTAGCTGAGCTAAAACATCATCTGGAATATCAGCAGGATTTTGCGTACAAAAAAACACGCCTATTCCTTTGGAACGAATCAATTTAATAATGGTCTCTATTTGATTTAACAATGCTTTGGAAGCTTCGTTAAAAATCAAATGTGCTTCGTCAATAAAGATGACCAACTTAGGTGCATCTGCATCACCTTCCTCTGGAAACTTTGCATAAATTTCTGCTAACAAGCAAAGCATAAAAGTGGAAAATAATTTAGGCCGATCTTGAATATCTGTCAATCTCAATATTGAAATCAATCCCTGTCCTTTATCATTTATTTTTACTAAATCCTCTACATCAAATGATGTTTCCCCAAAAAATACATCACCTCCTTGTTGTTCTAATTCTATAATCTTTCTCAAAATTGTAGAGGCTGTAGCAGAAGAAACTTTCCCGTAATCTTTTTCAATTTCATCAGCCCCTTCCGCAATCGAATAGTTAAGGACTTTTCTAAAATCCTTTAAATCCAATAAGGGCATTTTAGTATCATCGCAATACTTAAAAAGTATAACTACAACACCTTCCTGCACATCATTTAATTCTAATATTTTTGAAAAAAGAACAGGACCAAATTCCGAAACAGTAGCTCTAAGTCTAGCTCCTTTTTCTTTTGATAAAGAAAGAAACTCAACTGGATTGCCATGTACAGCAAAATCAATTCCTATCCTTGCAATGCGTTCCTTCACTCTATCATTTAATTCTCCTTCCTGAGCTATTCCACTCAAATCACCTTTTATATCCATCAACAAAACAGAAACTCCTTTTTTAGAAAGATTCTCTGAAATCATCTGTAGTGTTTTTGTTTTACCAGTTCCAGTAGCACCAGCAATTAAACCGTGTCTATTAAAAGTTTTCAAAGGAGCTTTTATCTGCAATCCATCTATCACCTGACCATCGAGCATAGCAGCCCCAAGTGTAATACTCTCGCCTTTAAAGCTATATCCAGCTTCAATAATTTCCTTAAACTGTTCGCTTTTGGGCATAGGTATTTTAATTTAAAAGTGTCTAAATGTAAAAGGAAATTAACTAAACAAAATTCAAATGAATTGCCTTTGCAATTTCTTCTAACTCTTGTTTTTCCAAATTCAATTTGGGGGCATAAAAATTAATGGCATCTGTTTGCAAGGGAATCAAATGCACATGAGCATGAGGCACCTCTAAACCAATTACAGCTATTCCCACTCGCTTACAGTTTACTGATTTATCAATAGCCTTAGCAACTCTTCTAGAAAAAAGCATTAACCCGTTATAAGTAGCATCATCTAAATCAAAAATGTAATCCACTTCTTCCTTGGGTACTACCAATGTATGCCCTTTTGATAGGGGAGAGATATCTAAAAAAGCTAGAAAGCTTTCATCCTCTGCTACTTTATAACAAGGAATTTCACCTTGTATTATTTTGGTAAATATGGAAGCCATCTTAAAAGCTATTTATTAAATCGAAATTTTAATTACTTCAAATTCCATAGCACCACCTGGTGTTTGAGCAGTAGCTATATCACCCAATTTTTTTCCCATTAATGCTTTTCCAATAGGTGAGTTAGAGGATATTTTTCCTTCTTTCAAATTAGCTTCCGCCTCACTCACAATCATAAAATTTTGAGTTTTATTTAGCTTTTTATTAAAGACTTCTACTTTTGATAATATGCCGATTTTAGAAATATCCAGCTTGCTTTCATCTATAACACGAGCACTTCCAAATTTACCTTCTACCTCTGCTATTTTAGCCTCTAGCAAGCCCAACTCTTCGCGTGCAGCATGGTATTCTGCATTTTCACTTAAGTCGCCCTTTTCACGGGCTTCTGCAATCGCTTTCGATACTTCTGGACGCTTAACAGATTTCAAATATTTCAGCTCTGCTGCTAACGCATCATAGCCTTCTTTCGTCATATAATTTATATCAGACATAATCTTATTTAATATTTGTATTAAAATTTATTTCTTTCTATCAACCTTTTTAAGACGAAAAGACGCTCCCTTTCTGGGGAACGTCTTTCTCTAATTGCAAATCTAAGTTGTTTTAGATTGCTATACAAGAGTCTTATAACTCTATACTTATTTCTACTCTTCTGTTTTTAGCACGCCCTTTTTCAGTATCGTTTTTATACTTCGGTTTATCGGGCCCAAATGCTTGTGTACCCATTCTTTCAGCACTGATTCCTTTAGATACAAAATATGCTTTTACAGCATCTACTCGATCTTGAGAAAGTTTCACATTTTTATCTCTATCACCCACATTATCGGTATGTCCAGATAAATTCAATTTAGAACTCAAGTTCTTTTTCATCATGTTCACCAAGTAATTCAAATACTGATAAGACTTAGTTTTGATAGTAGCAGAACCTGTTTCAAACTCTAAAGCTTCGTAGTCGTTAAATTGCAAAACAGTTTTCCCATTTTTAGTAATAGTGTCAATATTATCAACTGCTTTATAATCTGATTTTTCTAAAACCGTAGGAACTAAAACCGTGTCAATTTGAATTACTGTCACCTTCTTTTCAAACGTATCAATTTTATAAATAGGAGTCTCTGCTTTTACTTTCAAAGCTGCAGCTACTTTCATTACAGAATCTAACTCGGCTTGTTTTGCTTCCAAATCTTCTACTGTTACTTTACCCTTTTTACCTTTTTTCTTGGCGCTATCTTTTGATGGTGCTTCTTCTTCAAAAGCAGTATCGTCTTTTTTAGATTTCGATTTCTCTTTGTACTCTTGCTCTTTATCTGCACCACCTAAATTAAAACGAATTCCTACAGTGTGCGTGTGTTGAAAATTAGTATTTCCGGCAGTCATTCTAAATCCATAATCCAAACCTAAACTAGAGCCTGTGCCATCTTTTTTAAATGGAACATTAAACGAAAGACCTGCCGCAAAACCATTGTAGGCAGTAACTCTGGTAGTTTGCTTAAAGATTCCTGTTTCCATACGGTAGGCTGCTCTTAACATAAATATTTCACGCAAACTAAATTCTAAACCCGCACCGTAATTGTCGTTTCCAAATGCATTGGCGGTGAATTGGGCGGTAGGTGTTAAACGATAATTTTGTTTATACTTTCCAGGCTCCGTTTCAATTTTAGCTCCAAAGTAAGCATCGTAAGCTAATCCAATATTTAATTGAGTAGGCAATTCAAACTTATTTGATTTACGATCATAAGATAAATTGTAATTTGCCTCAGCTATTCCATTATAAGTAAATCCATCCCCTTTAAAACGCATAGGAGTTCCCACATTTCTTAAGGATACTCCAAAGTGTACATTTTCCTTTAACCCAGTAGTGTACTGCAATCCACAATCAAAACCAAATCCAGTTGCATTCACATTTTGAATTCCTTCTGTAATCAATCGAAGTGATATTCCTCCTGTTATTACATTGGCTCCCATTTTCTTGGTAGTTCCTAAAGAAAAATTCTTTGCATAAGACAACCCGATGTTTAAAAAAGTAGGCTTGAACGTACCTAAACCTCCCTCTGGATTAAGTGTAGTCGTTCTATCTATGGCTCCAAAACTTAGAGAATTTACAGAAAGTGCAATAGCATTAGATTTAATTCTATAGCCAATTCCAGCTTGAATTAAATTGACACCAGACCCCGTAAGCCAAGAAGAATAAGCTGCTATTATTTCTACTTTACGTAGATAAGCCAATCCAGCAGGATTAAGGCGTTCTGCCTCTAATCCCTTGATACCAGCACAGTTTAAATTCCATAGACCAGCAGAACGAGCATAGCCATTCATATTCAATTCTACAGCACCTGCCTCGCCCCTTCTATCAGGGTTTCCTGCAAATGCTGTTTCGGCTGTTATTGCCAAAAGTGAGAGGGATATTAAAAGTTTCTTCATACGCTTTCTTTAATCATTTCATTAAAACTAAACACTTCAAAAAATTAGAAATTCGAAACATCTGTAGGACGCAACGCTCCAAACCATTTCAATATTTTATGTCCTATTCCTGGTGCATTAATATCAAATAAATAAATACCACTTGCTACAGGTATATTCTTTTCATTTGTCAAATCCCACTCAGCGGTATTTTCTAAATTAATAGTCCCCCCCTGTTCTTTCAATCGAGCACCATCCGATATTTCAATAATTCTGCTTGTTTCTGGGTCTATTCCATCAACAGAGCGATTAATGGTTCTAACTAAAACTCCTTCCAACGTATAAATGTTAATGGTACACTTATTTGGTAAATTGGTGATTTTAATTTTCGAATCGGTAGAACTTGTTTCGTACGAAGAATAAGCCAAATAAGGGTTTGGAACGATTCTTATCAAATCTAAAGCCGATTTAGCTACTGCATTATCTTTTTGTTTTACTCCCATACCTATGGTACTAAATTGGTAGCGAGGCAAGGTGTCCGTAAAAGTTGCATCCGTAGCAAATTTGGTGTAAGGGCGCTCTACACGAATTCTAACTTTTAATTCTCCTGGAATTAGCCCATTATCTACACTGTTTAATTTGTATCCTGTGTTTAAATAAGGGATAGCTGAGTACAAAATATCATTATAAAAAGTTCTAATTTCTGGAGGATAGGAAGCTCCAGCTGGACCTTGGTTCATAACAATATAATTGTTCAACAATGTTTGTTGCATTTCAGTTCCTTCATCATACTTAGTTCGCATTACATAAATAAAATGCTTACCACCAAAAAGAGGAATGAAAGGAATAGAACCACCATTATCTAATTTTCCATAAACATCACCCGTAGGATTCCAAATCATGTCTCTACCATTTTGGTCTCCCATATCTGAAGATTCTCCAAATGCTATATTTAAAAGCTCACCCGTTTCTACATTCACCGCATAGCCCGGAAACCAAGAACGACCCACATCCGTAGTGCTGTATGTTCCATCCTTTTCCCAAGAATAATCCATACGAATCATTCCTTTTCTAGAGCCTTTTGAAAATGGAGTACTAGGAGCTACCTCTGTATTTCCTACATCTGCTCCTCTGTTATTGGCTTGTACTTCACCTGTTTCAAAAACTATACATTTAGACCATTTACTTTTGTCTGGTGTAAACACAATATCTACACTCTGTAAAAGATCTAAATTATTTTGAGGTGATTTATCATTACTACCATATTTATCCCATTTAAATCCTGGACCATATACCGATAAAGGAGCCCCTGCTACACCCCCCGTTTCTGTACTGTAACTTGGAGTTAAACAATAGGGAGCCCATGCACCATCTGCTATTTTATCAAAGAGTTGAAGCGAATCTGTAAACTCGGAAGCAATTCCCACAGTACTTCTGTTTGCATCAAATACAAACTGATTGGTGTTTGGATTACCTGTAGCTAAATAATTTCCTGAGCGAATCCAATTTGATGCATCATTTTGCCCGGCATCTTTTACAAATGCCAGCCAAGGTCTCGAAGGATCTTTATATTCTATAGTTCCACCTATTGGGGCATATACATAATTCTTTGAAATAATATTTTTATAAACAGGAACTGGCGCACCTAATTTTAATGAGAATCCATAATCGAAATCTGTATTGCCAGATCGTTGAGAAATAATAGGTTGTTCATATGGTGACTCAATATAGCGATCACCACGAATGGTATCAAGATTAGTTAAATCTCTCAATTCCCATTTAATCTTCTTATTCGTATCGGCTATAAATTGCAATTCAAAATTAGCCTCCTTTAGTTGAATAGGGTCCGTAACTTTGAACCCAATTGGGTCATATGTTTTCACATACTCTAAAGTATCTTTAAATCCATTTTTTACAATCTCATCAACTGTTTCTTGGGTTAGATTCAATTCATTTCCTCCATTATTTGCTCCCTCTATTCTTCTAACCGTAGCAGCATCGCCCCATAGTGATTGTAAAGTAGAACCCTCGTTTCTTGATTCTACTCCATGTGGTATAGCAGAGTATTTTGCAAAATTCTTAGCCCCTTGTAAGTAAGTTGTTTTTTGTCCACCTACTGTAGGATTACCTGGGTCGTATTTCTTAAATTCATTAGAAGCAAATGCTACCGCAGCATAATAATATGTCTTGTGATTTACCAAAGGACTTCCAGTAAATTTATCTTTCAAAATTCTCAAAGAATGCGTAATTCCATTGTTTGGCAATTCTAAATTTACAGTAGGATAATAAATATTTAAGATAGGGTCACGGGTGTAATTCACTAAGCGCTTTACATCATCTTTTAAATCCATTAAACCTCCTTCCTCTGTAAGCAACAATGCTTTAGTAGGGTCATCCAAATCCGTAGCAGAAACTTTGTCATCTTTCAATTGGTATACTTTATACCCTTGGAAAGTATAAGTAGAATCCATTCCCTTTACGAAACCAGTAGAAGTAGCTATAAGGGCATCAAACTTATCGTAAGATTCGCCTACGTTATTATTATTTACGTTATTGATATTTATTATTAGCTCTTTGTCTAATTCTCTGATAGATAAATTAGGTGCATCTGGACCATCTACTAGTTTGAACCCAGTATTGAAAAGCGCTTGTGCCTTATCATCTGCAGCTCCTATCCAGGCATTGTAACTAGGACAACCCGCTGTTACACCACCCGCTGGTCTCACAAACACCACCCCAATAGTAATCGTTTGAGTAGAGCCAGGTAAAAAAGTAAAAGGACCAGATGTTTGTAACAATCTTCTATCTCCTGCATCTATGGGAGCTCCTACTTGAGGATTACACTCCGACCATTGATTGGCTATAGAAGGGTCTCCTGGATAAACGTAAGGAGTTGAAAACCCTGTACCATAACCATCTCCACCGTATTTTACTGGAGAACCATCTCTCCAAAATCCAGTTTGATAGTTTCTATATTGAGCGGCAGAAGTAGGGTCCCCTTTAGGACTATTTGCACGGTTAAAATATTGGAAAGAAGACATACCTAATTGTTTGGCATTTTTACCTGTATCTACAGGGCCTTCAAAAAAGTCAAAACCCATCATAGGTAATTCACAACCGTATCCATTTGTTCCAGACAAACATGCATTACCATTATCACAAGGGTTTCCACCCAATACTCCATTGTAAACAATACCTAAACTTCTAGCAGTATCACAACCTATACGGTCATTTTCCGAACAACCTAAATCGGCATCCACAAATTGTGTCATGTACGTTTTGCTATAAACATTGTTCGATTGGTTCGTAATGTTGTAGGTATAGAAAGTCATGTTATTTACCTCATCGGTAGTTTGAAATGCAAACGCCATAGAGTTGATAGATATACCCATAGGCTGCCCACTGGTAGCAGTATGAGTATTTCCCTTATCATTCATAGTCCAGAAAATCATTTGATCTGCGTAAGAATCAGTAGGTTTTCCACTCACCGAAATTACAGGGTAATCACCTTTATTAGGATCATACAAACCATCCTTATCTTCATCATGGAAAGGGGCAAGATTTGCATTCATATCAAATCCTAGACCTTCCAATGTCTTATTTCCTTTACCAGGCCATTTAGCTACATCCTCGGGGACATTTGCTACCTTTCCTGTAGCGGCAAATTGCTGTTGTGCCAATTTAATATCTGCTCCGTATACATTAAAGTGCTTATCCCAAATATCGCAAGTTGACGAAGAAACAGTACCACCAACAGAGTAAATTGGTCCCGACCAGAAATCTGAATTTCCTTGACGATAAGTCTGTGCAGCTATTTTAAGGTTACCACCTGCATCTAAACCAGAAATCCAAATTGCTCCTGCAAAAATAGCGTTGATAGGCAATTTACCATCTCCTTTTGGAACTTCGTATTTAGCATTGCTAAAATCCCACCACATATCGCCTGCATTCAAAATACGCGCACGTACGTTGTTGATGTTTAAGTCAATTTGCGATACAGGTATTCTACAATCCCCAGCTTCTACTTTATTAGAAGTAGCCGAAGACTGAATAGGTTGTTGCCCATTCGTATATAAGTTTCTAGCATTCGAGGTGATTGCCGAAAAAAGTAGAATAGCTGCTAAAGAAATCTGTTTGGTACTTCTCTTCATAATCCTGTTTTTTATAGTGATAACGCTGCTTTTAAATTAGAAATTGAAAGATGCTCCCAAGAAAATTCTTCTTGGCAAACTGTAATTTTCTGGGTTATTAACTTTAGCTCTGTATAAATCAGAAAAAGATTGTGGGTTATACTGACTATTAATATTTACTTTACTTCCCTCAGCAGCTAAATATCCATCATCGTTAGCATTTCCAGTATAAGCGTAATAAGATAATGGATTGGCAGTTCCAAATAAGTTTTGTATCAACAAGAATACTTGGAGCGATAAGCGCTTTTGCTCTTGCCCTTCTTTCTTCTTACCTAACATAAAAGTGAAGTCTTTATTAATTCTCAAATCTGCTCTAAAGTTCCATGGCAAACGAGCGTTCAAAGAAGTAGTACGTCCTCTTCCACTTCCTCCTATCAGCCCTTCTTCTGAAACAGTCGCTTGCTCACGGGTAGGAGTTCCAGAGCGCGCTCTCAAGGTTAAGTTGATACCAAAGTTGGCTAATATTTGTTTATTCTTTATAACTGGTCCATTATACTCTTTGCCCTCTCCATAACGATAGTCTAAATTTAGATTAATAGTATGACGAGCATCCGAACTTACAGGAAACACAGTTCTAAAATTGGAGTTACCAGCGTTTACTAGGTATTGTTGAGAGTTATCATCAGAACCAGTTCCTTCGGCAAATTGAAGTGTGTAGTTGGCATCCAGTTTAAAATTACCTGTTCTGCGCATGTCATATATAATGTTTATCCCTTTTGAAGAAACAAAATCTATATTATCATAAGTGGTATAATCTGCTGGGAAAGCATTGTAAATTTTGCGCAATTGAATCAAATTTCTAAACTCTTTATAGTACGCAGAAATAGTTACTGCAGAGCTTTTAGACACTTTTTGTTTAAATCCAAACTCATAATCAATAGTGGTTTCCGGTTTTAAATTAGGGTTATTTTTTACACCCGCATCTTCAGAAAAGTAAAAATATTCTGATAAATTTAACTGATTTCTAGAGCCTTGTGGTCTTTGTGACAATACATCATAGTGGGCAAAAAATTGAGCATCCTCTGTAATGTTGAACGCAAACTGTAACCTTGGCATAAAGGTATACTTAGCTACATATTTGGTAAAAGATACCGAAGGGTCATAATTCTTATTTTGAACGAATTTTTTTGCATTGGCCACAGACATAGTGTCTATACCTGGAAGGTTTACATATGGGAAAATCCCTTCTGCCGATTCTGTAGCTACTTGTTGACCAGTAGATGCTCTTCCGTATTTATCGAACCATTTATCTCCTTTTCTGTATCCTGCTATTTGAGCACCAGCACCTGATTTATTCAAATAAACAGCATAATCACCTCCAATATTGGAAGGGTGAGATACATTCTTATAGGTTAGGTTTCCAGCTGTATCTACTTTATCTAATAATCTATTTACCTGAGAAGCTGTTTTAACTTCATACAAAGAGAATTCATCCTTCAAAACAGATTGATTCGCATTGTACTGATCTACTCTTAGCCCCACAACAAAACCCAAGTCTTTGTAATAAAATTTATCTTGAATATAACCCGCAGCATATACAGGTCTGAAAGCTCCTTGTAAACGAGTATACTCTCCGTCAGCATTTTTACCCTTAAAGAAATCATCTAAGGTTGGTTGGTTGGTTAAAACTTTACCTGTATGATCATACCCGCGAGCAGTTACTATAAATTGACTCATTAACTCTGTGGCAGAAAAAAGATCCACGCTCAATTTGTCTACATCTACAGCAAACATATCTATCTTATCTGTATTGCCCTCTCCTAAACCTAAGCGTCTACGAAGTTGCTTGTCAAAATAACTTTGAGAAGCTGCATCCCCTTTATTTCCATAAAAAATAGAATCGGTGAAATAAAAATTAGGGCGAGCAGGATCATTGATAGAGTAATTTTTACCTTCTATTCTAAATACTGGATTTAGGGTATCTAAAGAAAGATGAGAATTCACCTTACTTCTAGCTATATCCCAAATATTTAATGGATTTATAGAATAAAATCTTTGTACTCTTTGTTCATATTCTGCACCTAATTCAATCTTATGTACATTCGTATTGGAAGTACCAGGTTTTTGAATATCAAATGATACATCTAATCTTCCACGGTATTGCTCATTGTTTTTGTCTACACCATAGCCATTGTACTGACGACCTACGTTGTACCACAAACTATAAAGTGGGGTAGAGCGCTGTCCGTTTATCAAAGCACTGTTTTGAGCTATTTGATCTATATTTTCTGCAAATCCAATTTTCTTATCATCACCTATTTCATAAGCTCCATTGGCATTTTGTTTAGCCCCTAAAAGTTGAAAATATTGTTCTGTAAAACGAGTTCCTAAATCATTTAACTTTCCTGGCGTGAACGCAACACCAGTATCTTTACTACCTGTTTGAATAAAACCAGTGTAATCCCTTCCACCTATATTTTTAGTAGAGTAACTAAAGTTAGGTACACTTTGTGTTTCAAACTTTCCTATATAACCGTAGTTAAATAATTTATTTCCGTGTGTTTCATCTGCATATTCCTTTTTATCTTTTTCAAAATCCACCTGAATAGTATAAGAAGGGTTTTTGAAATAAGATACTTTTGATTTCCCTTCATCTGATTTACCAGAACCTATGTTGTGATTGAAACGTACATAAGCTCTGTAATTTAATTCTTTGTAAAGTGGGTTATTTTCTGAGTTAAACAAGGTGTACTCTCGAACCCAAGAATTGTATTTTTTATATAAAGCACTTCCTCCTACTGTAAAATTCATTCCCTCTTTAGGACTTATGGTAATACTTCCCAAACCGCTATATTGAGCAGATGCTGTGTTTGGCTTTGCTTCTGTCTTATACATATCTTGGAATGTAACCTGCTCAGAGCGTAAGAAAAACCCTTTTCCAGTAGGATTCGGAATCAATGGGTCTTTTTTGATGGCAGCCAAAACATTATCTTTTACTTGCCAAACTCCTACAGCAGAAGGATCTGGATCTTGTTGTCTGAAATAATCAAACGAAGCAGAGAATCCCATAATAGTTCTCTTTTTATCTTTTGTTTTCAATAACGGTCCTAATAAATAGGCTGTTGCTTGATTGTACCCAAACTTATCTAAGCCCTGAGATGTTTGAAAATCTACACCTCCAATAAAATTTGATTGCGGTCCTTTGGTAGTTATATTAATAACCCCAGCAGTTAAGTCACCAAATCTAGCTGGAATACCCCCTGTGATGATGTTTATTTCTTGAACAGATTGGGCAGGTATATTTGCATTACCGTTCGTTTTAATACCATCTACTATAGTTTGTACCCCTCCAGCTCTGGAACCTCTTATACTTAAACCTTTTCCAGCATCTTCTTGGTAAACACCCGCAGTTTGCGATGCAGCATCTTCTATTTTTCTATAGCCTGAATTTTTAATATCTGCACTAGATACCGTTTTATCAATTTTAGTATCGCCTTTATCTATCAATGGTTTTTTGAAAGTAACCACTTCCACTTCTTTTAAGAGTGTGTTAGAAGCGGGCTTTAATTTAGAGTCTAAGAAACGTGTTTTGTCAGCATTTACCTCTACTCCATTTACTATTTGAGATTGGTAGCCCACATAAGAGAACAAAATATTGTAGCGACCTGGAGCTAGGCCTTTAAGGGTATATTTACCATCCATATCGGTTTGAGTACCCTTGCCATTAGGCTTTCCGCTACCATCTACTAGCGCCACATTCCCAAAAGGAACACCAGAACCTGTTTCATCAGAAACTGTTCCGCTAATTTCACCAGATTGGGCATATCCCACTACAAAAGCTCCCAACAAAAACAATAGAGTAAGTATTTTCTTCATGCGCGCTTAATTATGATTTTACAAAAGCCGTCAAATATAATTTTTTTCCGAAACAAATATAAAAACTGTTAAATGAGACTGCAAGTATGCAACTGTATTCTTACAATTAAATGACAATAAGGCTAAATAACTGTTGTTGACAGTTTTAAAAGCACCGTTTGTGCTATCTTTAGCTTGCTTTGATGGGTCCAACCCGCTATGTGAGGAGTAATTATAATGTTTGATTGATTTGTTAAAAGCTCAAATTCCTCTTTTTCTGCTTCCGAAAATGTCTCCAGCTTCTCATTTTCCAACACATCAAGCCCCGCTGCTTTAACCAGATTTTCCTTCAAAGCTTGCAATAAATCTTTGCTTAAAACCACTTTTCCTCTAGAAGTATTTATAAGATAAATTGGTTTTTTGAATCGTTTTAAAAACTGGTAATTCACAAAATGAGTAGTCTCCAACGTGAGTGGCAGATGCATACTCAGTACATCTGCTTGTTCCCATATTTCCTCCAAAGTAGTCTCTTGCACATACTCATTTCTAAAGTTGGTTTTGTACTTATCGTATGCTAAAATCTTTACATCAAAGCCTCTCAATACTTTTGAAAATGCTTCTCCTGTATTGCCAAACCCAATAATACTAACTGTTTTGCCACTTAGCTCCTCCCCTCTATTGGGCTCACGAATCCACTTTCCTTCCTTAACTTCGTCATTTGATTTAGAAATATTGTTCATCAAATTCAATAGCAGTGCCAGTGTATGCTCTGCAACTGCATTACGATTGCCCTCTGGTGAGTTAAAGTATTTTATTCCCAATGCATCACAAGCTACAGTATCTATTACCTCCATACCCGAGCCCAAACGCGCTATCCATTTTAGTTTTGTAGCTTTTGAAAGTAATTCTTGTCCGCAAAAAATTTTACTATTAATAATAAGTCCATCGTAAGAATCAATAACAGCAAGTGTTTCAGCAAATGAAATATTGGGTTGGAAATGTACTTCATATTGCTTCTCTTCTAATCCTGAGATTAGAATTGGATGTACATCGTCTGTGATTAATACTTTCTTCATACAAGACAAAAATCTATGCTTTCAATCTATTCGTTAATTGTTCAAAGTCTTTTACAGAGAGCCTTTCGGGGCGCAGATCAAAAAAAGCTTCGCTCAAAATTTCTTTATTGTGAATCATATCTTTCAAACTATTTCGCAATGTTTTTCTCCGCTGACCAAACGCTTTTTTTACAATTGTCTTGAAGAGTTTCTCATCACAGTTTAGCAGTCCCTCGGTTTTTAATTTCAATTGCAAAATACCACTCATCACTTTGGGTGGTGGGTCAAAACTGTGTGGAGGCACATCAAATAAATATTCACAATCAAAATATGCTTGTGTCAAAACGCTGGTTACTCCATACTCCTTATTGCCAGGAGGAGCCGCAATTCTCACAGCTACTTCTTTTTGAAACATGCCCGTCATTTTAGTAACGGTAGCACGATGTTCAATTACTTTAAAAATAATCTCAGTAGAAATATTGTAAGGAAAATTGCCCACCACATGCGTAGGATATTGAAACAGTTGAGAAAGGTCTGTTTGCAAAAAATCTTCGTTAATTACTTTTCCTCTTAAAGCAGGGAAGTGCTCTGGAATGTAAGCAGCCCAACGATTATCTAACTCTACTGCCATATAGTTAGGATGTTTTTTCTTAATCAAATATTTAGTGAGCGCCCCTTGCCCAGGTCCTATTTCCACCACCGCAGCAAATGGATTCAAGTCTCCAATGGCATCTGATATTCTACTAAGCATGGCTTCATCTTTCAAAAAGTGTTGCCCAAGTGATTTTTTTAATTGCATGCAATAAAATTAGAAGAAATAAGAGGACAAAGAAAGTAGTTTTAAATTCAAGCGTTAGAAAGGATGTTTGATTCTGAAAAAATAATTTAGGTTTGTTACGTAAATTAGTTGTCTGTTGACAGTGTAGAAATTCAAGACAATCATTTATAGAAGAAAATAATTCATAATTCATAATTCATAATTCATAATTCATAATTTAAAAACATGTCTATCAACGTAAAATTATTAAAAGAATGCTGTGAAGTGCCTGGTATATCTGGCTTTGAACAAAAAGTAAGAGAACTGATTACTCGCGAGGTAAAAGGTTTTGTAGATGAATTGTACACCGATCACATGGGCAATTTGATAGCTCTAAAACGCGGCAAAAGCAATGCTAAAAAAGTGATGGCTGCTGCCCACATGGATGAAATAGGATTCATGGTAAAGCACATAGATGAAAATGGCTTTCTAAAAATTCAAACCATTGGAGGCTTTGACCCTAAAACCCTGACAGCACAACGTGTTACGGTACATGGCAAAAAAGATATTATAGGCGTAATGGGTTCTAAACCTATTCACATTATGAGTGCCGAAGAGCGTGCTAAAGTGCCACAGATTCACGATTATTTCGTAGACCTAGGTTTAAAAAAAGAAGAGGTTGAAAAGTATGTAGAGATAGGAACCCCTATCACTCGCTTGAGTGAGTTACTAGAAATGGGAGATTGTGTGAATTGCAAATCTATTGATAACAGAGTGGCTGTTTTTATTCTAATAGAAACCTTACGCGAATTAAAAGGCAAAGAAATCCCTTACGATTTTTATGGCGTATTTACGGTGCAAGAAGAAGTAGGAGTAAGAGGTGCACATACTGCGGCACATCAGATTAGCCCCGATTTTAGTTTCTGTATAGATACTACTATTGCATTTGATACCCCTGGCGCAAAACCAGAAGAAATGGTAACAAAATTAGGTGATGGAGTGGGTATAAAAATTATGGATGGTGGTACTATTTGCGATTACCGTATGGTAAAATATATGAAAGAACAAGCTACTGCTAAAAACATTAAATGGCAATCAGAAATTCTTCCTGCAGGTGGTACTGATACAGCAGGTATGCAACGCATGGCAGAGCGCGGAACTATAGCTGGTGCGGTTTCTATACCTACTCGTCACATTCACTCACACATAGAAATGGCCGATAAAAATGATATAAGAGCTAATATTGATTTGCTGCTTACTTGCCTAGAAAACTTAGAAACTTACAATTGGGATTTTAAGTAATTAGTCACCTCCACTTTTTTAAGACCCTGGAATAAAAGAAAATTTCTAGGGTCTTTTTTTGCCCATTGCTTTGCCCTTGACTACCAATGAAGAATATGTACAACTATCCTCCGCTTTGCGTGCAGCAGGGATAGAAACGAAAAGCCTTTTTTGTTTTGCCTTTTGGGAAGCAAAAAAGCTTGTAGTGTATAGCCCGTCCGCTGCCAAAAAAATCTATTTATAAATTCTTCTTCGAATAATAGTATAAGAAAGAATCACGAAAAGAAAGCCCGCTATGCAATAGCCGATAAAACTCCATTTATTGATGCCGTAATAGAACTTCATTTCTTCTGGGTAATTTCCAAGCAAAGCAATGGAAGAGCTAATCATTAAGGCACAAATAATATAGGTGATAGACATTCTATTGGTAATGCTATCCCATTTTTTGAGTGCGTAACCATAACCCTGTAACTCTATTTCAAAATGCAGTTTCCCTTTGTTGGTTTTCTGCATCATGGTGCGCAGTTCTACAGGGAATGAATTCAAGAAAGAAGTCAAATTAGAGAAGCGAGAACCTGCTTCGTGCATTAAGTTTTCAGGCTTCAGTTGCTCAGTTAATAGTCGTAACCCATACGGTTTTATAAACTCATAGGTTTTAAAATCGGGGTGCATCTTTTTACCTATTCCTTCTAAAATAGCAAAGGCTCTGAAAATGATAAATATTCCACTCGGCACGGTGATGTGATAGTCGAACATTATTTTTTGCAAGCGTTGTATTACATCTTGAATACTCGATTCGCTTACATCTAAATGCGCATAGTCTTCTATCAAATCGTTTAGGTCGTACACAAACTGACGCATGTCGGTAACATTGTGTTCTACCGCCAGTTTGAGAAGTTGATTAGCCATCTCTCGTGCATCAGATTTAGACATGGCTATAAACACACCCGCAAAGGCATATTTATCTTTTTTCATGAGCTGCCCTATCATTCCAAAATCAAGCAGCACTATTGTTCCGTCTTCCTGCACCAAAATATTTCCTGGATGCGGGTCGCCATGAAAATATCCAAACTCAAAAATTTGAGTCAGGTAAATATCCATTCCTTGTTCCACAATTTTAGCAGGCGATAAATCCCACTTTTTTAATTGTGCTATATCTGTGATTTTACAACCACTGACAAACTCCATTATTAAAACTCTTTCAGTCGAAAATTCTCTGTAAGGGCGAGGAATATAAAAGTCAGTTCGGTTTTTATAAGTAGCTCTAAATCGTTCTAAATTTCTGGCTTCATTTCGGTAGTCCAGTTCCTTTTGCATGCCGCGCTCAAATGCACGCACCACCTCATCTGCTTGCAATACTCCTTGCTTTTTTAAGTATCTATCGGCACGGTGTACTACATCTTTTATAATACTTAAATCGCGCTCTATTAAATCAGCTACATCGGGGCGTTGAATTTTTACTACCACATCTTCGCCTGTTCTTAATTTAGCACGATGCACTTGCCCAATAGATGCGGATGCTAATGGTTTTTCATCAAATTCTTCAAATACATCTTCGAGGGTTAATCCTATCTCTCTTTCAATTATTCTTTTTGCTTTTTCAAACTCGAAAGGGGGAACTCTATCTTGTAATTTTTCCAACTCTTTTACCAATCCCTCGGGAATAATATCGGGACGATTACTGAGTATCTGAGCCAGTTTTACAAAGGTAGGACCTAACTCTGCTGCTGCCATTCTTATACGCTCATAGCGCGTATATTCCATCACTGGTTTCTCATCACGCATCCATTTTAAACGCGTGGTTTCTGGCACTAAATTGCGAAGGGTAGAATTGATAATAACATCTTCAAAACCATACTTTATTAGCACCCCCAAAATTTCTCTGGTGCGATTAAAGTTTCTAAATGTTTGATCAAAAATCATTTGGTTAAAAATAGAAATTTATATGATATAGTAGTAGTCCCTTTCATTTCACAAAAAAAATCCCGATACCATGACAGCATCGGGATAAACTCCACACTTGAAAAAACCGCAGCTTGGTTGTCTTCTTTCAAGCTACGGTTTCTGTAATTCTTCTCTTTAATCT
>JBGAVP010000049.1:0-12504 GCA_044228065.1 Chitinophagales bacterium | reverse complement strand
GATTGTCAAAGTCAAGCCAAGTTGCTTTGTCAAGGTCATTTTCAGTCGCAAGCTTATTATAATATCGTTTAAGTCCTCTATGTTTTTTGATTCCGTTCATGTCGTTTTGCTGTCGTACTAAATTTGGCTATAACTAGTATATATATATATATACGAAACTTCGCTTTTATACACCTAATTTGGGGGTGCTTTGCGAAGTTTTTATTCGCATTCAATAAATGTAATCTTTTTTAGAAAAAATTAAAAAGCAAAGCAATTTGTTACTTACTCTTGCTAAACGCATTTTGTGGGCTTATCCAATTGGTAGTATGCCTTGTTCGCCACCTTCTCATAGTAGTGTTGAACTCAACACAACACAGTTCACCGCGATTTCATAGTAGTGTTGAACTCAACACAATGCTGTTCGCAACCATTTCATAGTACTGTTGAGCTCCACACAACGCTGTTCGCCACCATTTCATAGTACTGTTGTGCTCCACACAATACTGTTCAGCACTATTTCATAGTACTGTTGAGCTCCACACAATACTGTTCAGAAGGTTTTCATAGTACCTTACTCGAGTAGTATGCCTTGTTCAGCACCTTTTCATAGTACCTTACTCGAGTAGTATGGCTTGTTCAGCACCTTTTCATGGCACCTTACTCGAGTAGTATGCTTTGTTTGGCACTTTTTCATAGTACCTTACTCGAGTAGTATGCCTTGTTCGCTACTTTTTTATAGCACCTTACTCGAGTAGGATGACTTGTTCGCCACTTTTTCATAGCACCTTACTCGAGTAGGATACCATGTTCGCCACTTTTTTAAAGTACCTACCATTTGGAAACCGCAAACTTGTCTTTTCAGTCATGTTTCGACTTGTAATTTATGGCATAAATTGTAAGGGGAGTTTTCCAACCTATCCGATTTTTTTTACATCTTTAAGGCTATATTATGTAACCTCTATTATTAAAATAAATATTGTGAAAAAACTATTACCTCTAATTTGCTTCTCCCTGCTGTTTCTACCCCAACTTTTCTTTGCTTCAGGCTCATCCAATTGGGTAAAAAAGTACGAACCACAAAAGAACTTTATTGAAAACAAAGGACAGTTTTCTATTAGAGAAACTGTTGGCTTTGATTCCAAAGTAGAGTTTGCTTTTGATGGAAGTAGCCAAAACTATTTCTTTACTAAATCGGGAGTTGTTTTTGAATTGGTAGAAATGAAAAAGCCTAAAGAAAGCGAGCATGAAGAACGAGAAATGAAAGAGCTGGCTTTGATTCCAAAGTAGAGTTTGCTTTTGATGGAAGTAGCCAAAACTATTTCTTTACTAAATCGGGAGTTGTTTTTGAATTGGTAGAAATGAAAAAGCCTAAAGAAAGCGAGCATGAAGAACGAGAAATGAAAGAGCTCATAAAAAAAGGCAAAATGACTGCCGAAGAGCATGCCAAAATGGAAGCGGAGGAAAACAAAATGATTATAACAAAAGACGAGCTAAGAGCACAATGGCTGGGAGCGAACCCTAATGTTCAGATACTAGCAGAAGATAAAAACGCTCATCACTACAGCTATAGTTTTAAAAATGCAGATGGGAAGTTAGTAAATGAAAATTTTGTTGCCTGCTACAAGAAACTTACCTACAAAAATCTATATCCAAACATAGATGTAGTGTATGAAATGCACCCTCAAACAGGGGTTAAATATTCCGTAATTGTTCACCCAGGGGGCGATGTTTCACAAGTTAAATTACAGTACTCAAAAAATGCCCATCTTTTAGCGGATGGAACCATAAAAACAAAATCGAAATTTGGGAACTTTATAGATCATGCACCTGCTACTTTTTATGAAGATGACAAAAATCCGATTACCTCTTCTTACGTTTTAAATAACAATATTGTATCTTTTAATGTTGCTAATTTCAATGCTAACAGAACGATTGTAATTGACCCCTGGACTCAATCTCCTGCCTTTAATACTGATTGGGATTGTGTATGGGAGTGTGAAAAGGATGCTTTAGGTAATGTGTATATTATTGGCGGAGTTGATAAAATGGAAGTGTTAAAATACAATTCAGGTGGTGTTTTGCAATGGAGTTACGTTACTCCCTACGATACTTCTGGTTACTCCTCTACAATAGCTACTGATAACGCTGGGAATACCTACGTTGCTTATGGTAGTGGTGGTATTATTAAGATTAATACATCTGGTGCATTAGTCTGGAATAATGCCAGCACTGGACTGGTCGAATTTTGGTCAATATCTTTAAATTGCGATCAATCAAAATTAGTTGTGGGTGGTTCTACTCCTGGTATACCACCAGTACCACACATTTATGATATCAACGTTGCTAATGGAAATATTACTGCTTCTCTACAGGTATCTTCATCAGGTAATGCATTTAATGTAGCTGAAAGAGAAGAGGTAAGAGCCATTACCTCAGCAAGTAATGGACGTTACTATTGGATGACGCATGATTCCTTAGGGTCTATTAATCAAAATTTTTCATTTTGTTCAAGTAATCCATCTGTAAATTTCAAAATAAACAATTCTTATTCGCTTTTTTATCAATGCGAGAATTACAAATACACCAATAGCGGTATATGTGCAGTGAAAGCTAATTCAAAATTTTTGTATACCCAGAATGGAACTCAAGTTCATAAAAGGTCATTGGTTTCAGGAATTATCCTTGCTACTGCTTCTATTCCTGGTGGTGGGTCTTCAACGAATGCACTAACTGGAAAAAAACAAGTAAGTAATAGTGGGATTGATATTGATAGTTGTGGAAATATATATGTTGGTTCAACCAATGGTGTAGTTAAATATGATGAAAATCTTACCCAATTAGCTGTTCTCCCGACTTCTTTTTTTGTTTATGATGTTACTGTTTCTACTGCAGGTAATATCCTTGCTTGTGGTTCTACAGGTACCAATTCTACATCCATACCAAGAGTAGGTTCTATTCAATCCTTTGTTGCTAGTAGTTGTGACCCTATTAAAATTATTTGTTGTGATGCATCTATTTGTGCTCCTGCTTCTCTTTGTGTAACAGATGCTCCTATTACATTTCAATCTGCTACAGTAGGTGGCGTATGGAGTGGCCCGGGTATAACTAATACTGTAAATGGTACTTTCAGCCCAGCGGTTTCAGGAGTAGGTACATTTAAGATATATTATACCTTGGCTTGTGGCAAAGATTCAGCAACAGTTACAGTAAATAGCTGCAGTGCAATTACAGTCTGTAAAGAAACAAACGGAAATCTAACTGTATCAGGAGGAACTCCTAACTATACTTGGTATTATTGGGGTTCAGTTTCTACCACAGTAACCACTCAAACGCAATGTACAGCTTGTGGCGGAAGTTGGACTCCATTCATTAATATTTGCAGTGTTACGAGTTGTAGTGTTTCTGGATGGGTGCAGTTTGGAACAGGTATTACCGTTACTCCACCTGCAGGAAAAGATACAATAAAAGTAGTGGACAATGCAGGTACTA
Organism: Chitinophagales bacterium; assembly: GCA_044228065.1. Classification (GTDB taxonomy): domain Bacteria; phylum Bacteroidota; class Bacteroidia; order Chitinophagales; family LD1; genus JBGAVP01. The sequence goes on along the minus strand of JBGAVP010000049.1, from coordinate 9,033 downwards.
CCGTAACCATGAATGGGCTAGCATCGGTGGCTCCATGTTCTGCATGCCCTACGCTTACTGTTACACTAGCCAATCAGGTAAATGTAAAATGCTTTGGACAAGCTACTGGAAGTTTCTCAGTAACCACTACGGGAGGAGCATCACCTTATAATTATGTACTCAAAAATGGTGCTACTACAGTAGCCACTTTCAATGCTGTAGCAGGCAGTCAGCCGTTTACTGGCCTGCCAGCAGGAACCTACACGCTTAATGTAACCGATGCTAATGCATGCTCAGGGTCTTCAACTATTACCATTATTCAACCTGCTGCTGCACTAGCCGTAAGCACTACCCCTACCGCCACTACTTGTGGTAAAAACAATGGAAGTGCCACCTCTACTGTAACTGGAGGAACAACCAACTATACTTATGTTTGGAACAATGGCGGAGGCTCCGCATCAGGACTTACCAATGTAGCAGCCAATACCTACACGGTAACCGTAACCGATGCCAATGCATGTACAGCTACTGCATCTGCTGTTATTAATACTTCCACTGCAGTTACTTTTACTTCCAATATTCATAACACTACTTGTGGAAATACCAATGGTAGTATTAAGTTACTTCCTTCTGGAGGAAATGGAATCTATGTTTATACTTGGAGCCCAAATGTAAGTACTACTGATTCTGCTTCGAATCTGAAAGGAACTTATTTTGTAACCGTAACATCTGGAGTAGGATGTAGTGTTAGTAATAGTTTGGTGGTACAGCCATCGTATCCGCCATCCGACTCTTTATTAAGTGTAAAAGACGAAACATGTGCAGGAAAAAATGATGGAGAAATAAGCATTCAAGGAGTGGCTTCTACCACTTATGTTTTATATCAATCTACTTATCCGATTTTTACAGATTCCATTAATCACGGTACGTTAAATATTTTTTCCAATCTGGCACCAAACACTTATATTCTAACTATTCGTGATCAAAATGGATGTTGGGATTCGGTAGTAGCGACTGTTAAACCAGGTGTTCCTTGCTGTCAGCATATCATTACAGCTACTAATTTTAACCCTACTATTTGTGGTGGTACCGATGGATTTATTCATTTAACAGTCACCAATAAAGTAGGAACTTTAACTTTTACTTGGAGCCCAAATGTTAGTGCCAATGCTGTTGCTAATAACCTAGGTGCTGGTACGTATACAGTATCAGTAAAAGATAATGGAACAGGTTGTACTAAAGATACCACTTTTACGCTTACTGAACCTACTCCAAACATTACAGCTTTTACAACGAGTAATGAAACTTGTGCAGGTTTAAACAATGGTAAGATTATTTCTGCTACAGCTACCAATGCAACTGGTTTTAGTTGGGGGTATGCTTTGCTTTCCAACCCATCAGCTATTACCCCTATTGCGAGTTTCCCTGTCAATAATCTAGCACCGGGAACTTATATTTTAGGGATTGCAAATCCCTTAAAAACTGCTTGTAGCGATACCGTTATATTTACTATTACTGCAGCCACAGCTCTAGCCGCCACCGCAGCAGCCACTGCCACTACTTGTGGTGCAGCCAATGGAACTGCTACTGCTAATGTAAGCGCAGGAACAGGACCATTTACCTATGTCTGGAGCAATACTCAAACAATTAATCCTGCTATCAATTTAGCAGCAAATTCTTACACCGTAACCATAACTGGAGCTGGAGGATGTACGGTTACTGCATCTGCTACAGTGAATCCTTCTTCTGCACCCAATATTTCAGCAGTAGCTACTACCGACCCTACTTGTGCTGGACAAACCAACGGAAGTATTACTAGTGTTACTGCTGTCGGAGGAACAGGACTGTTGCAATTTGGTTATGCGGTAGCAAGTAACCCACTAGCAGTTACGCCTATACTTACTTTCCCAGTTACTAATCTAGCCCCAAATACCTATATTGTAGGTGTACAAGATGCTAGTAGTTGTAGAGATACTTTTTATGTAACTATTGGTTCAGGCCCTACCTGTTGTAATTTAGTGATACAAAGTGCTAGTGCTACGAACCCTACTTGTGGCAATAACAATGGAAGCGCTGGTGTAACCATGGCAGGGGGAACACCACCATATACCTACATTTGGAGTGCCAATGCTGCTACTGGAAACAGTGCTACGGCATCTAACCTAGGAGCAGGAACCTACAGTGTTACCATACAAGCAGGAGCAGGTTGTCAAAAAGACACCAGCTTTACTTTAGCTGCACCGAATACACCGAACATTACGGCTTTCAATATAGTAAATGAAATTTGCCAAGGAAATAACGATGGTAGCATTGTAAGCGCTTCAGCAGCAAATAGTGCAGGTTTAAGTTGGGGATATGCTCCACTTTCTAACCCTTCTGCTATTACGCCAATTGCGAGTTTCCCAGTAAGTAACCTGGCGCCAGGTACTTACATTTTAGGTATAGCTGACCCACTGAATCAGAACTGTAGAGATACGGTTATCTTGACCATAGCAGCAGGACCATTTTGTTGTACCTTAGCCTATCAAAATGTAGCCGTATCGAACCCGAGTTGTGGAAATAACAACGGCAATATAGCAGTGAGTATGACAGGCGGAACAGGTACCTATACCTACGCTTGGAGTGCCAATGCAAATACTGGAAATACAGGAACTGCAGCAGGTTTAGGAGCGAGTACTTATACCCTTACGATTACCTCAGGAGCAGGTTGCCAGAAAGATACCAGCTTTACATTAGCAGCCCCTTCCTTACCTAATATCACTGCTTTTAATACCAGCAATGAGACTTGTTTGAATAAGAACGATGGTAGTATCATAAGCGCTACTGCTACCAGCACCGCAGGTTTAAGTTGGGGATACGCTCCGCTTTCTAATCCTTCTGCCATTACACCCATTGCGAGTTTCCCAGTAAACAATCTGGCACCAGGTACTTACATTTTAGGTATAGCCGACCCACTTAATACAAGTTGTAGCGACACGGTTATCTTGACCATTACGGCAGGGCCACTTTGTTGTAACTTGAGTGTGAGTGCAGCTATTACAGCTCCTACTTGTGGCAATGCGAACGGAGGCATAGATGTAACCGTAACTCAAGGAAGTGGTAATTACCAATACACATGGAATGGAACCACACAAGGGCAAGATACCGCCAATATTGCTGCTGGTAGTTACGCTTTTCACTTAGATGATTTAACGCAAGGTTGTGCATTAGATACTACGTTTGTAGTTAATAATAGCAATGGACCGCAGATAAACAGCGTAAGTCAATCAAAGGAAAGTTGTGCAGGGCTTCAAGATGGCTCAGCGTGGATTACAGCTACTGGTATTAGTTTGAATTATTTATGGAGTAATGGTTTGCCGAATAATGCTACCCAAAATGGATTGGCAGCAGGAACTTATTTCTTTACAGTTTCGGATATTAATAATTGTTCTGTAACAGGAAATGTTACAGTTGCTTTAGGTGGAAGTCTAACCGTAAACAATCAACTGAACGACCCGAGTTGTTTGGGAAATGACGGAGCTATTAATATTACGAGCGTATTGAATGGCAACCCGCCTTATCAGTATAGTTTGAATTATGGTGGCTTTGGTTCGAATAAAAATTTCGCTTCACTTTCGAGTGGAAGTTATGATGTAGTAGTGCAAGATCAAAAAGGATGTAAAGATACGGTTACCTATGTTTTAAATGCAGCTGTAAACAATGTTTCTGCTACTTTAACGGCCACCGACCCTAGCTGTATAGGTAATGATGGAGTGGTAGATATCACCAATGCTACAGGAGGAACTACACCGTATCAATATAGTTTTAATGGAGCTGCTTTTGGAGCTACCACTAATTTCTCTTCTTTAGGAGCCGGAGGTTATACCGTGATTGTAAAAGACAATAAAAGTTGTGCCGATACATTATCCGCAAACCTAGTGGCTGCAAATAGTTTTACTGTTACTACCTCTACAATAGATGCTACTTGTGGAGTGAAGAATGGGGAATTACATTTTGTAATGAATGGTGGAAAATCGCCATTTCAAATCACCGATGGGGGAGGTGCTAATCTTGCTTTAGATAATTTTGGATTGAGTGGAGGTAGAATAGATTATACCGTGAAAGATGCCAATCAATGTACACAAAGTGGATTTGTAGTATTAACAGAAAATCCTTTCTCCATTAAAAAACTCAGAAGCGATACTTCTCTTTGTGGTGATGCTACTATCGATTTAGATGCCAGTAACTATCCTTGCTATACGCATTATTTGTGGAGCAATGGCGATACTACGGCTACTGTTACTGCTAGTACTTCGGGCACTTATGCTGTGACTATTACTGATGATTTGGGAAATGTGTTATACGATTCTGTTCACATTACTTTGTATGGATTGCCCTCTATTAGTTTGCCAGAAGATACTTTTATTTACGAAGGACAAAGTATTGTGCTGAACGGTACAGTTAGCGGAGGTTCTGGGGTGGGAACTTACACTTGGACGCCAGCTGATTTATTGACTTGTAGTAAATGTCCAAGCCCTAAAGCTGTGCCTAGAGATTCTACTACATTTACGGTTGTTTATACCGACCAAGCAGGTTGTGAGGCTACTGATTTTATTAATATAGCCGTGCTAAACGACCAAAGCTTATATATTCCTAATGCATTCTCTCCCAATGGTGATGGTAAAAACGATGAACTCAAAATATATGCTCGTTTTGTAAAAGAATTTAATTGGAGTGTGTTCAATCGTTGGGGTGAAAAAGTTTTTGAAACCAATGATATTAATTTTGGTTGGGATGGCAGGTATAAAGGAGTGCTACAACCGCCTTCTGTCTATGTATATTATTTAACTGTTACCTACTTAAACAACAAAACAGTCCACAATCAAGGTAGTGTTACTTTAATACGATAAATACCTTTCCTTTTCTAAATTTTACAAAAGAAGCCCGCTATTGTCAGGCTTCTTTTTTTTGCTTCATTTCGAACCATGCAAAACAAAAGCGCAGAAAGCTGGAAATAAAAATGTATCACAAACTGTTTCAAAAAATGGGCATCCGTTTTTTTGCACTTATATTTGGCGTTTGAATTATTTATAACTGAATCCAAATGTTTAAACTTTCTCTAGACCATATAGAAACTTTCTTTGAACCCATTATCATTATAGTATTTGCTTATGTAGCGGGTAAATTATTGAGTTTACTGATTCGCAGATACATTCGTAAATCTGCCCGAATACTGAATGTGGACCCTACCAATTATTCCTTCATTCAAAATGCAGTTAGTTTTTTTGTTTTCATTTTTGCAGTGCTTTTTGTTTTCTATCGTATTCCGCAATTGCATGCTATTGGTAAAACACTGTTTGCAGGTGCGGGGATTTTAGCAGCTATAATAGGTTTTGCATCACAGGAAGCATTTTCTAATATCATTAGCGGAGTGTTTATGGTTATCTTCAAACCGTTTAGTGTAGGGGATCACATCAAGTTGCTTTCTAATAACCAAGTGGGAGTGGTAGAAGATATTACTATTCGCCATACCATTTTAAAAAGTATCGAGAATAGAAGAATTGTGATTCCTAATTCGGTAATAAGTCGCGAGGCTATCTTAAATTCTACTTTGAGAGATCCGCGTGTTTTGTTTCATTTAGAAGTAAGTGTGGTGTATGAATCTAACATAGATAGGGTACTCGAAATTTTAAAAGATGAAGCAAAAAAGCATCCTGATTTTTTAGATGTAAGAACGGATAAAAGCAAGGAATTAAATAATGAAGTAATAGTAGCGAAAGTTGTTGCTTTGGAAGAAACTGGTGTGCGATGCAGAGCTTATGTTTCTGCAAAGGATAATGAAACCGCTTTTGAAATGAAATGCGATTTATTGAAAACGGTGAAAGAAAGATTTGATGCGGAGGGAATAGAAATATCGCATGCTCCAAGAGGCGCAAAGGCCATTTTAGAAGCGAAAAAGTAAAACATTATTGTGATTACAAGAACGATAGCTACTATTCGGTTTGCTAGAAAACGCCTAGAGGAATTTATCCATCATCAGCAAGCTGTGGGCTGGGTGATTATAAGTGCTACCTTACTTTCTCTGCTTTTTACAAATGTTATTTTTAGAACAGAATATTTAGCTTTTTGGCAAAGTGAGTTTCATTTTGCTACTGTTCATTTTTCAGTAGAGCATTTTATTAACGATGCACTCATGCCTTTGTTTTTTTTATTGGTAGGGCTAGAAATTAAAAGAGAAATTTTAGTAGGCAGTCTTTCCAATCTTCGCTCTGCTATGCTTCCTGTAATGGGAGCTTTGGGCGGCATGCTCTTGCCTGCCCTTATTTTTACAGCTTTTAATCATGGCTCTGAAACATCGAATGGATGGGGAATTCCAATGGCTACCGATATTGCTTTTGCATTGGCTATTTTGGCTATACTGGGCGATAGAGTGCCATTGTCTTTAAAAATATTGCTCACCACTTTGGCGGTGGTAGATGATTTAGGAGCCATTGTAGTGATAGCTGTTTTTTACACACAGCATCTGTTTTGGACTTATGTGGCACTGGCGCTTTTAGTGTGGTTGTTTTTGTTTTTAATAAATAGAGTAGGAGGCAAGCACCCTTTGTTTTTCTTAGTGCCAGGTTTACTCTTGTGGTATTTTATTTACAAATCGGGAGTACATGCCACCATTGCAGGAGTGCTGTTAGCGGCTGTAATTCCTTTTGATGAAAAGAGTGAAAAAAACACGCTCGATAGTTTAGTAGAGAAGCTTCACATTCCCATCAATTTTGTAGTGCTTCCTTTATTTGCACTTTGCAATACAGCCATTTTTGTAGATGTAAAATCCTTTTCGTCTTTAAGCAGTAACCTTAGTTTGGGAATTATAGTAGGATTGGTATTAGGTAAAACTGTAGGCATATTCTCTTTTGTATGGGCAGCTGTTAAATTTAAAATTTCGGAACTTCCAACCGATATTAATTTTAATCAAATAGTGGGGATGTCTATGCTCGGAGGTATTGGATTTACCATGTCTATTTTTATTTCTATGCTGGCGTTTAGCGATGCTTCGTTTATCGAACAAGCTAAGTTTTACGTAATGCTGGGCTCTCTCATATCAGGGCTTTTGGGGTTTTTGCTTTTAGGTGGCAAGAAGCATCCCGTAAAGAATTTTGGGTGAGATAGAATTGTATTAGATAACGGATACTGTAGTTATAAATAAAGGGCTGGGTAGGCAAGCCACCAATTGAGATCGTTTTTTGATTTTCTAACGGTTTGTAAATGTGCTGTTAGCGGCAGGTAATTTAATCTGCATGCTTAGTCAATTAATTTTGCGTTATTTTTCAAATAGTCAATTAAATTCTGATAGATGATGTTAGTGTTGTCATAATATAAACTATCTAATTCTTCCCAAGTGTCACTCCAACTGTTTTTTTGCTCATAACTACATTGGTCTATGGGTGTTGTGTCGCCATACTTTTTCCTGTTTTCTAAAACAATTTGTTTTTCTTCTGAACTAAGCTCATCAAATGTTTTATAGGTTATGTATTTGTCACACAATTCGTCATATAAACTTCTTCTTTCTTCCCAATCTTTCGGAACTTTTCCATTCGGAAATTGTTCGGCAGCTTTTGTCAATAATTCTACAAATATTTCGGACTTTATTCTTCTTGCAGCGTCAATAGTTTCGTGAAAACGATTTCCTGTCCCATTGTCAATGAATTGAATAATTCCTCCATTGTTTATTTGTCCGTCTGCGTCAATTAGTAATGTAAAAGTCTGTGTAACTATATCAAGTTCACCAAAACTATCATCTTCATATTCCGGATAGTATTTTTCTATCAAGTCAGACAATAAATCATTCAGGTCTTTTGGTTGTTCAATGTCGTTCTTTTTTATTTCCATAACGGTCTATTTTTACTTGCGGCTAAGGTTTTTCGGCTCTTACGCTGTGCGTGATTTGTGCTGTTAGCGGTAGTAGTTCTTCTGTCCGTTTGAGTTAGTTTCTCCATTTATCTTATTGTAATCTTTGTCGTTTGTAAGTTTCCTAGGTTGTCTGAATACGATTTTAGCAAATTAGTAATTGTCTTAATGTTATTTGCTAAACCAATGTCTGTTACTACTTGGTAAACATTATTTCCCATCTCTGTCATGTTGCCAATAATCTGAATTTCCTTCCCTTTATTTTTTTCATTCCAGTCCAAGTTAAAAGATGAAAGAAAAGTATCAATGCTCTTAACTTCGTCCTTGTTCAATCCATTTGAAAAATGAAACTCCAAGCTAATATCAGGAAGCAAGTAATAAAAATACTCAACATCAAAATTTAAATTCGTCTTGGCTTTTTTGTCAACACGATACGGTCTTATGTGAGGCAATATTTGTTGAATTGGAAAGTTGTCAGCCCAATCAAAAACAACATTGAGGTCTGAAATGTCCTGCTTATGCAGTTCTAACAAGTCGGTAAAATTGTCGGAATACCAGCAAATGTCTACAGGGAAAGAATATGATGTAGGTGTTATAAAGTCAATTTTTGCTACAACTTTATTATCAACTAATCTCTTGTTAAGGTCATGCATTCCAACAATTAGTTGAAAGTCGTATTTTTCAAATTGATTGATGCCTGTTCCAGTGCTACCTTTTTTAAAAAGTTGTTGAGCTAATTGCTTTTGAAATGTCGTATGAAAATCTGATGCAAATTCATCAAAAAATATAGTCCAATCTATTGTCCAGTCATTTGCCATTTTATTGTCTTATTTTATGTCTGTTAGTGTTGAACTACTATTGCCGCTAACGTTTTGCGGCTGTTGCGGTGTGCGGGATTTGGGTGAATAAATTGGATATTTAGTACAATTTAAAAGTAACTCAAATTTGCCAATGAACCAAACTGCCCGCATAACGCAAAACCGCTGTTGGCGGTAGTTCTTTGATTTAAGGAATAAACTCCATATCTCCCATCATAAGCTTAATACCATTTTTATATTCAGTAAGGGCGTTATGCATTGCTATCCCTGTTCTCGTGTATTTTTCATTTTTAAAGAAGACTTTCTTCCCTTCACTTTTTATGAATCTATTTATATCGGATACTGCATTTTTTAA
>JBGAVP010000048.1:0-12796 GCA_044228065.1 Chitinophagales bacterium | reverse complement strand
AAGGTCGTCAGTTCGAGTCTGGCCCCCGCTACATAGAAAAACCCTTGTTTGCATTTGCTTTCAAGGGTTTTTATTTTTGTAGCATGTTTACAGGGTTTAAATCTGGGGTAAGTCGGATGTTTATAAAATCGCTAGCTCATTAGTGAAGTGGCGAATATCCGCCAGAGGCGGACGTCAGTTCGAGTCTGGCCCCCGCTACATAGAAAAACCCTTGTTTGCATTTGCTTTCAAGGGTTTTTGTCTTTTAAAAAATTAAATAGCTGATAATAATCATATCACCTGCTTTTTTTTCTCATAATTTTCATATTGCTACTTGCAGACATTTGCCTAGTCAAAAAAATGACAGCAGATGGGTGTCTTATTTCTATTAATCGGTCTTAGTTTGGTTTTTGCGTTGGGCTTTTTAGCAGCCTTTATATACAGCGTAGTAGCAGGACAATACGATGATGATTATACTCCATCTGTTAGAATTCTTTTTGACAATTCTCCAAAATCTTCTTCTCACAAAAACAATGAAACATGCAAGTAGAAAAATTTAGTTATGACAATACCAGCGTCCGTAATTTCGGATTTGCTGCGTTTCTTTGGGGAGCTGTAGGAATGCTCGTAGGTTTGATAGTAGCATTGCAGTTTTTTATCCCCGAGCTCAATTTTATTGAACAAGCCACCTTTGGTAGGCTGCGCCCACTGCACACCAATGCGGTGATTTTTGCTTTTGTGGGCAACGGAATTTTTATGGGAGTGTATTACTCTCTTCAGCGTTTGTGTAAAGCACGCATGTGGAGCGATGTACTTTCCAAAATACATTTTTGGGGTTGGCAGTTAATTATCGTATTTGCTGCGGTCACTCTTGTATTTGGATTTTCTACAGGAAAAGAATACGCTGAATTAGAATGGCCTATTGATATTATGATTACCCTTATATGGGTAGTGTTTGGTATCAATATGTTTGGTACTATTTTAACCAGAAGAGAAAGACACTTATATGTAGCTATCTGGTTTTTTATTGCCACTTGGATTACAGTAGCCATGTTGCACATTGTAAACTCTTTAGAAATACCAGTTTCATTAACTAAGAGTTACAGTTTGTATGCAGGTGTACAAGATGCACTGGTACAATGGTGGTATGGTCACAATGCGGTAGCATTTTTCCTTACTACACCTTATTTGGGTTTGATGTATTACTTCTTACCAAAGGCTGCTAATCGCCCGGTTTATTCGTATCGTCTTTCTATCATTCACTTTTGGGCATTGATATTCCTTTATATCTGGGCTGGTCCTCACCACTTGTTATACACTGCACTTCCTGACTGGGCTCAGTCTTTAGGAACTGTATTTAGTATTATGCTCATTATGCCAAGTTGGGGTGGTATGATAAATGGTCTTTTGACACTAAGAGGTGCATGGGATAAAGTAAGAGATGATGTTGTTTTGAAATTTTATGTAGTGGCTGTTACTGCTTATGGTATGGCTACTTTCGAAGGTCCACTGCTTTCAGTAAAAAGTGTAAATGCTATCTCTCACTATACAGACTGGACCATTGCACACGTACACGTAGGTGCTTTAGGATGGAATGGGTTCTTGACTTTCGGGATTTTATTCTGGTTGATTCCTACTATGTATCGTACAAAATTGTACTCTAAAAAATTAGCCAATATTCATTTTTGGGTAGGTACATTAGGAATTTTGTTTTATGCTGTACCTATGTACTGGGCTGGGTTTACACAAAGTTTCATGTGGAAACAATTTACTCCAGAAGGAATTTTAAAATATCCTAACTTCTTAGAAACTGTTACTGCTATTATGCCTTTATATGTAACACGTGCCTTTGGTGGTGGGTTGTATTTGATAGGGTCATTAATAGGTATTTATAACTTAATTAAAACTGCTCAACAAGGAAGTTTCTTGGCTAATGAAGAAGCAGAAGCTCCTGCATTAGAAAAGAATTACGAAACACATGGCAAAGAACACTGGCACCGTTGGATTGAACGCAAACCAGTTCAAATGTTGTTGGTAGCTTTTGTAGTAGTAATCATAGGTGGTGCTATAGAAATGGTTCCTACTTTCTTAATACAAAGTAATATACCTACCATAGCGAGTGTTAAACCATATACTCCACTTGAGTTACAAGGTCGCGATATTTATATAAGAGAAGGCTGTTATGTGTGCCACTCTCAAATGATTCGTCCTTTCCGTAGTGAAGTAGCAAGATATGGAGAGTATTCAAAAGCAGGTGAGTTTGTGTACGACCATCCATTCCAATGGGGTTCTAAACGTACAGGACCAGATTTAGCTCGCGAAGGTGGCAAGTATCCAGATAGCTGGCACTTTAACCACATGGACGACCCACGTACCATGAGCCCAGGTTCTATCATGCCTATGTATCCTTATATGGTAGACCATGATTTGAACATATCTACTACTGCTAAAAAGATTCGTGTAATGCAAACGCTGGGAGTTCCATATCCGAAAGACTATGATAAAATAGCGAATGAGGATTTAGAAAAACAAGCATTGAAGATTCAGGCAAGTTTGAAAAAAGATGGAATTGTATGCAGCGAAAAGAAAGAGATTATTGCATTGATTGCTTATTTACAACGCTTGGGTACTGATATTAAAAATGAGAATAAAGCAGATAAGACGCAATAAGATTAGCTATCAATTTAAGTAACCTTTAAAAACAATATTATGTTTTCATTCATCAAAAATTATGCAGCCACTATAGATAGTGTAGGCATTTATCCAAAGATAGCCTTGTTTATGTTCTTCACATTGTTTGTAGCTATGATTTTTATAGCGGTGAAAGCAGACAAGAATTATATTAATGAGATTGAAAAGTTGCCTCTTCAATAATATTTAAAAATCGAAAAACGAATCGTCATGATATTATACACTAAAAAGAATATTCTAACCGGCACCGCAATTTTTGTGAGTGCGGTAGCAAGTGCACAAGAGGCAGCGGCTGTGGCAGCTCCAGTTGTAGCAAATACGAGTCCTGATAATACTCTAGTTTACCTATTGATAGGTGCTTGTTTAGTTTTATTAGGAGCAGTATTGTTGTTAGGTAATTTGTTGCTTACACTTACCCAAATGGTTATTAAAAAAAGAGCCTTAAAAGGAGCAGCAGTATTATTGTTGCTGTTTTTAAGTAGCTCACTTTTTGCACAAGATGCTGGAGCTGTAAAGGTGGCTGAATCAGCATTTAAGCTCCCTATAAGTATGAGTTTGTTATTGGGTAGCATCGTTTTTATCACCGAATTAGCAGTTGTGATATGGATGCTCTTAAAACTCCGCTCTTTATTAGGAGAGCTTTCAGACGCAAAACCAGAAGCTAAAAAATTGAGTGTTCAATTGCCGAAAATATTTGACAATCTGAATGCGAGTGTGGCAGTAGAAAAAGAAGCCGACATCATGTTAGACCATAACTACGATGGCATTCGCGAACTTGATAATGAACTTCCACCTTGGTGGGTATATAGCTTCTATCTTTCTATAATATGGGCTGCTTTGTATTTAGGCTATTATTTCTTAGGAGGAGGACCATCTAGTTTAGATGAGTACCATGCAGAAGTAGAGCAAGCAAAAATAGAAGTAGATGCATTTAATAAATTGAATGCATTGAATGTGGATGAAAGCAATGTAAAATTGGCGGATGCTGCGGGTATTTTAGAAGGGAAAGAAATTTACAAAACCAATTGTGTAGCATGTCACGGAGGCTTGGGAGAGGGTGGTGTAGGGCCAAATCTTACAGATAATTATTGGTTACACGGAAACTCTTTAAATGAAGTTTTCAAAACCGTAAAATATGGTTGGCCTGCAAAAGGGATGAAAAGCTGGCAGAGCGATTTGAGTGCAGTACAAATCAAAAATGTGGTAGGATACATTCACACATTGAGCGGTACCAATCCTCCTAACGGCAAAGAACCTCAAGGTGATTTAGTAGGTTCTGTAAGTACAGATTCTACTGCGGTTGCGGTTGTAGATTCAGTAAAAAAGTAAAGTAAAATTTTGAGTATCTTCTCAAAGTTGAAATAGGATAGTTGTTATAGATAATGTTATGAGTGAACCAAATGAAATATTTAGAGATTCGATTGCTACTATAAATTCGCAAGGAAAGCGCAATTGGATTTTTGCAAAAAAACCAATAGGATTTCTTTACAATGCAAGAACACTAGTGAGTATAGTTTATTTACTAGTGTTCTTTACACTCCCTTGGATAAAACTTCACGATGAGCCCCTTTTCCTTTTCAATTTATTAGAAAGAAAGTTCATCTTATTTGGAGTTATTTTTTGGCCACAAGATTTCTTTGTATTTGCACTAGGTATGCTTACATTCATTGTGTTTGTGGTATTGTTTACGGTAGTGTTTGGTAGAATTTTTTGTGGTTGGGTTTGTCCTCAAACTATTTTTATGGAAATGGTTTTCCGCAAAATAGAATACTGGATAGATGGTGACTCTGAGAAGCAAAAGCGCTTAAGTGCCATGCCTTGGAATGCTGAAAAAATTCTAAAACGCGGAGGTAAGTTCATAGCGTTCTTTTCTATGTCATTCATCATAGCAAATTATTTTTTAGCTTACCTCATAGGTATGGATAATGTGCTTCTTTATGCAAAAGAAGGAGTGGTAAAGCATATAGGAACTTTTGTCCCACTCATAATTTTCACCTCTATTTTCTTTTTTGTTTACTGGTGGTTTAGAGAGCAAGCTTGTTTGATTGTATGTCCTTATGGTCGTTTACAGGGGGTTATGTTAGATCCTGATTCTATTGTAGTGGCGTATGATTACAGCCGAGGTGAACCAAGGGGTAAAATCAAGAAAAATGATATAGAAACGCATGGCGATTGTATTGATTGTTTTGAGTGTGTAAAGGTTTGTCCTACGGCCATAGATATTCGAAATGGTACTCAGTTAGAATGTGTTAACTGTACAGCTTGTATAGATGCATGTGATGCTATTATGACTCGTGTTCACAAGCCTACAGGCTTAATAAAATATGCGTCTGAAAATAATATTAAGAAAGGAGAGAAGTTGCATCTTACTCCACGCATAGGTGCTTACATTGTTGTGTTGTTAATTTTGCTTTCTGTTTTAACAGCATTGCTTGCTACGCGTAAGGATATTCAAACTACCATTATGCGTGCCCAAGGAATGTTGTATCAAGAGCAACCGAATAATCAACTCAGCAATATCTATAACATTAAGCTCATTAATAAAACTCGTAAAGACATTCCTATTCAATTGAAATTAGAAAGTGACGATTTTCATGGCTCTATAAAAATGGTAGGTAATGATTTAAAAGTAGGAAAGGAGGATGTAGGTGATGGAGTGTTTTTTGTGATGATAGATAAAAAGGATATTCATCATAGAAATAGCAAAATAGCGATTGGTGTATATAGTGGTGATCGGAAAATAGATAAGGTGAAGACTAATTTCATGGCTCCTAATAATTAAATAAACTATTATGAAAAAATTAAACTGGGGATGGCGTATTGCCTTATTGTACGGTGGTTTTGTCCTGCTAATGTTGTTTTTAGTATATAAAACGAGTACCGTAAAAGACGATTTAGTAACTCCCGATTATTATGCGAAAGAATTAAAATTTCAAGAGCAATTAGATAAACAGAAAAGAACAAGTCAGTTAAAAGAACAGCCTAGTTGGAATGTAAACGGCAGAAAAATTTCTGTAAAGTTTCCGGAAGAGTTGCTATCAAAAAATGTAAAAGCAGAAATTTTATTTTACAATACTGTAGAAGCTAAAAGAGATTTTTCGTTGACCTGCGTACCCGATTCATTGGGAGTATGTGAACTACAGTCTGAAAAATTTCAACACGGGGTTTATCAAATGAAGATGGACTGGAATGCAGCTGGGGTAAGCTATTACAATGAAGGAACTATAAATATTCAATAAGCAAAATGGAGTTTTTGATTGCCGCATTATCTCTTGGCTTCTTGGGAAGTTTCCATTGCATAGGCATGTGTGGTCCCATTGCATTGGCTTTGCCATTAGGCAGAGAAACTACTTTTAAAAGAATTGTAGGCGGGTTGTTGTATAATTTAGGAAGAGTATTTACTTACGGAATATTCGGTTTAATCTTTGGACTCTTAGGGAAGGGTTTTGTTTTAGGAGGTTATCAGCAAGTGCTTTCTATTTCACTCGGGGTAATTATTTTAATAGGATTGTTTTTGCCCGCTAAATTTAGCTCTGAAATGGGGTTGATGAAAATCATATTTCCATTTGTTTCAAAAGTGAAATCTTTGTTGAGTCAGCTTTTTAAACAAAAAAGTTTTTCATCGCTCTTTTTTATTGGTGTATTGAATGGCTTCCTGCCATGTGGTTTGGTTTATTTAGGAGTAGCAGGTGCTATAGCTACAGGCGAGGTAATGAAAGGCAGTTTATTTATGATGGCATTTGGGTTGGGAACTTTGCCTGCCATGTTCTTTGTATCTATTGCTTCTAATGTTATTAGTATGGAATGGAGGAACAAAGTGCGTAGAGCTGTTCCTGTTTTTGTAGGAATGATGGCATGTGTTTTGATTCTAAGAGGAATGAATTTGGGTATCCCTTATATCAGTCCTGAGCTAAGTAAGACAGATTGTACTAAGCATAGTTGCTGTCATAAATAATTTTTATAAAATAAAAAAATAAGCGATGGATGTAATGTGTCCGACTTTAAAACAGATTGTCCAGTCAAAATATAATAACATGGAAATTCTAATCAACGATTCAAAAACTATCAATGAAGTACAGCGTGACTTTAGTCGCGAATTTCCCTTCCTGAAATTGGAATTTTTTGATGCGCCTTATCAGCAAAATAAAGCGCTTCCAAAGTCTAAAATGTTTTCGCACGATCGAAAAATTGGTGCCATTCGTAAGGTTCATCAAGATGGCAAAATTGTGCTAGATAAGAATGAAAAAGTAAGTGAATTAGAAACTGAATTATGGAAAAATTTTGGGTTGACTGCTCAGGTTTTTCGCAGGAGTGGCAATCTTTGGATTGAAACTTCATTAACCGATTCTTGGACATTAGAACAGCAAAACAGAGAAGGCTTCGAACTTGCGAATGATACAATTTCTCCTTATCAAAAGGCAGAAGAAGAAGATATAACTGATAGAGATAAGTGGGATTAAGACTTGCGATTAAGCGCTTCTACTTTTTTAAATGCCATTGGTAAGTGCGCTATGATATCTGAAGCATTCATTGAGGTTTCTCCTAAGCTTTCTTTAGCAAAATCACCGGCTAACCCATGAATGTAAACACCTAGTTTAGCGGTTTCCAGAGGTTCATATTTTTGAGCGAGCAGAGAAACTAAAATTCCTGTTAGAACATCTCCACTACCACCTTTCGCCATTCCTGCATTACCAGTTGTATTAAAAAACACATCACCATTTGTGTTAGTGATAGAAGTATTAGCTCCTTTTAGTATGATGATTACTTGATGTTTGAGTGAAAATGCTTTTTGCATTTCTATTTTTTCTATATCTGTTTTCCATTCACCTGCCAATCTTTTAAACTCACCAATGTGTGGAGTAAGAATAGAGTTTATGGGAATTTGAGTTTGTAAATTTTTGTTTGCCGAAAGTATATTTAATGCATCTGCATCTACCACCATTGGAGGGTTATCTGTATTCAATAAGGCTGTAAGAAATGCTACCGTCTCTTTTTCTGTTCCTATTCCTGGCCCAACAGCAATAGCATCAAATTTTTGAATATTGGGAAGTTCAGTGAGTAGGTTTTCTCCACCTGTAATCACCATGGCTTCAGGGTTACTTATCTGCATAATCTCATAGCCTACTTTGGGGATTACAGTAGTTACTAATCCTGCACCACTGCGCAGTGCAGCTTTTACAGAAAGTACCGCAGCGCCCATTTTTCCAAAACTACCCGCTGCTATAAGTGCATGACCATAATCTCCCTTGTGAGAATAAGTATCCCTTTTTTTTAAACTTGGAATTTCGAACTGTTCTATACGCATTTAATTCAGCAAGTTTTTGAGCTTACTTTCATCTAAAACTAAAATCTTTCCTTCTTTAATTTCGATTAGTTTCTCACTTTTGAAATCGCTAAGAATGCGAATGAGACTTTCAGTAGCAGTGCCTACTACTTGTGCTAAATCCTCTCTTGGTATTTCAAGTTTCGGTTTGTCATTTGGTTCCTTTTTAAATTTATCGTAAACAAGCAGCAAGCAATTAGCTACTCTTTTACGGAGTGAGTTGTAAGCCAGATTTAGAAGTTGTTCTTCGCGCTCTACCAGATTTAGAGAGAGAAGTTTTATAAATTTTTTTGCTACTTCTGCATCTGTATTTAGCAAAGCATAGAAGTCAGTTTTGGGAATCAACATTATCTCGGCATCTTCCATCGCCTCTGCATTATCAGCATAAGTTGTTTCTTCCAATAAAGCAGTATAGCCTATAAAATCACCCTCTTTATGTATAGTCGTAATGAGCTCTTTACCATCTTCATTCATTCTAAAAGATTTGACTTTCCCTTTTACCACAAAATATAAATGCAAAGGACGATGCCCTTGAATGTATATCATTTGCTTCTTTTTAAAAGATTGTATATCTCTGTCTCCTTCTGTCAATTTTACTTTTCCTTGTGTACGAGCATTATTCAAAAAGTCATTGATTCCTTCTGGATTGTTGTTGAATTCTGTCTTTAACAATTCATTTTTTTTCAATCTGGTTTCTACTGCATTTAGCAATTCGATATCGTCAAAAGGCTTCGTGATATAATCATCTGCACCCATTTCCATTCCTTTTCTGAAATCTGTTCTATCTGCTTTGGCAGTCAAAAAGATAAATGGGATAGAAGATGTTTTTGCGTTTCTGCTTAGCATGTGTAATACTCCATATCCATCTAATTCAGGCATCATAATATCACAGATAATTAAATCGGGAGTTTCTTTCAAAACTAAGTCTACACCTAGTTTTCCGTTAGCAGCAGAGAAAACTTTGTAGTTGGCGAGTTCTAAAATCTCCTCAATATTTTCGCGCACTGCTTTGTTATCTTCTATCAATACAATTTTTTTATTCATAGCATTTTATTGTAATTGTTTTGTTTTCAGTTTTCTTTTTTGGGAAGCGTTATGGTAAAGGTAGTCCCCTTATCAATCTCACTGTCTAATGTAATTTTACCATCCAATAGCTCTAAGTATTTTGAAACAATATGCAAGCCTAAGCCTGTGCCTTGAATGTTTTGCGCATTTCTAGCTCTAAAGAATCGTTCAAATAAATGCAGCTTATCTTCCGCTGAAATGCCTATGCCGCTATCTTTTACGGAAAGTAGAACAACGTCTTTTTTGTTTTTACAACTGATAGTTATTTCAGAATTTTCAGGAGAAAACTTAATGGCATTGGAAACTAAATTCATTAAAATATTTTTCAATAATCGCTTATCAGTATATACCTCATCGTTTCCTTCGTGATAGAATTTTATTTCTTGTCCGGCTTTTGTCATCTCTTTCATATCACTGATAAAGTCATTCATGAAATCACTGCAGTGAACAATCGATTTTTGTGCTCCTATTAATCCTTCTTCCAGTTTTCCTAATGATAGCAGGTCTTCTAGCATATCATTCAAATGTTTTACACTTTCTTTAATGCGCGATATATGCCTGTCTCTTTTATCTTGTTCTTCTTCTTTTGTGTATTTAGAAATTAGAGAGGCAGATGAAAGCATGGTGGCCAAAGGTGTTCTGAACTCGTGCGATACAGTAGAGACAAATCGTGTTTTTAAATCACTTAACTCTTTCTCTTTTTCCAATGCTTCTTCTAATTCATTTTTAGAATTTTCAAGCTGGGCAAGTGTTTCCCGAAGCATCATGGTACGGTCTTCTATTTTTTGCTCTAGTTCCCCATTTAGTTTTTTTATTTCAGTGCTTACTCGTTTTAGTTCTTCTTGTTGTATGCGTTGTATTTCTTCATTTTGTTTGCGAATACTTATATCAATAATGAAGGCAATTACAAATGGCTCCTCGTTTAGTGTATAATGGCTTAGGCTAATCTCTACAGGAAAAACACTGTTGTCTTTTCGTTTTGCAAATAAATCTCTTCCAGCCCCCATCGAGCGATTTACAGGGTTTTGGTGAAACGATTCGCGATGGTGAACATGTTTTTGTTGTATATCGGTGGGTAGTAAAATTTCAATTGGTTGACCAATCATTTCCTCTTTCGTAAACCCAAACATTTTTTCGGCAAATGGATTTACTAATACAATTACACCTGCTCTATTTGCTAATACAATACCTTCGGTTGCATTAGCAAAAAGAGAAGCCATCATGGCATCGCTGTTGTATTTTGAAATCATTTTATAAGGTAAAAAAAGGACTTTTAATGCTTTGGCAAGATAGTAAAAATCACCTTTCTTATATAGATAATTGAAGTAATTTGTTTTCTCTAAAGCAAAAGGAAAAGGCTACCTTAAATAGAGCTTCTACTGTGCCTTAATATTCCTTCAGCTATCATAAATTCAGCAGCTATGTAGGTAACTGATATGCTAATGGAAGCAAAAAAAGTGGGCTCTGGTAGTGCCAGAAAATTAATAGCTATAAGAGAATCGGAAACTACAAAAATGCATCCTCCTAAAAATGTAATCCAAAAACTTATGGGGTTTGTTTTTCCATAACGGCTAAAAGCCACAGCAGCCATACTTAATAAAATGCTTGCATAAACAATTACAGGTATAGTAGCTAGCTTTTTTTCTGCATCTAGTTGAATAGGAGGAAGTACAATTCCTAGCATTACTATCCAATAAATTAAAAAAGGAATATAATAGAACCTATTGATTTTATTGGTGGCAATGGACGTTACCGCTTTTTTATAAGTAGCTATAAAAAAGAGTTGTGCTATTAAGAAAGAGCCAAGTCCAGCAAAGAAGAAATATTTATTTTTTGGTATACCTAAAATGACAACATCTGTAATGGTTTTAGGAACTAACAAAAGTGAAAGATCACCTATCCAAGAGAAGACGAATGCAAGCATACGAAGACGATTTTCTGGAGTCCATTTATTGTCCACACTCAAGTAGAAGTAAAGCGCTATAAGTGGAATGGTAAATGGTCTTACTAGAAATACCAATACATCGTTGTGTGTGGCATCACCCCAAAAGAGGGTAAGTGAAAATATGATAATAAGAAAGAGAGTAATTTTAATTTTCATTTTACAATTTATAGGGTTGTTTTATTTCCTGCAAGTACCATTGCACAGTTTTTTTAATTCCTTCAGCGTAACTTACTTGTTGTTTATAGCCTATTTCTTTTTGTGCTTTTTCTGAACTAAAATATAAATGATGAGAAGAGGTGTTTACAATGTAGGTGCTAATTAGAGGCATTTTGTTTCTTAAAAAAGTAAAGTAAAACGCATCTATAAGAAATGCAATAGGCATAAAAATAAAAGAGGGAACACTGCTCAATTTTGGTTGAATTGATAACTCCTTACTAAAGCGGATGAGCAAATCTTTTAGCAATAGAAAAGACGGCTCGTAATCAGCTATCACATAGGTATTGCCAGCAGCATTTTCGCTTACACCTGCACATTGTAAGCCGTTTACCAAATTCTCAGCGTAAACAAAACCTAACCGGCTATCTCCTTTGTTTACATATCCCATTAGTTTTTTTTGGGATAATCTGTCTAGCATTTCTTTGCTGGTCATTCGGTCGTAAGGTCCGTAAATATTAAATCCTGGGCGAATGATGACCGTTTCTATTTTGTTTTTGTAAGAGGTCAAGAGTTCTTCACATTTTATTTTAGACGCAATGTAAGGCCTTGTGAAAAATCCTGGTTTAAGTAATGGAGTCTCTTCATTTGCATTTTCAAAATCTTTGAAACCATGTACCACTAAAGAACTCATAAAAACAAATCTGCGTACCTTACTTCTAATGGCTTCTTCTAGTAAATTTTTGGTACCAAAATAATTTACATTGAAAATAAAATTTCCCCATGCTAATGATGGAATAGCCGCTAAATGAAATACAACCTCTACTCCATTTAGTATTCCTTCAAGCATTTCAGGTTTTGTAATATCGGCATAAATTATGTCGCAGGAAACATTTTCTAAGTTAGAAATGTCTGTACCTTTAAGAACCATAGCTTTTACATGGTGTCCGTCATTTACTAATTGTTTGGTGAGGTTACTACCAATAAACCCATTAGAGCCGGTTACTAAAACTTGCATGTATTTAGAACAATTTAAGCGGTAATAAATTCAACCAATGAAGAGAGAATAAATCAATAAATATATTCATCACAAAATGAATAATCATTCCATACCAAATAGAATTATATCGGAAAGCAACATAGCCAAACACAGGTCCAAAAGCTGCCGCAGAAATGATTTCAGGAGTTGGTTTACCTATATGAAACAAAGTGGTAAGTAGCGTTTGAAATAGAATAATGAGAAGTAATTCTTTGGTTTTGGCTTGCTCACTTTTTAATCCAAATTGCAGATAGCCTCTATAAAATATCTCATACGATAGAAAGTAAAACAGATAGGCAATTTGGTAGGCTATAAAAATAAACCAGCTGTTTCCTATCAATTTGCTTAATGGATACTCAGCAGCTATCAGTGGATCTTGTGATGAAAAGTAAGTGGATGCAATGACGATGGGATAGGCTAATGCACAAATAAAAAAAGCTTGCTTATTATAAGTGAGTTGTAAGCCTAGCTTTGTAAAAGCTGATTTTAAATAATTCTTAGTGATTATAAAAGGAATGCATATAAAGAACAAAATGGTAATGGCAAATTGAAAAATGTATTGTAATAAATCTTGCCACTGCCCCCCTTTTCCAAATAGGAA
>JBGAVP010000047.1:0-13331 GCA_044228065.1 Chitinophagales bacterium | reverse complement strand
AAAACTACTCCCACCAACAAGTATATGTAGCTATTAATGTGAAAGAATAGAACAGAGATTAACAAACTTGAAATTAATGAAAAAATATTCACTGTAGTCTCTTTAACTCCACCTTTCAACGCAACATAAAAATTAGTATACTTTGCAAGTCCCCAATCTATTTTATCAAAGAGATTCATTAAGGTAAGAATTATGGCATCTAAGAGCAGCATATCTTTTTTGGAATGTAAATATTGAACTATCTAGAATTGAAATTTTGTACTTGCTCCAGCTTTTGCCTTTTACACCCCAGTATAATTCTGCGGACTAATATTCAGCAGTTCGTGTTTAATAGCATCTGTAACATCTAGCGTGGCTACGAAACTTTGTATCGTCTCTTTATTGATAACAGTTCCACGGGTCAGCTCTTTTAATTTTTCATATGGTTTCGGATAACCTTCTCTCCTTAGTATTGTTTGAATAGCCTCCGCTACTACTGCCCAATTATTTTCTAAATCGTCATTTAACTTAGCATCGTTTAGCACTAATTTACCTAACCCTTTCTCTATAGAACTCAATGATATTAAGGTATGCGCTATGGGTACACCAATGGTACGAAGCACTGTAGAGTCCGTTAAATCTCTTTGTAAACGGGAGATAGGAAGTTTAGCTGAAAGATGTTCAAAAAGGGCATTGGCTATTCCTAAATTTCCTTCCGCATTTTCAAAATCAATCGGGTTTACTTTGTGCGGCATCGCAGAAGAACCTATTTCTCCCGCTTTTACTTTTTGTTTGAAATATTCCATACTCACATACGTCCAAATGTCTCTCGATAAATCAATGAAGATGGTGTTGATTCTTTTAAAGGCATCAAACTTAGCTGCCAATGCATCGTAATGCTCTATTTGAGTTGTAGTTTGACTTCTGGAAAGATGCAATTGATTAAAAACAAACCCATTCGCAAATTGTACCCAATCAATGGAAGGGTATGCTACTACATGCGCATTTAAGTTTCCTGTAGCTCCACCAAATTTAGCCGCATATGGGATTCCTAACAATGCTTTTTTCTGAATGGTGAGTCGTTCCACAAACACCATTAATTCCTTCCCCAGTCTGGTAGGAGATGCTGGCTGACCGTGGGTTCTAGCTAACATAGGAACGGCAGCCCAGTCGGTAGCCATTGCAGCTAATTTATTAATTACTGCATCCAACGCAGGGGCATAAACTTCGTCAATAGCTTCTTTCAAGGAAAGCGGAATAGCCGTATTATTAATGTCTTGAGAAGTTAATCCAAAGTGGATGAACTCACTGTAAGCTGCCAGACCCAGAGCTTCAAATTTATCTTTCAAAAAATATTCTACTGCTTTTACATCGTGGTTGGTCACTTTCTCGGTCTCTTTTATTTGCTGGGCATCTGCTTCCGAAAAGTTTAAATAGATAGCTTGCAAATCGACAAAGGGATATTGTTCCAAAGCTTTTAATTGTGGCAAAGGAAGTTTGCACAAGGCTATAAAATACTCCACTTCTACTAGAACACGATAGCGGATTAAACCAAATTCAGAAAAATATGCCGACAATTCTTCAACTTTGCTGCGGTAGCGTCCATCAATAGGGGAAATAGCAGTGAGTGCATTTAAGAGCATGGAAAGGAATTTTATATGATGGGCAAATTTAATAAAATAACAAAGTGAACTTTAATAGATTTTCGATTTGCCTTCTTTTTTTTAGTTGTATTATTCTTTACCTACCCGCTCAAACTGTAGAATTGAAGGGGAAAGTAACGGCATCAGGTGTTCCTCAAAAGGATGCTATCGTAGATATATATGAATACAACGCCCCTTTCAAAACCATTGCTACCAATACCGATGGCAGTTATCAAATCAATTTATTAACGGGAAAAGAATACTTGCTTTTGGTTTACAAATCGGGCTTTGTGCTAAAAGCATTTAATATTCGCGCTACCGCTTCTTATTCACTAAATGTAGATTTAAGTACCGATGCCAACTCACCAAACGGACTTTTTTTTGAAACCATAGAAAGCCGCATAGCACCCGAAAATGGAGGCATTGCTTTGCTTTCCAGTAAATTTGACCTGGCCAAAATTAAACCGAAAAGTCATGCCGATTCGCTCACTGTTCTACTAACGCGAGCCAAAACCAATCAGTATTTATTGGTTTCCAATATGCAGTTAAAGTCTGCTTCTACTGCTACAGAAAACTACGCACTTGCTAAAGAAATAGAGCAAAATACCAAATATCAAATGGGACTTTTACAAACCCGTATAGAGCAATCTGAACAGAAAGCCAGAAAATTGGAATTAGTAGAAAAACAATACATAACTGCCTCCAAAAAGACAAAAGACGAAAGCGCACAACTCAATAATATAGTAGAAGCACAACATACCTTAGCCGAGCGGCTCAACGAAAAAGTCAATTACTACATGCTACTTCAAGAGCAAACACTTTTGCAATCAAAGCTCTATGACTTACAAGCTGTAAATCTTCAAAAGCAAGCAAACAATGCGAAGCTACAAGAGGAAAAAGAGCTTATCTACAAACAGCAATTACGTGCTAAAGCCAATGCCATTAATTACAAACTACGAGCTGTAAATGCCAATAATTTGTTTCAGTACCACAACAAATTGTATGCGCTGAACTATCAGGAATACATAGAACTGCTACGCTATCAACAAAAGAAAGAAGATGCAAAAACCATTGCTTCTATTACCGAAAAGAAAAATGCGGCTACTCAGAATTTGAACCCTGTGCATGATGCTGCTATAGATTCCCTTACTACTTTGGAGGAAGATTTAAGAATAGATATAGTACAGCAAGCCTTAGCAGAGGAAGATAGATTCCAAAATTTTGAGGAAAAACAAAGTCAGCAAATCATCAACAATGAAGCCGTAAAAGTAACTACTACCCGCATTAGCATCGATACCTATGAAATGCAAATAGACAAAAAGAATAATTCTAAATATTTAAAGAACGGAAAACCAGTAACCAAACTCACTTACGATTTTGAAACCAAACGCAGATTTGTAGATGTTCTTAAAACCATTAAAAGGGTAGAGAGGTTCGAAAGGTAAGTCTTGTTTTCACCGCAGAGGTGCAGAGACACCGATTTTTTTAACACCAAGTTCACCAAGAACACAAAGCCGTTTTCCTAATAGATTCAAAAAAATCAAAATATTTTTATATGCTAATGTTATCCGCATGACCATAACTTCGGGCAAGTAATTCGGCATTCATAATTCATCATTCCCGCTTATAATTGCCTCTCTTTTATTTTCAGCAATTAATTCTATATTTGCCCACCATTTTTTACGTTAAATCAAACTAAATACAATGCAGTTAAAAGGAATAATTAAGTTTTTTACAGTAGTTTTTGCACTGGTTTGTGCTTATCAGCTATCGTTTACAGTTGCTACCAAAATGGTAGAAAGTAAAGCAGATCAGTTTGCTCAAAAAGGATTGACCTTAGACCCACCGAGCACTTTAACTGGAGCTACCAAAATAGCTTATGAAGATTCAGTGAGTTCTTTATTTAAGACACAAAGACGCTATTTCTTGGATTCTGTTCAAAGCGAAACAGCTCTAAACTTGGGTTTCATTAAATACACTTACAAAGATTGCCGCGATAAACAATTGAGTCTAGGACTCGATTTGAAAGGTGGTATGAGTATGGTACTTGAAATATCAGAAGATGAGGTTTTACGCAAAATCTCTTATGAAAATAAAGATGCCGCTTTCAACCAAGCCATAGATGCCGCTAAAAAAGCACAAGCTGGACAACAAGGCGATTTCATGGCTTTGTTTGCAAGTGAATATGCTAAGATTGCACCGAACGGGAAGTTGGCTGCTATTTTTGCTCCATTAGAAGCGTATCAAAATAAAATCAACTACTCTTCTACGAATGATCAAGTATTGAAAGTATTGAACACCGATATGGAATCTGCTGTTCAAGAAACCTTCAATGTATTGAAAACTCGTATCGATCAGTTTGGGGTAGGTTCTCCTAACATTACTTTACAATCGAATACAGGTCGTATTATATTAGAGTTACCAGGTGTAGATGACCCTACTCGTGTAAGAAGAATCTTACAACAAACTGCTCAGTTAGAATTCTGGGATACCTACGAAAACGAAGAAGTAATTGAACTTTTAGCAAAAGCCGACAAAGACTTGGGCGAGAAAATGTTCAACGAACAAAATGGAGGTAAAGTAGATTCTTCTTTGACTTCTACTGTAGATTCTACAGTAAAAGACAATGCGCTTGCAGCTTTGACGAACTCTGCTGCTACCGATAGCGGTAAAGTAGATACAGGAAAAACAGCAACATTAACTGCTCCTAAGACTGCAAAGAAAGACTCTTCTAACCTCTTCCCTATTCGTAAATATTTACGTTTACAATATGACGAAAAGAATGGTTACTACGAAGGACCATCTGTAGGTATAGCAGTAGGAAAAGATACTGCAAAATTAAACAGTTATTTAGCTACTGATATTGCTAAAAGTAATTTCCCACGCGACTTGAAATTCTTATGGGGTGCAAAACCTCTAGACAAGCAAGCGAACATTTTTAGTTTATATGCTATCAAAATTAACCCAGCTATAGCTGAAGCACCACTTACAGGTGATGTAATTACCGATGCTTACAAAAGCTTTGACCAAACAGGAACTCCAGAAGTAGATATTTCTATGAACTCTATGGGAGCGGCTAAATGGGAAAGAATGACAGAGCAAGCTGTAAACGGTAGCGTAAAAGGCAAACCAGTTAAAAAATGCATTGCTATTGTACTAGATAATAAAGTATTCTCTGCACCTCGTGTACAAGCTAAAATCTCTGGTGGTCGCTCACAAATCACTGGTATCAATGATTTGGAAGAAGCTGTGGATTTAGCTAACATCTTAAAATCGGGTAAACTAGAAGCCAAAACAAGAATTATTGAAGAGCAAGTGATAGGACCATCTTTAGGAAAAGAATCAATTCGCGCTGGTTTACTTTCTATGTTTATCGGTTTTGTAATTGTTTGTTTATTTATGGTGGCTTACTACTCTACTTCTGGTATAGTAGCCAATATTGCGGTTATCATCAACTTGTTCTTCATTATTGGTGTACTTGCTAACTTTGGAGCATCGCTTACCTTGCCAGGTATGGCTGGTATTGTGCTTACACTCGCGATTGCCATAGATGCCAACGTAATCATTAACGAACGTATTCGTGAGGAATTAGCCAAAGGGAAAGCTGTGAAAACTGCTGTAGCTGATGGTTACAAGCACTCTTACTCCGCTATTTTTGATGGTAACATTACTACCTTAATCGTAGCCTTAGTATTGACTTTCTTCGGTTACGGTCCAGTAAAAGGATTCGCTATTACCTTGGTAATAGGTATCTGTACCTCTTTGTTTACTGCTGTAGGTTTCTCACAAGTAATATTCGATTGGTTATTCAAACGTAATATTGATGTGAAATTTGGTAACAGCTTTACCATGAATTTATTGAAAGGAATCAATTTCCATTTCATGGAAAAAAGAAAGATTGCTTATGTAGCTTCTACGGTTGCATTTGTGGTAGCCTTTGCTTCTATGGTATTTATAGGATTCGATTTAGGGGTAGACTTTAAAGGAGGAAGAAGTTATGTAATCAAGTTTGATAATGATGTAAAAACAGCTGAAATTGCTGCAGCTTTGGAAAAACCATTGGGAAGCAAACCATTGGTAAAAACATACGGTAGCAATAGCCAAATACAAGTAACTACTGCCTACATGATTAATGAAAACAATCCTCAAGTAGATAGTATTATTGAAAGCAAATTATATGATGGTATTGGAAGTTTCTTTACTGATAAATCTTCTTTTGAGCGTTTCCGTACCAAAGACATTAAGAGTATCACACGTATAGAAGCTTCTATTGCAGATGATATTCGTAGAAGTGCTTTGTATAGCGGATTGATAGGTGTTGTACTTATCTTCTTATACATCTACATTCGTTTCCGTAAATGGGAATATGCAGTAGGAACCATTGCTGCTACTATTCACGATCCGGTTTTAGTTTTAGGATTGTTTGCTTTGTTACGTCACATTATGCCTTTCTCTTTAGAGGTGGATCAAAATGTGGTAGCTGCTATCTTGACCTTGATTGGATACTCGGTGACCTATACCGTGATTGTATTTGACCGTATTCGTGCGTTCAAAAAACTCTACCCTACTAAGCCTTTAATTCAAAATGTAAACGATTCTATCAATACTACCTTGAGCCGTACTATTATGACCTCTTTGGCTACAGAGTTGGTTTGTATCGTATTGTTCATCTTCGGTGGTGATGCTATCCGTCAGTTCTCTTTTGCATTGATGGTGGGTATTGCAGTAGGTACGTATTCTTCTATCTTTATCGCCTCTCCTATTATGGTTGATTTAGTTTTAAGAAACGGAGAAAAGAAATAATTACCCTTTAAACAAGCTGTAAAAAACGCCTCGATTCATCGGGGCGTTTTTATTTATAAGAAAAGAGATTTGATAATTTTTAGAAAGTTATCAAATCTGGGCTTCATTATCCTTCACAGCTTTTTGAATTTGCTTATTTTCTGTAGCTCTTCTACATCTGCTTTATCTTTCATTCTATCGGCTAAGAGTTTATTGGTAATTAAATGCCGGTAAGAAATAAAGTAAATAACCACTTCGCCCTCCGTATGAAAAGGTATTTTTTCTAGAGCAGCTTGTTCATAATTCACCCCTACTAAATGTGTGAAAATATCAACCTTATTATTTTCCTCCCCTAGACTGAAACAGCAAGGAATAGAAAAATCTAGTGCTGTAACTTCGATGTCACCTTCTACTAAAAAACCTAATACTATCAATGCTTTTGTGATTTTTATTTTATTGGACTCCACAGGGTTTATCCAAATGTCTAAATCACTTGTAGTTCTTACATAGCCGTGAAAATTAACTGCATATCCACCTACCACCATAAAGTCAACACCAGCATTTGAAAATGCCAAGAGTATTTCGTTGAAATTATTGGCAAACTGCATAGGGCAAAATTGTTTTGGTAATAACTCGTTTTATACTAGGATACTGTTTATTCGGTAATAAAAGTTGATGAAATATTTGTTTTCGTAATAGTTCTAAATTCGTAAGGCGTTGTTCATAGCTTTGTAATGCCATTATTTTCAAACCATGTTCTTCCATTTCTTCAAAATTATTGAAAAAAGTAATGGTCTTTTTAGAGGTAGGCTGATAGGCTACTGCGGGTTCTTCTACTTTATTTTTGTTATCCTCTTTCATAACACTAAGATAAATAAAGATTATCTAAGTATTCTATTTCACCGCAGAGGTTACCTAGTCGCAGCGTTCCCTTACACTTTTCTGATTTTTGCCCTGTTGAAGTAATAGAGCTTACTTCAACACCCTTTTATTTGTGGCAAAGCCAGAGTAACATATAAAAGTGACTCGGCAAAATACAAAGCCAAGCTACTGTGAAGAACTTACCGAACAGCCGGAAGTCTATTCTGCTAATTTGACTCCTCCTCCCCTTCGTCTAAATCTTTTGTGGAGAATACCGAACCAAAAAGGTCTTTGAATTGAACACCCCGCTCCAGATAGGCTTTACCTATTTGTGAATGTTCGGCTAGTGCATGCAGAATAAATTCTTTTAGCAGGTATTTATCATTACCTAATGGTTTGTTTGTGTCGCTCAACATTTTCACCAATTCTTCCAAAGCCGGTATGGCATCCAGTGTTTGCTTGTAGGCTTTATCTGTATCGCCTAAAAGGATATCTACTTCATTGTTTTCAGAAAACCAGTCGAGTATTTTTTGATAAGGGGACGCCTGTTTTTTCTTCTTCAATTTACCGGGATCGGGAAACAGAGTTGTAAAATGATTACGAATAGCCTTACCAATCAAACTTTGCGATACCATGGCTGCGCCTTCCTGCTCTCCTTCGTAAACCAATTCAATTTTACCATTGATGGCAGACACCACACCCGCTAAATCGCCCATTCTTGCAAAGGTATTTTCTTCCCCATTCAGCAACATTCTTCTTTCCGCTGTACTTACCAAATTTTCGTAGGCAGAAATTGTCAAACGCGCACTCACTCCGCTTTTAGCATCTACAAATTCACTCTGCCGAGCTTCTACGGCAATCATTTCTATCAATGTTTTTAGCAAATCACCTACTTCCACCTGCTGTTTTTGTGCGGGATTTATCTTCGCCTCTTGCTCTGTAATTTCTTTGCCCATGCTCACTGTCTTTGGATAGTGCGTCAGTATCTGTGAACCTATCCTGTCTTTGAGAGGCGTAACAATGCTGCCCCGGTTGGTGTAGTCTTCGGGGTTGGCCGTAAATATAAATTCAATATCCAGTGGTATGCGCAACTTAAATCCGCGAATCTGAATATCGCCTTCCTGCAAAATATTAAACAGGGACACTTGCAGGCGCGCCTGCAAATCGGGTAATTCATTAATCACAAAAATACATCGGTTGCTGCGCGGTATCATACCGAAGTGAATCACCCGCTCATCGGCATAACTCAATTTCAAATTCGCAGCTTTGATAGGATCTACATCGCCAATTAAATCTGCAACGCTTACATCTGGAGTAGCCAATTTCTCGGCATAGCGCTCACTGCGGTGTATCCATTCAATAGGCGTATCGTCACCTTTCTCGGCTATCAAATCTTTGGCATAACGCGATAACGGATCAAATGGATCATCGTTCAACTCGCTTCCCTTCACTATGGGAATGTATTCATCGAGCAGTTCCGTCATCTGGCGCGCTATCCTTGTCTTAGCTTGCCCACGCAAGCCCAATAGATTCATATTATGTCGCGAGAGAATAGCGCGTTCTATATCTGGTATCACCGTGTCTTCATAACCGACTATGCCAGCGAATATTTTTTCTTTATTCTTCAGTTTAAGCACGAGATTATCTCTCAACTCATCTTTAATCTTCTTGCTTTGGTAACCGCTTTTTTTCAGTTCACCGAATGTGTTGCTTTTGGTCATCTTACTCTTCTTTTTTTATTGCGTTCAAAATCTTCAAATAAATATTCACCCAATCCTTTGAGCGATGTATAAAATGCTTTGCCGCTGTTTGCTTCGGTAAACTCCTCTACAAAACTTTGCAGATAAGGGTCTGTGGCAATCATAAATGTGGTAATAGGAATTTTTAACCTTCGTGCTGCACCTGCCAGCCGCAGGCATTTGTTCACAATCTTTCTGTCTAAGCCAAAACTGTTTTTATAATACTGTCCATTTTCGCGAATGCAGCTCGGCTTGCCATCGGTAATCATAAAAATCTGCTTATTAGCATTCTTCTTTCTGCGTAAAATATCCATGGCTAACTCTAACCCAGCCACCGTGTTGGTGTGATAAGGTCCCACCTGGAGGTATGGTAAATCTTTTACTTCAATCTGCCAGGCATCATCGCCAAACACAAGGATGTCGAGCGTGTCTTTGGGATACTTCCGTTTAATCAACTCGGCCAGTGCCATAGCTACATTTTTTGCAGGCGTAATTCTGTCTTCGCCATACAAAATCATGCTATGCGAAATGTCAATCATCAACACAGTACTGGTTTGTGTTTTGTGTTCCTTATCGCGCACCAGTAAATCATCTTCGCTCATCATAAACTCACCAATACCGTGATTGATTTGTGCGTTGCGGAAACTCTCCAGCATGGCTATTTGCTCTAAGGAATCGCCAAACTGGTAGCCGCGCATATCGCTACTCATTTCATCGCCCTGACCGGTGTGGTTCGTTTTGTGATTTCCCGCTTTACCGCGTTTCAGCTTGCCAAATATCTTTTCTAATGCACTCTGCCGAATGCTTTGTTCGGTCTTGGGGGTGATGGAGAAATTTCCTTCCCCTTCCTGCTCATCCTTAATATAACCTCGCTGGCGAAGGTCATTAATAAAATCACCTATGCCATAATTACGGTCGGTCAGTTTGTATTCCTTATCGAGCTCGGTAAGCCAACTTAAGGCCTCCGCTACATCGCCCGAAGTATAGGTGAGTAACTGTTTGAATATATCAAACAGCCGATCAAAATTCGATTGCTCGTTAGGACTGTATTTTGAAAAACGATAGCCAAGCATAATATAGGAAACAAAGAAAAGATATTTTAGTTGTGAGGGGAGGTTTACCCATAAACTAACCTAAACATCTTTTGTTCGCTCTTCGTGATGTTCCGAAGGGCATCGCGAAGATTAGATAACAATGAATTTTTAATTCATGAAGCATTTTATTTCTAATACTAGCCATTACAAATGGCTTTTTATCTTTAGTTCGACATGCCCTTCGGAACATGTCAAACAGCTGGAATAGGTCGAACAGCTGGAACAAAGAAAAGATATTTTAGTTGTGAGGGGAGGTTTACTCATAAACTAAGCTAAACAACCGCTCTTCGCGGAATAGGTCGAGCAGCTGGATCACAAAGATTCAATAAGCTCAAATCAAAACAACAAACTTTCCCCTTCCACCATCACTGCTGTAAGTTCCTGATGATGCGCTATAGCCGAGTAATGGTCGTAATCGGTAGCACCCTGCAACCACTGTTCTACTTCGGTAGGTTTTAAAATTAAAGGCATCCGCTTTTTCATGTTGTGAATCTCTTCCATCAAGGCATTGGCACTGGTGGTGACAATACTAAAGGTTTGCTCCACTTCGCCCGTTTCTTTATTTGTCCAATCAGACCAAAGACCACCAAAGGCAAACAACTCATCGCCTTCCATCGAAATCTCATACTTCTGTTTCGATTTCCCTTTGGTATCTAACCACTTCCATTCGTAAAACGAAGTAGCAGGAATCACACAACGCTTGTGCTTTGCCGATTCCCGAAACGAAGGCTTCTCTTCCAGGGTTTCTATTTTCGCATTCAAACACATAATTGCCATTTCATTGGCTTGTTTCGTGTCCTTTACCCAATGCGGAATTAAACCCCATTTTAAAGCTGTGATTACATCGGGATGTTGATTGGTTATTACGGGCATCTGTGGATGCGAGAAACCATTCGCATACACCTTGGCATCGTTCCAATTCTTATTGAATTTTGCTTTGAAAGTGTTCTCTACTTTCTTGGCTTCTGCTGTTAGTTTATAATGATAACACATACTAGCCTATCTTTAATATATCTGAAAAACGAGTGGTGTAATAAGGACTCAATTGCTGTTGTTTTATCTTCCAGTCTTTCCTATTAAAACCACAAGCCGCATGTTGTAAGGTAGCCTTGCCGTACTTGCCGTTCAATCTATCCATTATCTTATGCACCTGCTCGCTCTTTTCGCTGGGTGCTATAAACAAATTCCCCTGTACTTCCTGCTGTGGTACTAAACCCGACAATAAAACGCCCACCTTTTTGTAATTATACCCCTCTTTGAAAATACGCTTCAAACCCATGCACGCATATTGTATCAATACCGCTGTATCGTTGGTGGCTAAAGGCAATTGAATGACGGTGTTCTTGTAATACTGAGGGTCGTTTTCCCGAAACTGATTCGTATGAATAAACAATAGCAACACATTGGCAGCAGAACCCTGCTTGCGCAGTTTCTCGGCACATTCCGATACATAATAGCACATGGCTTCTTCCACCAAAGTATAACTCTGCAACAACTTCCCGAAACTCTTTGCCGTACCGATGGCTTTTTTCTTCGGTTGAATTTCTTCTAAAGAGAGCGCATTAATGCCCTCTAGTTCTTGTTTCAAGCGCAAGCCCACCACACTCATGTGCTTTCGCACCCAGGCATTATCTAACTGCGTGAAATCGTAAGCGGTGCGCACGCCTATCTTCTGCAACCGCACCGCATGTGCCCGCCCTATGCCCCACACATCTTCCACCTTCATCCACTTCAGGGCTTTGATGCGCTTTTCTTCGGTATCTATCACATATACATTGTTGAGTTTATCGGTAAACTTCTTAGCTATCTTGTTTGCTACCTTGGCTAAGGCTTTGGTTTGTGCTATGCCCACCCCCACGGGTATGCCCGTGTTTTTATGTACCGTAAGCCGTATGGTATTGCCCAGACTTTGTAAATCCACGGCATAGAAATCTAAATTCAAAAAAGCTTCATCTATGCTGTATATCTCTAAATTAGGACTGAACTGGTACAAGGTATCCATCACCCGTTTCGACATATCGCCATACAGGGCATAGTTCGAGGAAAAGACATGCACCTTGTGCCGCTCTAATACTTCCTGCACTTCAAAAGCAGGACGCCACATCGGTAAATCTGCCAGTGCTTTGGCTTCGCGGTTGGCAGCTACTATACAACCATCGTTGTTCGATAGCACCACCACGGGCTTGCCCGCCAAATCGGGGCGAAACACCTGCTCACAGGAAGCATAAAAACTATTGCAATCTACTAAGGCGTACATACAGCTAAACTCAATTCATCAACACTTTTTAATAATATAGGTAACCACTCCCCAGGGCACCACCTCGCCCGTTACCTCTATGGGCTTGTAGCGTTTATTACCGGGAACCAAAAACATTTTCCCGTTTTCTATCAGCAAACGCTTTACCGTAAAACCCCCATCGTAATAGGCGAGTATGCGTTTCCCATTCTCGAAAGGCAAGGATTTATCTATAATCAACACATCGCCTTCTTCTATACCATCCTCTATCATACTGTCGCCTACTGCCTTTCCTAAAAAAGTAGCGGAAGGATTGCGAATCAACTCCTTTTTTAAATCAATGGTTTCCTCCAGATAATCGGTGGCGGGCGAAGGAAAGCCTGCCTTAATCCCAAAAGGGAAAAAGGGCACTACAATTTTACTATCGGGGTCTAGTTTAAATAACTGCATGCTCAAATGTAAGGAAAATAGAAAAGGGAAGGGTGGAAAAAAAAAGAAGTAAATAGCTATAAAACGTAAAACAAAACACACAAGCACCACTATTCTAATGTTTGAGCAAGATAGGGTCGAACAACTGATTAGCTTTTGTATTTATCAATCCAATCCCACGCTTCTTGGGGTAACCAGCCGTTATGGTTATTTAAATTGAGTTCACTAACAAGAAATTGTTTTTGAGGCAAATGTCGTCCAACGAAGTCGGAAACTTTTGTTGCTGTAATATTATACTCTGTTACTATGATATAAGCATTGTCAATATAGTGCCACCAGCTTATAAGACCTGTAGCAGTCGTCAATCTATCATGAAACTTAGTAAAATCAAAATTGTCAAGCAGTCCGCCTTTGTTGAAAATAATTATGTAAGTTTTTCTATTCATCTTATGATCCAAAGTCATTTTTATGGTCGATTTCAAGTTGTCCTGAAAACGGGCTTGCAATAAATTTAAGTTCTTTAAAGTTAGGGTTCATTGTGTTCTCCTTGTCTCCAAGCATTTCAATT
>JBGAVP010000046.1:0-13681 GCA_044228065.1 Chitinophagales bacterium | reverse complement strand
TTCAATATTTAGATTATTTGCTCTACGGTCTGCAACCTTTAAGTGATGATTTAGCGTGCCTACAATACCGCACCAAGGGCATTCAAAAAGCCCCGCTGATTGTGCGCACTCGCGGACATAGATTGGAAGGAATATGGCATACCGGTTCGCCTATGGGTATGATTGTAAATTCGCTGCGGGGAATACATGTGTGCGTACCCCGCAATATGGTGCAGGCTGCGGGCATGTACAACACGCTCTTGCAAAGCGATGAACCCGCTCTGGTGATTGAATGCTTAAATGGCTACCGTTTAAAAGAAACGCTGCCGGATAATTTGGGCGAATTTACGGTGCCACTGGGAGTGCCAGAAATTTTGAAAGCGGGTGAAGACATTACTATAGTTACGTACGGCTCTACCATTCGCATAGCGGAGGAGGCCATGGAGATGTTGACTGCGGTGGGTATTTCGGTGGAGTTGATAGATGTACAAACGCTCTTGCCTTTCGATGTAAACGGCACAATTGTAGATTCTATTAAGAAAACCAATCGGGTTATTTTCATAGATGAAGATGTGCCAGGTGGAGCTTCGGCTTATTTGTTTCAGCAGGTTTTTGAGCGCCAAAATATCTTCCCTTATTTAGATGCACCTCCGCGCACCATTACTGCCAAAGCACACCGTGCGGCTTATGGTAGCGATGGCGATTATTTCAGTAAACCCAATGCAGAAGAGATTTTTGAAACGGTATATGAAATGATGAATGAGGTAAGTCCCGATGATTTTCCGAAGTAGGATTTGAGTTTTATTTGAGGTTGTTTTGAAATGTATGAAATAATAGGTGAAACATGTCATTCGGAAAGAGATGTTTCACTACGTTCAACATGACAGCTAGGGCAAAAGAAAACGCTTACCCAAAGCGGATTGTCATTCTGATACGCCAAAGGCGGAGAAGAATCTTTTAATTGAAATCTATTTGAGGTTGTTGTTTTTACCAATCTCCAAGTGTTTGATTGGGTTGGGATGGTGAAAGCATTGACAGAAGAAGGAATAGTACACAGGCACAGCTTCATTAATACTTGTATGAGATTGGGAAAGTTTAACCAATATAATGATTAGATTTTTTATTTAACTTAGTAAAAACTTCGTTTTTGGATGATAGTATTGATTGACGACCATAAAGTTATAACAGATAGTATTTCGAGTTTGATTCTTGAAAAGAAGTATAGTGGGAATTACATGGTACTTAATACAGGTGAGCAGTTTTATGCACTCTATAAGAAAACAGAATTTGAATTAGCAATAATTGATATAGAGCTTAAAGCCTTTAATGGCATCCAAATTGCAAAAGATATAAAACAGCATTACTCAAATACTAAAATTGTTTTTTTTACGATGAGTGAAACCGCAAAAGTGATACAAGATGCACTAGCACTTGATGTAGAAGGGTATATTTTAAAGAATGATTCTATTTTGAATATAGAAAAAGGTATCCATTCTGTGTTAAATGGAGAGCATTATTATAGTGAATCAGTTTTGCAATTGGCAAAAAGTGCAAGTATTACCAAGGGAAAGCTAACAAAACGCGAACTTGAGATACTGGATTTAGTAAGTGAGGGTAAAACAAATCTAGTAATTGCGGAAACCTTATTTCTAAGCATTGAAACCGTGAAGACACACCGTAAAAACATTACAAGAAAATTAGATGGAATAAGGCCGTTACAATTTTGGTTAAAATCGAAAATTGGGGAGTATGGAAGATACATTTGAAAAATTCGAAAAAAGGTATAATGGATTTAAGTCCGAAAAATATAAAGCAAGAATTATTCTTCAAGGAGACACTTTTGTTAAATATAGTTACCCTTATATCAGGTTTAAAAGGATTATAAAAAATGAAATTCAAAATGCTAAAAAAAGACAACTACACTACCAAGAAGCTAGATTGCGATCCTTTTTAGGCGGTTTTGAGGCGCACAGAGGAAATTTAGACAAGGCAGAGGAATATTATTGTTCATCAATTGATATCAGCAAAAAGTACTTATCAGATTCTGATGTTGCATTTTTTGAAAGTGCATTAACACATGTTTGGCTAAAAAATTGTTTTTACCTCAAAGTGATAAAGAAAAGCCTAGAAATAATAAGGAGCAATTCTTTAAGTCGAAACTATATTGCTTTAATGAATTGCTATTCGCGTTTAGGTATAGCGTATAAGGATTTAAAAGATTATAATAATGCATTAAAGTATCAAAAATTTATTTTAGCAATTGCAACCAAAAATAAAATCCAAAACACCTTGGTTGTAAATGCATATTCAAATATAGGCGGCATATATAACAACATGAAACTACACCAAGAATCTAAGCTTTATTATATGAAAGCGATGAAGCTTGCTGAAAAGCTAAATTCCAAAGTACACCTAGGGTATATCTATACTAATCTAGCAAATATATATGCAGTCTTAGATAACTATCCTAAAAGCTATCAATATTCTGAAAAAGCAATAACAGTTGGGATACAGTTCGACAATAAGATTATTTTGAGTAACGCTTATTTAAATATTGCTCAAACAAATTTTGGAGAAGAGAAGTATGTTGATAGCATTAAAAACTTAAAGATATCCTTAAGTCATTTGAAAAGGAATGGACACCTTTATATAGAGCGTAATATATATTTGTATTTTGAAAAGTCTTACTCAAAGTTAAATGATTTTAAATCTGCAATTAAATGTTTTCGAAAATTTGTTGAAGTTGAAGCCAAGCTAAGAGATAATGATGCAAAAGTAAAGTTAAAAGGTTTTGAACTTAAATATCAAGCGCAAGAAAAAGAAAAGAAAATCTTATCGTTAACTACTGAAAATCAAGCAAACATATTAAAGCTAAATCAATTGCTTCAACAACATGAGGAAGAGAAGCGAAACCTTGCCAACAAAACGGAACAGCAACTCCGCCACGAATTAGCCCATAAATTGCATAACAATGTAGCCTCTACTTTAGTATCATCCAAAATGTATTTAGAAGAATTGGCACATAGTAGTCGTTTAACACAGCGTGAAAAAAATTATGCTATTAAAGCGCTTTCCCAACTTGATACTACCTATAAAGATATGCGTGCTCTCGCTCAAGAAATTAAGGAGATTGATCAAAAAGACTTAAAGAGCGAACTGCGCCAGCTCATTGACTTGTATAGCAGTTTACCCAATTTGTCATTCCAATCGCAAATTAATATTAACACACCTATTGATGGCGATTTTGTAGTTGATACCCTTGGCATCATTAAAGAATTATTGACCAATGCTTTAAAACATTCTTTTGCCAATCAATTTGTGCTGAAAGTAAGAGCGAACTCAAAACATTTTAATCTAATGCTAAAATTTAATGGCGAGAAATTCGAAGGAACAAATGCAAATGCACAGAGTAGTGGGTATCAATCTATCCGCAATTATTTGCAAAAATATGATGGAGAAATAAAACATGCTACAAATTCACTTTTTTCCATCATAGAAATTAAAATAAGTATCAGTAACGTGAAACCACTTGTCTAATCTAAAATTTATTACAAGCCTTCATTCTATACTAATACATCACTATTTTTTTTGTAATAGTTGATTTACTGTCATTTAGAATCACTGTGTATACCCCAGCAGGAAAATCCGAAAAGTTAAGATGAATCTTTTCTTCATTTTTATCAATGCGTAATGTATTCTGATACATCAATTGCCCTACACTTGAATAAACATTTAAGCTCATTTCCTTATCAAAATTACCAGAAAAAGCAATGTCAAAAACACCATTGTTTGGATTAGGGAATAATGAAAATGAGAATGGCGATAATTCATCTAAAGAAGTTCCATGTTTAATGATGATTTGTTTTGTTATGGTAGATACGCTATCACATTGTGCATTTGAAGCACTTAAAGTTACAAGGTAAGTTCCAGGATTAGCATAAGTATGTGCGGGATGAGCTGTGTTAGATGAAGTTGAGTCGCCAAAGTTCCAAACATAAGTTGCTGCATTGCTGCTGGTATTTGTAAAATATGCGGTATGCTCGTTTATACTGTCAGTAAAATTAGCATTTGGAGGTAGTATATTAAACACTATGTTGTGGTACATAAAAGTGTCGCATCCATTTGCATTTGGTTTTATTCGTTTAATGATAGTATCTTTTTCATAGTTAACTCCGAAAAGGGTAAAAGGTTCTCCAATGCAGGCATTGTATATTGTAGACATTTCATAAGCAGCTTTGAATTTAAAAATAGAGCTGTGTTCTCGAACACAATAGAGATTCTCTACAATAACTGTATCGGATGTTAGAACTTTGTCGGCATAAAAAACAGTATCTCCAAAACAAAAATTCAGCAAAGCAGTATCAGCTATACTATTGGGGATGCTATCAAAAATTCGATATGAAACTAAACTGCTGACAGATGATGATGTAGAAATAGGATTATAAACTCCAATCCCTGGATCTAAATCTATATTTACATTAGAAATAACAGTAAAAAGCATGTTGTCGTGTCTGACGTCCATAGCCGATATGTCGTCAATGATAGGACTGGCCAAATGATTTGAATAAATATATTGACCGTTGCTTGAAAATGCTTGGATAATAGCATCTGAATTGTTAGAAGCAGATGTACGATATATAACTTGACCAACACCCGGATTTGCATCAATGGAGTCGGAAAATCTAGCGGTAAAAAAAACGTTATTAAACGTGTCAGTTGCTACATCAAACACTCTATCCGTTTTGCTTCCTCCAAAGGGGAATGCCCATTCGTTTATTCCCGATGAGTTAAATTTTGCTAGATAAAAATCTTCCACTAATCCTTTTTTATGAATAAAATTAGATGCACCATTAGGGTTAACATCAAATGAATCAGAACTGAACATACTTCCACACAAATACAAAGTTCCATTCTTATCAGTTGCTATCGAATGATCATTCATAAAAACTCCAACATTTTCTTTAATATGAGTCTTCCATTTAAATTGGCCATTGGGGTCAAGTTTCACTATGCATATATCATAGTTCCCCGTAGTATAAGTAGCCGTGGCAAAAGAAGAGGACAATGGATCAGGATTAAAATCAGATGTTCCATTGAATAGAATGGATGTAAGGATGTTATTCTGTTCATCAACAGCTAAACCTCTACCTCTGTTTAGTCCACCTTTAAAGGATTTCGCCCAAATCAAATCAGCATTCAAATTATATTTTGCAACAAATGTATTGATGTTGTTCCCACCATTATTTGCTTTTAGCATTTTAGTAGCAGTGCTGAAATCAAAATCAACACTATCTTGAAATTCACCAGTAATATATAAGAGACTATCTTTAATAAAAAGGTTAGTTCCAACATCTGAAAATGAAGAACCAAAAGTATGATTCCAAATTAATGTTCCGTTAGGTGAAAATTTTGATAAAATAATATCGAAAGCCCCTTTTGAAGATATTATTTGTTGATTAGAGTCGTACGGTAAAAAGCGGACAGCGTTTTTAAATTCTCCAATGGTATAAATATTGTTATTGGCATCTACTTTAATGCCATACAATGCTAATGTACAAGAGTCAGTAAGTTGTTTGTGCCATAAATATTCACCACACGAATTATACTTAACAAGTACAGGAAGACTACAGCCTATATGAACGGAGTCAATGTAAAAAGAAACTCGTTTGTTGTCAAGAAAAACAGTATCAATTGAGGTGGACGATCCTACGGACGCATACCCAATAATATCGCCCGAGTTGTCAATTTTTAATTCTGAAAATGCAATTGTGTTTTGTGCCCAGTTAAACATCTGTGCATTTGCAAAATTGATATGCATGCAAAAGTAAAGTAAGGAAACAAAAAATGTTGAATTGGATTTCATGAATGGAACTTTTATTTGTTTAAAAGTAAGAATTAAATCTAAGGTCTAACCTTAAGTAAAAAATACCTACTAGTGGGTATTTTTTGAAAGACATTACAGCCTAACTTTGCTATACAATTAAGCTATCGGATTGAAACATGAAAGGCTCTGTCCACAATAGTTCTAGCAGCTTTTCATTAAAAATTAAATTTTAAAAAAACGAAACAAGGACATATAATAAATAATCAAAATGCGGGTAATCCGTGATTGTTTGAAGTTGCTGATTAAATGATATTTACCACACCCAAATAGAAAGCATAGATGAATGTAAATAGCGGAAATGATAATCTAGAAGAAGCATCTAAAATCAGTGAACGGGAACGTGAAATGCTTCAATTGGCAGCGCAAGGATTTAACTTAAAAGAAACAGCAGAGAAAATGGGAATCAGTATAGATACAGTTGAGAGTCATAGAAGGAATATTTTTAAAAAAATGGGCAGTAAAAATATAACTGAGACTGTATCGATGGGATTGAGGATGGGAATAATAAAATAGAGTTAAGTATTATCCAAATTTAAAATAAAACAAAATGAAAAAAATATTTACACTGATACTAACAATCTTTTGTCTCTGTTCTTTTGGTCAACGGAGTTTTATGTTCCCTAAAGGTAAACAACTACTCGGTTGGATAGAAAGTATAAATGAAAAGGCAGAAAGAAGGCAAAACTCAAGAACATTACAAAGTCGACTTTTGGCTACTTCTCAATCAAATAGTTCTTGTGCTGTTTCTGATTCTAGCCACTTTGTTTACAAATCAAACAGTGGAGCTTTACCCATATTTGATTTACCACAAGCAAATGAGAATGCTTACGATTCAGAATTGTGGTGGGCAGCAGATAGTATAATTAGCTTCTCAAGTGACGGATCTTGTATTGCTTCCATTGATTTAAGTAGTTCTAAAAAGCAAACGATTATTAACAACAAAATAGTAGATGGACTTTATTTTGATGGTAAAAGCAAGGAAAGAGTTTCATACAATTCTGATAATTTGGCCACTGACTATTATGCCGATACAATTTTACCTAATAACACTTGGGGAGAGTATTATCATTATCAGTTTTCCTACAATGCAAATAAAAAAATGACCACTTTTTTGGGTCAACATAAACAAGGTGCTAGTTGGCAAAATGAATATCAAGGTAGGTTTATTTATAATAGCAATAACGATCTTGTTCAAATTATTGATGAAGATTGGGATAATGGCTCATCGGCATGGAATAAAACAAATGAAGCAAATGTGTTCTATCTCTCCCCTAGCATAAAAAGCTATATCAAAGATAAATCTTTCACAGCCAACGATTCCTCTTTTACTTATTTTACTTATATGGGAAATTTGATTCAAAGTGATAGTAATATAAATAGTTTCAATCAGATTAGAATAAGCACTTACACTTATGATGCTTCAAGTAACATTATCAAAAAAGTAAAAAGAGCCTATGTAATTGGGCAGCCAAATCTATTTCTAGACACAGTGTTTACAACATACAATAGTTATGGTCAAAAACTAACCGAATGGGATGGAATAGCTAAGAATAATATGATTAGATGGTATTGGGAAGAGTATAATGCTCCTTCGGCTATCGAAGACAACGATTCGTTTTCGGCTATCACTTTTTACCCAAATCCTGTGATGGAGAAAGCTACATTTTCTTATACATTAAAAAGTTCAGAAAATGTAACCATTACACTTTATGATATAACTGGGCGAAGTATTCAATCAGTTTTAAAAAACCAATTTCAAAGCGAAGGTCTGCATAATATGGATATTGATTTTGAGCCTCAAACTCAGAGTGGAACCTACTTTTTGCAATTAAAAGGGGAGTCCTTTACAAGAATCTTAAAAGTTATCAAGTGGTAGAAATAATAGTTGAATTGTTTAACTAAAAACGAGGAAAGAGTATAAAAATGAAGTTTCATCTGAGATTAATATTAAGTGTTGCATTTTTTTATTGCTTCACATTAAATGGATATTCCCAGTTCAATATCTTCCCTTCAGGATCACTGGATGGGATAGGAGATATATTAAATCAAACAATTAATGCTGGAGCAAATTCTTATCATCAATTTAAAGCAGATGAACAAAAACAGTTAGAAGCAACAGCAAGCTTTAATGCGCAGCAAAAATTAGAGAAGGATAAAGCACTTGCAGAAATATCATTAGCGAATGTGCAGTTTCTCAAAAGGTGTGATAAATGTTTTGGGAAAGGAATAGATAAGTGTGTTCAATGTTTAGGCAGAGGCTCTTATTCATGTAATTTATGTGGAGGAAGTGGTTTAGGCTATAATGGGTCAGCTTGTGGAAGATGTCATGGAAATAGAACACTACAATGTGGATTTTGTAGTGGACTAGGAATGAAAAATTGTAGTCTTTGCAAAGGAGGAGGTCAAATACACGATTTAGAAGGAGAAGAGAAATACAACAATGAGATAAAAAATGCCGAAAAGGAAGCATTTGATAAATATCAAGAAAATTCTGATGGGTTAGCAAAAAGTGTTAAGAGTTATGGGTTTATAGATTATTCAAAGATCCCCCCTCAATCAAGTCAAATTTATTATGGAATAGTTTCAATAGAAAGAAATTATACAAATAAAAAGACTTTGAGTGGATGGGATATTCCAATAGTAAATATTTCAACTATTTATCCAATATCGGTGGCAAACAATAAAGATGGTTCTTGGCCACTATTTGGTGATGTAAAAATAGTTTTAAGAAAAAAATTGGAGATAAAGAAATTTACTGGATTGGTTATTCTGAAAATCCATCATTATTAATAAACCAATGCCAAGAAATTGAGATGAAAGCCACTAGTATGGGATTTGTAGTAAAACCGAACATCTTAACTACCAACCCAATAGCAACATCAACAAATAGCCCCATATAACTACAAGTTTGAAAAAGATAGATAATGGAACAATAATACTGCCAGAAAATAATTTGCAATTAAATCCTAAAAAAGAAAAGCAGTCTTTTTGGGATGAATAATTAAAAACAAAATAAAATGAAAATATACAAACATAATTATTTCGTTCTCATGGGAAAGCTATTCCATAACATGTTCGCAATTTTAGTTTTTTTACTGTTATCATCTACTGATGCTTTTGCACAAGTAGATGATAATACAAAAGCAATTTCTTACTATAAAACAGCACAAGATTTATATAATGAAGATAAATTTGATGATGCCATAAATGTATTAAATGAAGCAATTTCTATTTTAGGGAAATCTACCGCAAAGATTCAATATCTTCTTGCAAAATCTCACATTAATAAGCAGAATTGGAGTAAAGCAAAAACTGAACTTGATAATTATTTTGAAGTAGCTTCCGAAACAGAAAAAGAAAATCCACGATATGAAGAAATGACCCGTCAAATTGCGGTTGTAGACATTAACCTGAAGAAATATAAGGAAAGGGCAATAGAAATAGAGAGGGAACGAGTGCGAAAAATTGAAGAACAAAAAGCTGAAGAAAAATTGAAATTACAAAAGCAACAAGAAGAACAACTAGCACAAAAAAGGAAAAAGGAAGCAGAAGAGCAATTAGCTGAAGATTATTCCAACGGAATAAATATTAAGACTTTAAAGAAAAGGAAGAAAGCCTTACTTGATTTTAAAGCTAATAATCCTTATAGCTCTTTGGCTAATGATATTAATAAGTATGGTTTTAGTAAAGGAAATCCGTGGTACAACTTTAAAAGATATAATGGCTTTGGATTTTGCATTACAGGAGTTTCTTTAATTAAAAGAGATCTAAAAAATGAATCGGATGGGATTTCTGAAAAC
Source organism: Chitinophagales bacterium (assembly GCA_044228065.1). Classification (GTDB taxonomy): domain Bacteria; phylum Bacteroidota; class Bacteroidia; order Chitinophagales; family LD1; genus JBGAVP01. The sequence continues at coordinate 4,018 of JBGAVP010000046.1, read as the reverse complement.
AAAAATTATTCTTTGATAGCCGCACAGGATATTCAGTTTGACTGGAGTGTTTATTTCCTAAATACAAAATATTTTGGAATGGGAATATATAACAGAATAACATTTCCAACATTCACCTATTTATCTTCTTTGATAAGCAGTGCTAATGGTCAAGGTTTTCAATTTCTTAATGTTGGTTCGAGCTTAGGTATAGGATTTGGAGTAGCACCTATTAAGGAACTTATGATTGAATTTTATCCGGAACTCAGATTTGATTATTATAGTTATGCTAATCAATATAGTTCTCAAGATTATTATGGGATTTATACGGATCAATTGCCTTTTAACACACAAGATGTATCTAAAGCTTTTCATGATGAAGTAACATTAGGTCTTGGGCTAACAACAAAACTGAATATTATACCCAAACCATCCAATCATTTTAAGCTATACTTTTTAATAAGTTATACTAAAACTCCTTTTAAACAAAGTACATATAATCGAAGCCAATTAAATATTGGGCTTGGATTAGGTTTTATAGGCAACAAACCAAAAATTAAATAATTATGAAAAACTTATCTATAACTATTGCAATATTTTTTATTGCCTCATGCTCTAAATACAGTTATACAAAAAAAATTGAACAAAATGTTATTCCCTATTCTGTTGATACTATGAGCAATGAATACACCTTTTATTTATTGACAGCCAATGATATTAATTATGACAATTATGGCCAAATAGTAAATAATACGCCTAATGTATCGTTTACTGTAAATTTAGATAAGAGTTATATTAAAGATATTGAACCCATAAATATTTTCGATACCTATTTTACTGGAGATACAATCTTAGATACATTGGAAGCAAGTAAGAATATTTATAAACTAAGATATGTGGAAGAAATAATAAATAGATGGCCCAATCCAGGTGATTATCAATACTCTCAATATGGTCTTTTAAATGTTACGATTAAAATCACTACAAAGTCTCGTTTGCCTTCCAATTTAATTCCAACACTCAGTCGAAAAGTAATTATGAACTGATTTTGAGATAGTAATGAAGATAAAACTATTATTGTTTTTAATATTTGACTTTGGTGTAAAATTGTTTTCACAACCTTCAACCTGTGAGGAACTTATAAAATATAGAGATTCGGATTTAATAGGGATTTATCAAAACACATTAAGTCGTTATAAAATATCTGATAATCAAATAAAAAACATATCTAATCTTAAAACTATTACAGAAAGCAATAGTCCTTCAATTTTTCAAGAGTTTCGATTGGCTTTAAAAACTGTAACAGATGCAACGATTGGTATAATTGAAACAGCTTGTGTAAATCCTAGCTGTAATATATTGCTAAAGAACTATAGGGGCTATGCTATATTAAAAAAAGCAGCATCACTATCTTCAAAAGTTTCAAAGGAATACGACAAAGAAAGTGAATGGCAAAAATACAAGCCACAAAACTATTTAGAAAAATATGCTGGTAAATGGTACTTATCAATGTTACCAGTATTTGGAGGTATTTTAAATTTTAGTGCCGACTTAGAAGATAACATTAATTCATTTAAAGCTTTAGAAACGTATAGAACTATTATATCAAACAAAGTAAAAGAATTTGAATATGAACTGCTACAGTACAATGAGAAGCTAGAAAAATTAATCAATGATTTTTCAATAATTAGTGACTATAAAAACTACATAGACGATTATTTAAATCAATATTGCGAAAAAGGAAAGCGCTTAAGTGAACCCAATAGTCAATATAAAATTGTCCATCAAAAAATGATGACTCTTGTTTCAAATTCTTCAAACCTCATTCTTAAACTAATTGATGAGAAAGAAAAGATACTCGCACAAGGAAACAAAACGCAATATGAGTCAGAAATAAATCGAATAAAACGAGAGATGGAAGACTACAGACTAAAAATAAATGATATTCACAATCAAAAAAGAAAAATGCTACAGGATCTTGTTCGGGAAGTAGACTCGTTACGAAATCTAAGAGATAAAAAAATAATAGAGTTAAAATCGGGTTTGTATTGTAGTCAATGTATGAGGTCAAAAACTGAAATTGAACAAGGCGAAAAGATTAGTTTTAGTTTGCATTTAAAGAATGTAAATGGTTTACCTAAAGCGGCTCCAGACTCCTTAATTAGAAAAGTAATAGCTGATTTTAGCGAACGAATTAAGAAAATTGAAGATAAAATTATTCCATTAAATAATAATAGAAGCGACTTTGATAATAAAATTGCTGAAAACTTCTTTCAAATTAATCTTCTTGAAAATGAACTAAGAAAACAGATTTTTTTACAAAATGCTGAAATAACGAAAAGGAGGGATTCTATATTTGAGCTAGATGCAAAAATTAATAAAGTAAAACAATCCTGTTGTCAAGAAATATTCACATTGAAACTTTCAAACCAAAATATAAATTCAACTTCATTATCTCAAAATGAAATAAGAGGAATGATAAATATGGCTGATGATATTAAAAAAAAATATTCCAGCTATAGTAATTTAGCTCAGTGCGGAGATCAACCTCTACAATCTATATTTAATAGTCAATTACTCATGGGTCTTTCGCAAAATGAATCTCCAAAAACAAAACCATCTTCAGATACCCAAGTTAAATTTAATTTATACTCACAAACTGCAAGTGACTATTATTTAAAAGGGGATTACGAGAATGCACTACTTTACTATAGGAAAGCCTATTTGTTTGATTCTAAGAATACTGATATTATTAGTAAGATAAATGATTGTGAAAGCAGAATAAAATGATAACGAATTTAAAATACAACCTATAGATTATCATGAAAAAATGTAAAAAAATCAGAACACCTATCCCTACTGTAGGTATTGGATTTGCATTTTAATTTTTCTTCGTCTGTCATAAGACCTTTTTCTGGGTCTACTTTTATTTTTATTGGTTTAAATATGACCAATGCTTTCTGTGCTAAAAGCAATATATTTTAGATTGCTTTAGATTTTTAGGATTTGAAAAGAACTGCACTAGTTATTGCTTGGACTATATAAAAGTTTGAAATCACTTTTTATATTATTTGATTTGATATAAACATTACTATAAGCAATGGAAAAATAGTTACTCTTAATTTATCTGGTATTCCTTTCGTTTTATTGTATACTATTTCCACTTTATTTTACGTTATAGCTATGGAACATCTTAAAATCTATACTATGGCTAAAGATTTCATTCCTATGGCAGATGGGAAGCTATACAGTTGGTTAAATACATTTGAAACTCAGCTCAGCAGTGCGGGTGGGGTTCTGGGGCTCACAGCTGCTGATATTTTGACTGCCCAGCAACTTTGTACCGAATACAAAACTCAAATCACACAAGCCGCTCAAGCCAAAGCTAGCGCTAAGGCAGCCGTAGCCGCTAAGAGAAAAATGCGCATTTCTCATTTGCAACCGCTGCGCAAGATTGTAAAACGCATGAAGACCTTGCCCGATTACTCACCCGCCATAGGGGCAGGCATGAATGTATTGCCACCCGCCCATGCGCTAGATACAAAACAATACAAGCCTAAACTTACGGCTCGTTTTACAGATGGGTTAATTGAAATCAGGTTTAAGAAAAAGGGAATTGATGCCTTAGAATTTTGGGGGCAGATAAACGATGGTGAATGGACAATGCTGGCTACTCGTATGCACAGCCCTTATCATTTTCGCCCAGAAAATTACCCTTTAGGAAGTGCGCTGAAATGTAAGTTTAAAGCCATGGCGCTGGTAAAGGATAATCTTATAGGGCAGTGGAGTGATATCAGCACCGTGCTCTATGAGGTGATGCCTACGGGTTAAGGTAAACCTTAGCTGAAGTTGGTGTTTTTGCCATAAGTGCTCGGATGATTTTATGTAGCTAAAGCTATGTTAGAATTTTATCTTTTTATCAGTCAGTTAAAACTGACTGCAATGGGATTGTATAAGCAAATTTATGGCAGTTGCTTTTAAGCAACTGATTAAAGTAGAGAGCAATAAAAGGTTTTAGCCACATTCTAAATTTCTTCTG
>JBGAVP010000045.1:0-14357 GCA_044228065.1 Chitinophagales bacterium | reverse complement strand
CGCTTGGCCAGGATACGGTTTGTGCTATAGATACCGAAATGGTTTATGTCACCAATAGACCATTACCCCTTTACGCCCCAACTGCCAAACAAGTGAAAGTTTGCGGTGAGGTGAAAGCTGATATACCTTTTACCATTTATGGCGGAGCAGCGCCCTATACCTTACAAATACAAGGATATCCGGCAGTTAACGTAAATTCTAATGCTGGTATTTACTGAATGTTTCACAGAATTTATACCCTCATTGTTTTTAACGGTTGTGGAATAAGCAATAGTTTTTCGGTAAGTGTATTAGATAGTTGTAGTGGTTGCTCTGGTCTTTCGGCAAATTTTAAAGTAGCCAAAATATCGATTTAAAAACAGTAAAGTAAATTTTATTAACCAAAGTAACAATGCTGATAGCTATTTATGGAAGGTAAATGGTATCAATTATGGCACACAACCCGATACATCTATACTTGCTAAAACAGGCTCTTATACAGTGACTCTGTATGCTTTCAAAACTACTTGCAAAGACAGTTTTACCATAACCATAAAAACAATAGATAGCATCCAAATAAAGCTTGAAAACGACACTGTTTATTGTGGCAGTTTTAGCAGAGTGTTAAGTACGGGAGCCCCAGCCACATTGTGGAGTACAGGAGTAATAGCACCCCAGATTACTGTTACTCAGGCTGGTGTTTATTGGGCACAACTATCGAATGCTTGTGGCGCATCTAGAGATAGCATTACAATATTAGAAAGGTATTTCCCCGCATTTGATTTAGGAGCAGATACCTCTGTTTGTAATGGAGATTCTGTTTTGCTAAAGGTATCCGTAGATAGTGCTAGTTTCCTTTGGAGTAATGGCAGCGTAGATACATTTGTGATTTTAAAAAATCAACCTGCGAATCCCGTTTGGATTAGAATTAGCAGAAATGGATGTGAGCGTTCAGACTCCATTAGAGTCTATTTTTTAAATCCTCCACAACCATTTACACTAGGTGTAGATACTTATTTCTGTGAAAACAGTCCTTTCCTACTATCTACTTCAGACACCAATACTGTTTGGTCTACAGGAGTAAAAGGAAGTTTTATTACAGTTTCGGATAGTGGTACTTACATTGCCACAATTGCCAACATTTGTGGCTCACAAGCTGATACTTAATTTAAACAAGAGAGTTATTCAAAGATTTGGGAAATTCACAGCCGACAAAGTATTGGTATATAAGTGAGCCTGATAGTGTTTTGATTAAAGCTGTAGTAAATGATAATGGTCAACCTCAGTTATATTTTCATGGAATACAGGTTTACGAGATGCAACGTAACTACTTCCTGCTGATGATGGATTCCTACTCAAACACACGTAAAGGCAGATAATGGAAAATGTAGCGTTTCAAAAGAAATTACACAATCAGTAGAAAATTTTGCAGGTTAGAATGTTTAGAAAAAATGCTATTCCAAACATATTCACCCCGAATGAAGATGGTAAACGACACTTTTAGAGTTACTTCACCTTTGTCTATCGACCCTTTTATTATGCATATTCCGATAGTTAGGGAGGATTGTTATTTGAATCCCACGATATAGAATTTGGTTGGGATGGAAAATTTAGAGAAAGAGCAACTAGAAGAAGTATATATGTTTATTTTGTGGTTTGTAGGATTACCCAACAGAACGGAGGCAAAAATGTTTGATGGAATTTATTACACTTGGTAAGGTAGATGTTGAAAGACATAAACTTAGCTTGTAACTCTTCTACCGGTTTTACTATTTTATTCAATCATCTAATATTGTTATTGGTTCTTTTTTGGAATCCTTCACTTTTAAATAACTTTCATTTACCATTTCTTCTAGTTGAATGCTATAATAGCCATCTACAAGTACATCATTTAAAAAAATACCAATGTATTTGTTATACTTTAATATTTGTATAAATACCAAATCCATTGCGCTTCCCCAGATCTCATATCAATATATAAACATATATCCTTGTGTTTTCTAACTTCACCACGAATAAACTGAGAAGCAGTAAATTGTCCCATCTCCGTCTCTACCTAACAAATTAAAGGAATAACGCTTCCCGAATCCAGTATATCCCATCATAAGACCCAAGTAAGCACCATATTGCTCAACCTCCAAAAAACTGACCAAACCTTGAATTCATATCCACTAAATACACCTAAAAAAACCTTGTGACCATATTTGTCATCGCTTATCTTAATCCCTTTATTTGATTGATTTTTATTCTCTTCTTTATCAAATACATAAATATCTTCTCCTCCTTTTTCAACCTTATCTGGACCTAAAGTATTGCTTGCAATTTGTTTATCCGTTAGTTGGTTCTTTATGCCTAAAATTTTTAAAGAATCATTAAAATACTGAATGAAAAATTTATCCGCCTCTGCAATTATTGGATTACTAGAATAAGGCATACTTACTGAAGTAGATGAACTTACTTGATTTGCTATTTCAGTAGAAAGAACAGCATTACTAGAAGTTGTAGAGATATTATTAATGTTAGATCCTATAAATGGTTTAAACAAAATATCAAATGCAAAAAAGTTTTGACTTTCTGTTTCTACTTTTTTACCATTTAATGTTCTATAAAACTGAACTTTGTTTCCATTAATGTATTCTTTAGAAAATCCATTAACTAGTTTGCTGTTTGCAAATTCACCTATTAAGACACTGCGGTTATCTAGTTGCTGATAACTAAACCCTTTCCTAAGACCATTATCTATATTTCCAAAATAAAAATTCGCACCTATCTGCATTACTAAATTATGCTAATTTGGAGTTAATATCTTAAAATTTTCTGAATTCTACACCTGATATTATCAATTTTCCTTCCTTTACCATTCCACTTACGTTCTTCTAACTGCCCAATATATTCTAAGCCATTCTCTTTATATATCACATTGCCATTTTCAAATGTATCGTTCTGAAACATTCCATCATACATACTTCCATTATTTAAAAGTAAAATCCCTTCTCCTTCTTTCTTTCTTGCTACCTTTAGTTCATGCATAGCGCTCTCCTCTTTTATTTTCATCACTCATTTCACCATAGGTTTTTTCAGAAATTTTTGATTGAATTTCTTTTTTAATACCTTCAATAAAAGTGAATCTTTTCTATATCTAGCAAAAAAATCGTTTGACAATGCTGTTACTTTTTAATAACAATTATCGGTTTGAAAGACTATCAAGACAAAGCGACTCGCAATTCCTTCTCACTTTTCTATGCTATCATTTATTCTTTGTATTTCTCTTCTTCGCTCTTCTACTTCCCATTTTTGCTATTTTATATTCAGCACTTTTAATTAAAGCCTCTTGTGAGTTCTCTTTAATTTTTGCGAAGTAAAAGCTTGGTAATTTTATCTAGCGGCAAATACTTATCGTCATTCGTTTTATAGCGGTGTAGAAAAGGGTAAGATTTTGACGAATCTGCAAATGATATAATAAAATCATATGGACTATAGATTGTAATATCTAAGTTTAAGTCCGTAGTGTTTGTAACTATATAACCTATCTCTCTATCCTTAAAATCAATTGTTTTTGTAGCAGTCAACCGTTCTCCTTTCTCGATTATAGTTAATTTCCTATCACTTATATTATTCGATAACTGTATGGTGTACAGCAACTTTCTTTTATTATCATATACTTTATAGGATGTTTCATATACATTATCATTTACTTCCGAATTTTGTAGAGATTCGTACTTTACCTCCACTCCATTGGCATCCGTAGAATCGTTCAAAATTAGTCCTGACTCTAATTCTTGAGCAACAGCAGGTTTGATAAATAATAGAATAGAAAAACATAAATAAAAATATTTCAGCATATCAATTTTGGTATTTATTCGTTCACTTCACAGTTTCCAGGAATCGCTCTTTGAAGGGAGAAATTTTGTGCACTCACCAGATAATACATATCTACTGGAACAACAAAATCGTTATCGCTTCCTTGATTTACCTCAATTTTTATTCGATAATTTTTTGAAGTAGCATTGCTTGAGCCTAATAGTGTTTTACTAATGATTCTTATCTCAGATACATCTCTTATCGTTACAGGGCACGAACTAAAAGTTTTGCCTACTAAATCTCGTTTAATTTGAGATTCAGAAAGTGAAACAGGAGAAACTGGAATAGAGGAGCTAGGAGCTACTACTACCGTTTTTTGTTTTTCGATAGGAGTAGCTACTTCAGGTACTTTTACCTCTTCTTTTTTCGCTTCCAGGACCAACTTACTTTCGATTGAAATAGTGTCTGTTTTAGAAATACCAACTGAATCTAAATTCGCTGCTGTCGCTTCATTTGATACAGGCTGCGTTTTTTTATCTTTAGAAAAAAGAAATAGGCAAAAATTCCATTACCGATTAAAACCAGTATCAATAAAATAGTAATCCAATATTTCTTCGAATTACTTTTGTCTCCTTGTTCTGTAAGAGGGGGGTATTCAATATTATAGTCTCAGCTAATGCTTTGGCAGCTAGCTCTTCCTTTCTTTTATTAAGTTCTTCTAACTCCTGAATTTCCTTTAATAATCTTTCTTTTGCAGCAGATTGTTTATTTGCTTCTACATAAATATTTTTTTGTTGAGCTTGATATAATTGTTCTAATCTTTCTTTCTCGACCCTCTCTCCTTCAGCATTTTCCCTTACTAATCTTTCTTGTTCTTGCTTTTCTCTCAAAGCCTGCTCCTCTTGTAATTCTCTTAAACGCGTTTGTTGTTCTTGTCTAAGTCGTTCTTTTTCTCTACGTTCTATTTCTAATTGCTCCTGAATGATTTTTTCTTGCTGCAATTTTTTCCAAAGCGATACGTTCTAATTTCAATTTTTCCTCTAATAACTCATCAGCACTATTCTGTAATGGAACAGCATCAAATAATGGATTTTTTGCGCCACACTTCGTACAAAATTTCTGAGATGAAGCAAGAGAATTACCACAATTACCACAAAATTTCATTGGTATACGTTTAATTGGTTTTAGTGAAGTTGAGTGAAATTAAAATCTCAACATTGCCTTCGCGGGATGCAAGATAAATAACATTTGAATGTAAATTAAGCCGATCTCCATCTGGTCCTAATTTGTAGTTCGTTGGATTCCAAGAGTCTTCTTTTACCAAGCCTTTCCTATCATGTGTATTAATAGAATAACTCACTCCAGAGGGAATACTTACTTTCTTCCAAACATGCTCTACAATAATGTTATAAACAAAGTTTGTGCAAGATAAATTTTGGAGATACCAACTGCCTTCATCATTTAATAAATAACTAATGGTAACATTGTTGTAATTGTTCGTTTGTTTACCATCACTGGTTTTTGTAGTTATATCTGCAACTAGTTCTATATAATTACCATTGCGTATTTTATTCGTGATGGTAAGCGATTGAATTTCTGAGATAAATTCAAATTTCCATCCTGGTAATTCTTTCCCTATTAAATCTGCTTTTAATTTTTCTGTATCTGGCTCTGGATCTTTAATAGTTTGAATTTTGGTAATTATCTCTTCTTTGATTTTTAATATAGTAGTTTGCTTCTCTCGGTTACATTTAGTCAAAGCACTATCTAATTCTTTATCAAAAACCATCAACTCTTTACTCTGTGTAAATTTCACTCTGCCTTCTTTCTGTTTTTCTATTGCTTCTTGCAAACAATTATCAAGTTTAATAATTTCTGCATCGGACAAATCACCTTCTTCTTTTTCAGCATCTCTCCTACTTTTGTATTTATCTGTTTTGAAATTATTATTAAAGTCAGTTTCTATTTTCAATATAGCTTCATCATAGTTTTTATAACAATTACAACTTAATTGGGCTACTTCTTTTGCTAACTTTTCAGGATTGGGTTTTAGAAAAAAATAATAGCCAAGATATAGTCCACCCAATATTACTGTGCTTATTAAAAGCTTTATCTTTTGTTGTTTTACGAAATTAATAAGAGGATAAAAATCAACATCCTGTATACTTCTGCTCTCTTTTACTAATTGTCTTTGAGAGTTCAAAGGATTGCCACAATTAACACAAAACTTATTCCCATCAGTAATTTTAGTACCGCATTTCGTACAAAACATAGAATCAGTTTAATGTTATTTTAACTTAGCCCCGCAGTTCATACAAAAAACATCCTCTTCAGTAATTTCATGATTACAGCTAGGGCATTTTTGAAATGAATTCTGTATTGATGGATTTAAAGAAGTATAACTCCCTTGAGCCATTGCATGTACATTTCTGGCAATAGACTCAGTCATAGAAAGTCTTTCGTATATGTAGTAAAAGAAGATTAAAATAAAAACTGAAGTAATAATGGATGAAAGCAACAATCCAACAGCATACATAAAAGACGATCCATAAGGAAGTATTCCCTGAAAAAGACCTCTTGTTTCTTCTTGACCTCCTGCTATTAAAATGCCTAAAAATCCTGCTACTCCCACAATTAAAACTGTAGCAGCAATCACCTCTCCTACATACTTAATAAACAAGCCAATAATTGGAGTTAGATTAAATTCCGACTCTCCTAAATCTTCTACCGACTTTGCTCGATAAAAAGAGATTTGAAACAAAACAAAAGCCCATACAACTAAAATAATGGCAAGTAATATTCCTACAAAAGTAACTAATGCACTACTAGCTCTAAAGGCAAGTTTTAATTCTTCTATAATCAAAAGCAAAGCGCCAATCCCAAATACAATTCCAAAAGTTTTGAAGTACCAATTATAAATCTTTCGAAAGAGATAACCTTTGTTTAGAGCATCCAAATAAGGATAGAGAAAAGTAAGTAAATTCATGGTTTGGTTTAGTTTAAATTAATGATATTCTAATTTCCTAAAACTTGTCTTTTCTTGGCATCATATTCTGCTTGGGTTATCACACCTGCATCGAGCATTTTCTTCCATTTAATAAGTTCTTCAACACTGGAATCTGAAACTGTTTTAGTAGCAGGTGTTACTGGTACGGGTGCTGGAGTTGGTTTGGTACTAGGTATTTCCTCTGTCCGAGAATAAGTTACTTTTACTTGTCGAACTGGGGGTTGCGAGGTAGTCTCAATAGGTGCAGGTACTACCACTTTTGGTTCTTCTTTTATAGGTTCTTGATAGACTGGTTTAGGAGGGGTTATTTTTGTTTCTTCTTTAACGGTTGGAGGCATTTTAACTGGTTCTGTTTTTGGAGTTGTTGAATTCGATTTAGTACTCGAATTTGATTCTTCTATTTTACTATTAGCGGCTGCAATAGAATCATTCCTTCTGTTTCTTTCTTCTCTAGCTTTAACAAACGCACGATTTTCCATTTCAGATTGCCTGTCGTGTTCTTCCTTAGTTAACCTTTTCTTTTCTTCAGGTGTATACAATGGATTCTCATTAATTTCCTTTTGCTTTTGCTTATACTGTTCATAGGTTCTTCCTTCGATAGATTCACTTTCAGAATCTTTTCTATCTCCTACTAAAGAAAATAAGAAGGCTTTTTTTGCTGAGTTGCTAAATACATACTCTCCAGAAGTTAAGTTATTAGTAGGAACAATCTGATAAACACCGTTCGAATTAATTCTTTTAAAATCTATACCTATAGTATTAATGGTGGATTTAGCTCCTCCAAAACCTGCCTTAGACAATATGTATTCTCGCTGTTGTTTTCTCTTGTTTACTTGCATTTTAGCAATTTCAATACTACCATAAGGATCTTCATTAGGGGTATTCATCTTCACTAATATTAAAGGAAACTTATTGACATCAAATTGAACAGCTGCAGTTTCTCCAGGAAAAAACACTAAGGTTTCTGCAGAAGCCATTCCCGTAATTCTTGCACTTTGATTTACAGGCATTCTTTCAAAATTTCTTAAATTTCCAGAGGATGCATCAAACCACATAGGAGTATTTGAAAATTCAGGCTCTGGGTATCTATTTTGAGCAACTATATAATGAGTTAAAAACAGCGCTAAAACAGCATATAAGTACTTCATTGTTATGGGTTAATAATTTTGATAAATATAAGAATGTTGCTTTAAAAATAAAATTATGAATTCCCAAAATATCAATGATTGATTCAAGAGTAACTTTCCTGAAAATCATTTATAAATTTCAATCCACTTTACATCTAATAAAAAAATGTTACTTTATAATAAATGAAGTACCTTTAATTAACAGCTTATCTCTGTTTTATTCAGTTATTCTCCATGTAGTTCCCGAAACAGCATCACAAGATCGTTTTACGGATGCATAGTTTTCTTTGCTATCCGATTCACAATAGGTTTTTCCTTTAATACCATTGGTGTTATAGTCGCAATAACCACAATGTTTTTTACAGGAGGCGCATATCAGCATTACAACTGCACTTGAAAGCATAAGTAGTTTTTTCATGTTTTTTTAATTTATTTTTTGCCTACTCTATAATCCACTTTTCGGCTTACGTGGTTTTATTCTTTAATAAATTTTAGACTTCGTATTTCTCCAGATTGACTAGAGAGATGTAAAAAATATATTCCGGCAGATAGGTCAGATATGGAAATTGTATTTCCGGTAAGCCGATTATGCAACATTGTTTCGCCAAGAGTGTTTGAAATTTCATAGGCAGTAAAAGCCTCAATACTTGAAATAGTCAAATGGTTTTGCGAAGGGTTTGGATAAATCAAAACCGATTCTTCACTCAGTGGAGTAATTCCACTCGTGCCATCACAAAGTTTCCAAATGGAGGAATGGGGTGAGAATTCGGAGCGAGCAGCATTTAGATATAGGCAGCCGTTAAATGGAGTAAAATCATATACCGAGGTAAAGAAACTATCTACAGCACCTGATACCTTTACTGTACCCACATTTGTTCCATCCGTTTTCCAAAGAGTACTAGGAGAGAAAACATCTGTAAAGTAAAGACTGTTATTATATTTATATGTAGTCCAAGAATAGTCTGGTTGAATACCATCACCACTTCCGGGGTTTAAATCTTTTAAACGCATGGTTCCGGTAGCTGTTCCATCCGTAACCCACGGTTCACCACCGTAACTATCACTTCTTCTAAATATTATCTTACCATTTATCGCATAAGGAAATCCTCCGTACTGAGAAAGTCCAGGGGCAAGGGGAGTAATGGTATGTAAATCTGTTACGATTAATGTGGCTTGATTGTTATAATAAATCTTAGAATTTAGAACTGTTGCTTCGTATAGATAATATTTAGGAAGTGGTGCTGTAATTAGCGAGGTTCCAGCCACTGTTCCATCAGATAGATAATAAATGGAATCATCAATTAGAACTATGAGTTTTCCGTCAAATAGTAATGGTCCTCCCTTGTATTCTTTTGCCATGAGCCACTTCTGATTTGTGTTTTTCCATGCAGGGATACTGTCAGAAAGTTGGGTAGTAGTTGTTGTACCAATAGTAAAGATGTCATATTTGTTAGGACTACTCATTGGAAATGAAACCCACAGTTTTCCATTGTACAAGTTCATTTGTCCATTCGTTAGACCTAAATATGAAGTACCGGCATCTGTTCCGTCAGTACTCCATAGCCATTGTCCATTGGCATCAGAAGCAAAAAAGTATAGCAGACCGTTATACTCTTGAAAGAATGTTCCGCTTTGGACACTTGATGCTCCTCCGGCATAGATGTCCTTTAAGAGTGTTGTCCCCGAAGTAGTTCCATCGGTAGACCAAATTTCATTTCCAGTACTGCCATCATCTGCAAGGAAGTATAGTTTTCCATTAAAATAGGTAGTATATGATAGATAATTAACTCCACTTGCAAATCCAGTATAAATATCCTTTACCATGTGAGTACCAGAGGCGGTTCCGTCAGTAACAAAAAGTTCCTTACCATGCGAGCCATCGTCATTTAGGAAGTATAAATTGTTACCTCCAACAACAAGTTCTGATGCTCCAACCACCGAAGCAACAAAATGGAGTACATCAGAACTATGGTCAATGTAGTACAAACCATATCCATGTGTTCCATCATTTGAAAAGAAGAATAGTTTGCCTTGAAACTCCTTTGCATCATTTGAGAAGTGCAGGGGTTCGTTGATTTTGGTGAGTGTTTGTGCTTCACTTTGTTTAAGTAATGTAAACAATAGAAGCCAAAAAATATTTTTCATACTTATTTGGGTTTTAATTTTTGCCTACTCTATAATCCCCTTTTTGGCTTCCGAGGTGGTAGTCCCCACCCCCCAAAGGGGGCTAGGGCACTACTTTATCTATCATCAGTTTCAAAAAAACTGACAAGTTTATCTTCTATGCTTTCTTTTTCACAGGCTTTTTGCGTTCGCTTTTTTTAGTACCCCCAGCCATTTCGTATTCATTAGATTCTTTGGTAAATTTATTAGCTACTCCTATGAGCATGGCTTCACTAGCATCTGCAAGTTTTTTTTCGCTCTCCAAAAAAACATTGTAAGCTGCATCCACATTACTTAGTAATTTGTTGTAGCTATCTAGCGCATCGTTACATACCTTTATAGCATCTTGGTAGGTAGAGAGGGTGCGACCATTGCCTAGGTCTAATGCGACATCTATACTGCGAAGTGCAGAGGCTCTTACAGTTGCATTCTCTAAAATTTTTGAAACAATTTTTTTTCTACGGCTCATACGGTTTGGTTTTTATAATGAATAATTAGGTGACTTATTCGTTTCATCCATCACTATTTCCACTACTATTCTTTTGCCTTTGTCTTACTATCCTGTTTTGCTTTCTAAAAATTTGATTTCCCTTTTTCAAAGTCTTATTTTGCTTATTCCTAATTTGATTTTACTTTCTAAAACATTATTTTTACTTATAAATAATTTGATTTTGAGAAAACAAAATCAAATTCTGTTTACTTAGAATCTTATTTCGTTGATTAGTTCCTTGATTTTGCTTTTTGATTATTTAATCAAATTTATTTCTTCTTTAATTATTGATTTTCAATAACTTGAATTATGTATTACCTTTTTTGAATTCGGTTGTTTTAGAACCACAGGTGGTACTTCGGCTTCTTTGATTAGTTTTTTGTTTGTAATAGAAAGGCTTTCTAATCTCAGAAGCAATTCCTTCTTTTTCATACGAGCAATGGTCAACTCTTTACCATTTTTCATTTTAGCTACACAGCCCACCTCTGCTTTTTTAACTTGATATAGATGTTGTACATTAACAAGCGTAGATTGATGTATGCGCACAAAATCAAAAGGAAGAAGTAAGGTCTCAAAATACTTTAGGGGACGAGTAATGAGTATAGCATCTTTAGAAACTAAATGAAACGTGGTGTAAGCATTATCGCTTTCACAGTAGATAATTTCGGCTATAGACACCCAGAACCAACCATCATTATTAGAGAGAAATAGTTTAGGAGAACAAGCAAACAAACCACTACTGGTTTGTTTGATTTCTATTTCAAATATCTTACTTTGAGTTTTGCCGTTTTCCATATAAAGTAGTATGGTGTTATATCTTTAATTAAATGCAATACAAGAATACAGCTAGCCATAAAGTACTCAAAAGACAGATTTCGGTACTTTTTCCAAAAAATTAGGTAGTTCTTAGAAAGAATTCGGCTGGCAAGGTGGTTCGTAATCTAATAACTACAAGGGTTTTAGCAAAAATAAAAGCTGCTTACAGTTTCCAATTTTGAGGTACAAAGTATAAGTTCGGGCTTAGAAGGCAGAGGGTAGATTTTAGAAGTCAGAATTTAAATTAGTCATTATCTCAATTCTCATATCTCAATACTCAAATGCATTTACAAAAACTTTCTACCCTTTTAAAAGCTCTAGAAAAGCCTCAGTGGAAACGATTGGAAGAGTATGTGCATTCCCCTTTTTTTAAAGTCCCCTCCGCATCTGTGGAATTGTTCGATTATTTTTTAAGTATTTACCCTGATTTTTCTGAAAAAAAATTAGACCCATCTATTATTTCTAAAAAAGTAAAAGAACTTCCCTCCGCTTCTAAACAAGCCAAAGCAGGTAGTGAACTTATAAAAGCGATTTATCATTTCCTTGCCTACCAACATTGGCAAAAGAAACCTCAGGATGCCTTGTCTCACTTAGTTGGGGCGTTAAAATCACAAAAGCTCTATGAGTGGGCTCAGCATGAAAATGACGAAGCCCTCGAAACAATTCAAAACATTCCAGAGCAAACAATAGACTGTTTTTATTGGCAACACTTGCTTACAGAAACTCGCTTAACTGGATTCGATACCATACTCAAACGAAACGAAGACAATGACATAGCGCCACTTGTAACGAGCTTGGATGTATTTTATGCTCTCAAAAAATTGCGCTACAGTTGCGAATTAGTGAATAGAAAACAACTGCTAGGAACACAGCAACAAGCTACTGCTATACAGCCTTTATTACAAATATTAGCACCCTATACAAATGAAAACCACCCCTATGTTTGGGTGTTTGTACAAGTATATGAAATGCTTACTTCCGCTAGTTATGAGCAAGGTCATGTATACTATAAACGAGTACAGGCATTAGCAGAAAAAATGGATGGCAAGATACTTACAGACTCTGTAAAAGAAAGTATGCCGTTTGCTATCAATTGGTGTCTGCAATGGATAGCCAAAGGAAATCATGAAGCTGGTGGCGATTATCTGTGGTGGGTAGATTTTAAAGCATCTAACCAATTACTTTTAGAACAAAATCAAATAGCTCCTATTGCCCTCCGAAATCCTGTAATGCTAGCAGTACAAGGGCATAGATCTGTAGAGTGGGCCAAAGATTTTATAGTAAACTACTCTCCTTTTTTGCCAAAAGAAGATAAAGAAACGAATATTGCTTTTGTGAAAGCACTCTGTAGTTATTATGAAAAAAACTATAAAGATGCAAGCCGGTATTTCTTGCTCGCACAGGCCAAAGAAGAACCTATTTTTAATGCTATTATTCGCAGATGGGAGTTTATGAGCCAGTATGAATCTGACCCCGAAAATGTGAGTATGCTTGGAAATTCATTACTCGCATTTGAAAAATATATGCAGCGAAATACTGAAAGTTTGCACCAGTTCAAAACACTATTTACACTTTTCTTGAGCTATGCACATTTATTGCTAAAAACAAAAGAAAAAAGAGCAAGAATAGAATTGAAAAACAAACTAGATAAAGAAGCGTTCTTTGCAGGAAAAGATTGGCTGGCAAAACAGTTGAGTTAAAAAAATAGCACGGAGTATTCTGTAAAGAACAAACCGTGCTATCAAGACTAAAGCCCCTACCCTTTTACAAATTGTGATGTATAAACGGTGTTTTGAGTAGTTACTTTGGCCACATATTGCCCAGCAGGTAAGCCAGCAATATCTATACTACAATTGTAGCCACCACACTTCTTTTTCGCTACTGGAACGGTTCCATTGATGGTAAAAATTTCAATCTTATCAATGGTGCCACTTTCGCTATCAGAGTGGGCTATAAATACCCAACCTTCAATGGTAGAAGTAACAGTTCGAGAAGATTTGGATGCAATTCCAAAAACTTGAGTTTGGGGCAAAAGGGTGCTTAAGCCCATGAGGGCAGCAATCATTAGACGTTTCATAACATTTGTTTTAATCGTTATTGAAATCGTCCCTTATAATTCGAGCGCCAGGCCTGGCTTTAACTAGTATTATAAGAATAGAAGGAACTTATATCGAGACAAAAATGCTATGAATGGCATTTTGAAAAAAGGGAAAAAAAAATCAAAACTTAACTAGGAAGTATTTATGAAAATATCATCGGATTTTATTTATTCTTTTCTGTATAGATTAACAGAGAAAGAAATTAGAAAATTGAAAGCCCTAATGGAAATAGATGAAAAGAGTAAAGAGCTAAGATTATTACAAATGATACTTGATAATAGGAATTTAAGTGAAACAGAAATTATAAAAAAATCCAACTATACTAAAGAATCCTTTCAAAGTATTAAATCGGATTTAAAAAAATATGTTCAAACTACTGGAGGTTATCAATGCAGAATTAGAAATCAAGAGTTTCTATACAGACTTGGAAACGCACAATTTATATTAAAACTAGGTTATATAGATGAGAGTTTTCGGCTTTTAGAAGACATCGAACGGACAGCAATAAAAGAGGGAGAAAACGACACTGCCATAGCTAGTATTGGTTATAGATTATGGAGTATGGTTTTTAATGGAAAGGCTAAGTATGAAGACACTTATTTGCTTCATGAAAGAATGTATAAAATATATGATGAAGAACTTTTAGGAGCTAAAATCTCACAACAAGCATTAATATCTTATTCTCTACTAATTCATGATCCATCTTTAAAATATTATGCAAACCAACAACATTTTCAAGATGTAAAAACGTGGCTAAATAACTTTTCTGAAAATATTGGTGAAAATATTTTTTTACAGTTCCTATTGTTTATGATAAATAATGGAGTCAATTTTTTAGAACAAAACTTTGAACAATGTATTGAAAATATCGAACT
>JBGAVP010000044.1:0-14275 GCA_044228065.1 Chitinophagales bacterium | reverse complement strand
GATGTGGTTGATGTTACTCCAAACATCAATACACCGAATATAGACGGAGGTCCTGATCAATTATTGACATGCTCCATAACTTCTGTGAATTTAACTGCTACTTCTACAACATCTAATGTTAGTTATGAATGGAGTGATGGTTCACTAAGTGCAAGCACATCTGTTACTTCACCGAACAGTTATACGGTTACAGTTACGAATCTAAGTAATGGATGCAAAGCAGTTGATCAAGTCATAGTGACACAAGACATAGTTGCCCCAAGCATCAATGCAGGAGTTGACACGGTGCTAAATTGTGTACGAACAAGTCTTACTTTACAAGCATTTTCAATTGTGGCTAATGCTACATTTGTATGGAGCAATGGACCGACTACTGCTAATAACACGATAAATAATCCAAACACTTACACCGTGACAGCAACGAACCCAAGCAATGGCTGTACTGCTAGCGATGCAGTAGTGGTGACTCAAGACATTGCCGCTCCAAGTATCAATGCAGGACTAGACACGGTATTGAACTGTGTAAGAACAAGTCTAACCTTGCAGGCTACATCAGGAGTACCAGCAGCTACCTTTGTATGGAGCAATGGCCCTACAGTCGCCAGCAATACGATTAATACACCTAACACTTACACTGTAACTGCTACGAACCCAAGCAATGGCTGTACGGCAAGTGAAGCAGTGGTAGTGACACAAAATATTGCCACTCCAAATGTTGATGCAGGTTTAGATCAAGTTATTTCTTGTACTGCTTCCTCTGCAACACTTTCAGGTACATCCTCTACTCCTAATGTTAGTTATGCATGGAGTGGTGCAGGAGTAGTTTCAGGAGGAAATTCGCCTACTGCTTCGGTGAATATAGTAGGTACTTACACGCTATTGGTTACTGATTTACAAAATGGATGTACAGCAACTGATGTGGTTGATGTTACTCCAAACATCAATACACCGAATATAGACGGAGGTCCTGATCAATTATTGACCTGCTCCATAACTTCTGTAACATTACCTGCTACTTCTACACCATCTACTGTTAGTTATGAATGGAGTGATGGAGCACTAAGTGCAAGCACAACTGTTACTTCACCGAACAGTTATACGGTTACAGTGATGTGGTTGATGTTACTCCAAACATCAATACACCGAATATAGACGGAGGTCCTGATCAATTATTGACATGCTCCATAACTTCTGTGAATTTAACTGCTACTTCTACAACATCTAATGTTAGTTATGAATGGAGTGATGGAGCACTAAGTGCAAGCACAACTGTTACTTCACCGAACAGTTATACGGTTACAGTTACGAATCTAAGTAATGGATGCAAAGCAGTTGATCAAGTCATAGTGACACAAGATATCACACCTCCATCTGTAAATGCTACGGTGAGTGGTAAATTAACTTGTTTAATTTCTTCTGTTTCGTTGAATGCTTCCTCTGGGGTTTCTGGAGCAACATATGAATGGAGTGATGGTGCTAAAACAGCTGGTACCACTGCTACGACTCCTATTGCCTATACTGTTACGGCAACAAATCCATCAAATGGTTGTATTGCTGAAACTTCAGTTGATGTATTGGCAGAGGGGGTTCCAATACTGTCAATAGATGCACAAGATAACCCTTGCCCTGAAGTGGCAAAAGGATTTGTAAGAACTACTGTAACGGGAGGAAATTCACCTTACAACTATACTTGGTCAAATGGTTCTAATGCTAATTCATTGAATAATCTTCACGGAGGAAATTATGCTGTTACAGTGACAGACGCAAATGGGTGTTCTATAACTCAGGCAATACAAATAAATGAGGGCTCTGGATTATCTATAACGAATTTAGAATCTGTAGAAATTGATTTAGGGGAAACTGTTCAGTTGAATCCTGTTGTTTCAGGAACAACTAGTCCTATTCAATATACTTGGACACCTCCTGTTTATTTGAGTTGTAGTGATTGTAGTAATCCTGTAGTAAATACAGTTGGGAATATAGCTTATACTTTAAATATTGTGGATACTAATGGTTGCAAAGCCAATGGTAAAATCAGTATCACAGTTATTCCAAATTACCAGTTGTATGTGCCGAATGCGTTTACTCCAAATGGAGACGGAAACAATGATTTATTTGAGATATACGGAAATAAAAAGGTTTGGAAAGAATTGAGTATTTCTATTTTCAATCGTTGGGGTGAAAAAGTTTTTGAATCAAACGATATTCAATTCTTCTGGGATGGAACTTATAAAGGAGTATTGCAAAACCCAGGAGTTTATGTATATCAACTCAATCTTTCTTATATCAATGGATATTTCTTACCAGTTCAAAAAGGAAGTTTGACATTGATAAGGTAATTCAAAGTGTTAGAATGTTTTTGTCAAAAAAATGTTCCAATACTTTTACTTTACTTAAATCTACATTAATCATTTTCTTTTTATGTACTTATGGCACTTTTGAGTGCTCTTAAGAATTTTTAGATTCAGATAAGAAGAGTTCCTTCTTAATTGAGTTTGACTATAAATTTCTACAATGGTAAAAAGTTAAAGTGGATATTTTTTCTTACCCTTTTTTTTAAAAAAAAACTTCTCAATAGTTTCTTTTAAATTTTCATGAAACTATTTATGGTAAAGACTTTCAAATAGATGCGCTAGATGCTTGAAAAAGCAAGAACTAAAAATTGCTGTTAAAAAGTATCAACACTTGCAACCCCTTGCAATTAAATAAAGATTAATGCGTTAATTTTGGTGGATATGCTTTATCAAGACAGCATATGTTTGAACTGATTTTGTAACTTAAATAAACAATGAAATGCAAATCTTAAAAAAAATAGTACCCGCAGTATGTCTTATGGCATGTAGTGTTGGTTCTGCGTTTGCGTTTGGACCTTGGACTGCACCCGATTCTGTTACTCGTGCTGAGGTAGATCCTGTTATGCTCTCGCTCGATAGCATGGCTTTTCAGTTATTTACGCGCGATAAATTTTTCGCGACTACCGATGAGTTGCAACGCTTAGTTAAACTTTCGAAAGAAGAGTTGCCTACATTTTCTGAAGAGGAAATTAAGGCTAAAATGAAGTTGATACCTTCCATTATTCCTTTGGATTATAATAGTGATGTAAAGGCTTTCATAGATATGTTCGTGTATCGTAAGCGCGATTTAATGACCAAACTTTTGGCAAATTCCCAAATTTATTTTCCATTGTTTGAAGAGGCTTTGGATAAGAAGAAAATGCCAGATGAGTTAAAGTATTTACCTGTAATAGAATCGGCTTTAAATCCTTTAGCGGTTTCGAGTGCTGGTGCTACAGGCCTTTGGCAAATGATGTTAGGTACAGGGAAAATGATGGGACTAGATGCGAATTCTTATATAGATGAAAGACGTGACCCGATCAAATCTACTCAGGCTGGAACTAAGTATCTACAACAGTTACATGATTTATATGGAGATTGGCAATTAGCTTTGGCGGCTTATAATTCTGGGCCTGGTTATGTAAACAAAGCCATTGCACGATCTGGTGGAGTGAAGAATTTTTGGGCAATCAAAAACTTTTTACCTGCCGAAACAAGAAGCTATGTGCCTACTTATATTGCCATAGTTTATGCCATGAATTATGCAAAGGATTATAAATTGGAATCTGCCGAGCCAAAGCGTGAATTGTATGCTGTGGATACGATAATGATTCCTGCTAAAGTAACATTAGGACATGTGGCTCGAACGGTTGGAATTTCGGAGGCAGAATTGCAATTTTTGAATCCATCTCTTAAGTTGGGTGTAATTCCTCAAGTAGCTGGCGGATTTCCTTTGAATTTACCGGTCAATTATTTTGCAACTTTTGAAGCCAAAAAAGAAACTATCTTAAATGACCCGGAAATAGCATTGCAGGCAAGTGGCTCAGAGCAATATGCACAACCTACTATGGTTAGAGTGCCTCGCTATGTTTGGTATAAAGTGAGAAGGTCAGATAATTTGGGAGCTATTGCAGCTCGCTATGGAGTCACTTCTTCTGAAATAAAAAAGTGGAATCATTTAAGAGGAAGTACAGTTTCTCGTGGACAAAATCTGAAAATACTAACTTTCCCAGAAGTGCCAGTTTATCAGAATTCTGCCACGGCTACCAAAGCTACTGCTCCCAAAGTAGAAGTTTCTACTGAGGTGCAAACAAGTTCTAACACAACCTCTGCTAATGCTCATGAGGGAAAGGAAGAGGTGCTATATTATTACGAAGAAGGGAAAGACCCAAAGAAAGTTCCTGCACCTGCATCAACGAATGTTGTTACTCAGCAAGCATACAGCACAGCGGTGATTAAGAAACCGAATGTTCAGTATTACAGAGTTCAAAATGGCGATACATTGTGGAGTATTGTTCAACGATATCCAGGTCTTTCTATTAATAAGTTAAGAACTGATAATAGACTGACAGGACGTTCTACCATTTTGAAAGGTCAAGTCTTAAAAATAGTATTATAAATCTTTTAGATTTTGGTATAAAAAAGTCCGAAGCAATTTGCTTCGGACTTTTTTATAAATGGTATTTTTTGAATTATTAAATACTCAATGTTTTCAATACATCGTTCATGCCACGAACAGCATCAGCGCTTTTGTTGAAAGCCTCTTGCTCATCAGCTGTCAATTTGTAATCTACGATAGATTCCCATCCGTTTTTACCTACTACTACTGGTACTCCCAAGCAAATATCTTTTTGTCCATATTCGCCATCTAAGTAAACACAGCAAGGGTAAACACGTTTTTCATCTCTCACGATGCTTTCTACCAATGCAGCACCTGCAGCACCTGGAGCATACCAAGCAGAAGTGCCTAAAAGTTTTGTAAGCGTAGCACCTCCTACCATCGTATCAGCAGCTACTTTAGCCAATTCATCAGCACTTAGGAAGTTGCTTGCAGGAAGACTATTTAAGGTAGCTAATCTTGTCAATGGAATCATAGTAGTATCACCGTGTCCACCTATTACTACTCCTTGTAAATCGTTCGCAGAAGCATTTAAGGCTTGGCTCAAATAGCATTTAAAACGAGCGCTATCAAGGATACCACCCATACCAATTATTTTATTTTTAGCTACTCCACTAGATTTCAAAGCCAAGTAAGTCATAGTATCCATAGGATTACTAATGATTACTATCACTGCATCTGGAGAGTACTTCAAAATATTTTCTACCACACCTTTTACGATAGAAGCATTGGTTCCTATCAACTCTTCACGAGTCATACCTGGCTTACGTGGAATACCAGAAGTAATCACCGCTACATCTGTACCAGCCGTTTTTGTATAATCATTGGTAGAACCTACGATTTTAGTATCGAATCCCAATAGTGTAGCGGTTTGCATCATATCTAATGCTTTTCCTTCGGCTACACCTTCTTTGATGTCTAATAAAACCAATTCAGAGGCTAGTTCTTTGCGGGCAATGTTGTCGGCACATGTGGCACCTACAGCTCCAGCACCTACTACGGTAATTTTCATAAATTATTTATTTTTTAGGTTAGAAAAATTTGCGTTGCAAACGTAAAGTAAATTATAAGAATAGCAAAGTTGATTTTTATCAGAAGAAATCAAGTAGAAACTTCTTTCATGGCTCTCATTTGCAAGTGAACAATCAAGGAGTTAATTGTTATCAAAGTTTAATTCTAGTATTTTACTAAGTAAGTTTTCATCTTCTTTCAATTTGTAAATTAATTTATAGTTTCTCCTAACGAAATCAGTTAGAGCATCTGTTGGTTCATCTTTTAAAATCAGAAATTTCTGATTGATACTATAAATAATGTTGATAATAGCGTGGTGAAAAGTTAACAAGCCTATCGTTGAATTCTTGATTATAGCCCAATTTATCTTCGATTGAAGGCATTTAGGACAGCCAATTTCTTCTGATTCTATATTTATAGCCAAATGTAAAATTCCGATTGAGCTTCTAACTTTAATGACATTTATTAGAGCATTGCTTTTACTGCAATTGGGGCAGATACTATTTCGTATGAGTTTAACATAAGCATTTAATAAAGACTCATCTAATATTTGAAATTCTTCGAATTTTTTCAAAGCTAATTCTCTGCGAATAATCTCTTCCTTCAATATATTTAAAACTATAGGATTTAATTCAGCTGCATCATTTTCAGCTATTCTTATTATATCCTCATCAGGGAATTTTCTGTAATTTTCTCTAATTTGTTCTTCAGAAAAATACATACATACTTTATTTACAAGCCAATTGAATCTTCAAAACACTTTTACTTCCTCCTGAAATCATGAACCGCTCATCTATTCTTTCGCCAACTACCCAGCAGATTTTTTCACCTGACTGTAGTATCCAAACTTTATCCTTTTCATGCAATGGCTTTTTAATGTCTTTGAAGAACTTGCTCAGTTTTTTCTTTTTCTTATCCATGCCAAAAGGATAGAAGTAGTCTCCAGTCTTCCAATGACGTAGGGTGAGGGGGAATTCTAATTTATTCCAGTCAAGATAGGCAAAGGCTTTGTCGGCTTTTATTTTTAAATCATCTATTGCAATAGTTTCCACGGAGAGGACACCATTTTGAATTTGAACTTTAGTATCTCCTTGCTGAATCAAAATCGTAGAAGCCTTATCCGAATTGGGTTTAGTGAGAATCAGAAATTGTCTGTCTTTAATCACTATCGCTTTTTCTGTGATAAATTGTTTACCCGCATCCTCATCTAAACTTGCCAGAATATCATACACCTGAGAAGTGGTAAAATCATACGCTCTCAAATATTCATAAAGCACACTTTTTTTATTCGACAACTTTTTCAATTTCAGAATAGGAATGAAAATATCGGTTCCTCTTGGTAGAAAAAGTTGTTGATGGAGTTTTTTGATTTGCTTGCTGTATAAGCTTTCCAACTCCTCATACACCGTAATATTTTCTGCTATGCTTAGTTCCAGATTGGGGTTTATTTCTTTCAGTAAAGGAATAATGTGATGACGAATTTTATTGCGCGTATATTTATCGGAGCTATTGGAAGAGTCTTCTCTGTATTCCAGATTGTTTTCTTTTTGAAAGGCTTCAATTGCCTCTCGCGTAGCAAATAGCAAGGGTCTAATAATTCTATTTTGTTTGGCAGGAATACCACGTAAACCTCTGATACCAGTGCCTTTTGCAAAGTTGAGTAAAATGGTTTCAATGTTATCGTTGAGATGGTGAGCAGTGGCTATATAGTCGTATTTATTTTCTGCTCGTACTTTTTCAAACCACTCATAGCGCAATTCACGAGCCGCTAATTGAATGGAAACATTCTTTTCAGCAGCATAATTTTGAGTATCAAATTTTATGGTATGAAAAGGCACATTCCTTTTTTCTGCCCAAGATTTTACGAGTTGCTCATCAGCATCCGATTCTTTTCCCCGCAAAGAAAAATTACAATGTGATATACCGAATTCAAAGCCTGCTTGGCTAAATAATTCACACAGCACTATAGAATCAATTCCACCGCTGGTGGCTATGAGCGTTCGCTTGTTTCTTAGCGAGTTATTGTTTTTAGAAAATTCTTTTTGAAGGTTCATGAGTTTTGTTTGGCCTTGTCTTACAAACATCACGGTCTGACCAAAGTCAGACCGATTTTTTATTCTTCTATCAATAGCAATGCTTCCTTTAATTCATTCAAATTTTTTGTTTCACCATTGGCAGCTGCTATCGTTATTCCCTTTTTATAAAGCGAAATAGCGGTTTCTATTTCTCCCGTTTCCTCTTTCATTTTTCCATAATGATAATAAGTAGGAGAATAATTAGGGAAATCTGCCAATAATTTTGCAAAATATAGTACTGCATTTTCGTTTTGCCCGCTATTTAAAAACTCTAATGCCAATGCGAATTTTATGAATGCATCTGCGGGTTTGGTAGCTTCCATTTGCTGCAATGTTTCAATACGTTTTGCTTCCATTTTTCCCGACCTTTGTTTGATGAACTTTTTTCCCTACCAATCGTTTGGTATTATAAACTTAATCTTTACTTTCGCCCTGCAAATTAAAAAATAAACATATGAAAATATTAGTTCCTATAAGTAAAGTGCCGGATACAACATCCAAAATCGCTTTCACAGAAAACAACACAAAATTTAGCACAGACAATGTGCAGTTCATCATGAATCCAACTGATGAGTGGTATGCTTTGACTCGTGCTTTAGAATTGAAAGAAGCACAAGGTGGAGAAGTAGTTGCTATCAATGTGGGCTTAGCAGAAAATGATGCTATCATTCGTAAAGCTTTGGCCATTGGGGCTGATAGTGCAGTGCGTGTAGATGCTGACCCAACCGATGCGTATCAAGTAGCTACTGAAATAGCAGCCTATGTAAAAACTGCAGGTTTCGATTTAATCATTACAGGAAAGGAAACCATTGATTACAATAGTTTCCAAGTAGGTGGTATGATCGCTGAAGTTTTAGATTGGAATGCAGTAGCATTGGTTTCTAAATTAGAAGTAAGTGGTGGTAAAGCTACAGCTACTCGCGATATCGAAGGCGGAACTGAAACGGTAGAAGTTTCATTGCCAGTTGTAATTTGCGCTACTAAAGATTTGGCTCAGGCTCGTATTCCTAACATGAAAGGAATCATGGCTGCTCGTACTAAACCTTTGACAGTGGTTCCTGCTTCAGGTGCTAGCAAATTGACTTCTATCATTAATTATACATTACCAGAAAAAGCAAAAGAATGTAAGTATATCAGTCCTGATAATGTAGGGGAGTTGGTACGTTTACTTCATGAAGAAGTTAAAGTAATTTAATAGAAGGTAGATTTTAGAAGTCAGAAATCAGATTTAAAATTATTCAATCTCAAATCTTAAATAAAAAATAAAATGAGTGTATTATCATTTGTAGAAGTATCGGAAGGAAAAATAAAGAAAGCATCTTATGAAGCGGCTTACTACGGTTCTAAAGTTGCGGAATCATTGAGCACAGAATCTGTAGCTGTAGTTCTTGGAACTGCGTCAGCAGAAGAATTGGCTAACCTTGGAAACTATGGTGTAACGAAGGTATTGCACGCAAGCGATGCTCGTTTCGACACATTTGATTCTAAAGGATATACTAAAGCAGTAGCAGAAGCAGCTGATAAAGCTGGGGCTTCTGTAGTAGTAGTTTCTTTTAATCCGAATGGAAAATTATTAGCACCAAGAGTTGCGGTACGTTTAAAAGCTGGTTATGTGCCAGGTGCTGGAGAGTTGCCTACTGTGAGTGGAGGCAATTTGGATGTAGTAAGAAATGTGTTTTCAGGAAAAGCAAAAGCTACTTATCAAACAGCTACAGAGAAAAAAGTAATTGCAGTAAGTCCTAACTCATTATCACCTGTAAAAGGTGCTGGAACAGCAGCTATCGAAGCATTTGCTCCATCTTTGAGTGATGCTGATTTTGGAACGGTAGTAAAATCAGTAGATAAAATAGTTGGAGAAATTCCATTGACAGAAGCAGACTTGGTAGTATCGGCTGGTCGTGGATTGAAAGGACCAGAAAACTGGGGAATGATAGAAGAGTTAGCTCACGAGTTAGGAGCTGCTACAGCTTGTTCTCGTGCAGTAGCAGATGTAGATTGGAGACCTCACCATGAGCATGTTGGTCAAACAGGATTTACTGTAAAACCTAACCTATACATTGCTGTGGGTATTTCTGGAGCCATTCAACACTTAGCAGGTGTCAACCAATCTAAAGTGATTGTGGTGATTAACACCGACCCAGAAGCACCGTTCTTTAAGGCTGCTGATTATGGTATCGTAGGTGATGCATTCCAAGTTGTTCCTAAATTAATAGAGGAATACAAAAAGTTTAAAAACGCAGCACATTAATTTAATAATATAGGATTTAACAACCTCATAGGTCTTTAAAAACTTATGAGGTTTTTTTTTGATGGTAAATTGGAAAATCGTTTTATATTTCGTCCGTAATGAAAAAAATAGAGTTAGAAATAGTAGCCCTTTCGCATAGCGTTACCCAGTCGCACTCTTTTGCGGTAGTGTTGGGTGAGGTAGATGGCACTCGTAGGCTTCCTATTGTTATTGGTGGGTTTGAGGCACAGGCTATAGCGGTGGCATTGGATAATATGAAGCCTTCTCGTCCGCTCACACACGACTTAATGAAAACGGTTTGTGACACCTTTGCTTTGGAGTTACAGTATGTTTTTATCTGCAAGTTATTAGATGGCGTTTTCTTTTCCAATTTGGTTTTTAGCAGAGGTACTGAAACCTTTGAAATAGATTCTCGCACCTCAGATGCATTGGCTTTAGCAGTACGTTTTGAGTGCCCTATTTATGTAGAAGCCTCTATTTTAGAAGAGGCAGGTGTAGAGGCAGACCCTAACGAAGAGGCCACTGCAAATGAAGATGATTTAGAAAAGAAAATAGAAGAATTGACTTCAGTAGTAGCCAAACCTAATTCTCCATTAGATTTTGGCAGTATGAATTTGGAAGAGCTGAATCATGAGTTGCTTCGCGCCATAGAAGATGAAGATTATGAGCGAGCAGCTCGTATCCGCGATGAGCTGAATAAGAAAAAATAAATTTCAAATCAATTTTGACTTTACAAATTTTTGATGGCTTTTAATTTTAAGCCATAATATTTCTTTATGTTTATTGGTATAGAAAACTCAAAGAAATGAAAGAGAAATCAAAACTAAATTTTGCCTCTATAGCAGCTCAGGATAATTTTCCTGCCGATGCTTATGTACATCCTCACAGTGCACCTGTATTCCTTTCTAGCACTTATGTGTACGAGTCGCCCGAAAAAGCGCAGGAGGTTTTTAAGGGGAAAAAGAAAGCCTTTATCTACTCAAGGTGGAGTCACCCCAATGCAGAATTGGTAGAGCGAAAATTAGAACAGATGGAAACTTTTGGAATGGAGAAAGTGGAGTGTAGGGCTTTGTTGTTTTCTTCGGGTATGGCAGCTATTTCTGCTTTGTTTCAGTCGGTCATCAAGCCAGGTGATTCACTTTTGGTACAAGGAAACATTTATGGAACTTCGGTAGACTATGTCAATCACATAGCGCAACAATTTGGATTGAAAGTGTATTATGAAGATTTTAAAAATTTTGCTCAGCTAGAAAAAATACTGAAGGCTGATAAGAAGATAAAATTGTTGTATGCAGAAACACCTTCTAATCCAACATTGGAATGTTACGACCTGAAAGCCTTGTCAGCATTGGGTCACCAATACAAAACAAAGATAGCTGTTGACAATACCTTTGCATCTCCTTATTTGCAAAGACCCTTTGAATGGGGAGTAGATTTTGTAGTGCATTCTTCCACCAAGTTTTTGAATGGACATGGTACGGGCTTGAGCGGAGTAGTTTTAGGTCGTGATTTTAAATTTATGGATAATGATGTTTGGAAAGTACGAAAAATACATGGCAGTATTTGTGCGCCCTTTGATGCTTGGATGCTGAATGTAGGGATGAAAACTTTGGCGATACGAATGCAGCAACATGGAAAAAATGCAAAAGCAGTAGCAGAATTTTTATTAAGTCATAAAGCCATTGCTAGAGTAAATTATCTTGGGTTGAAGCAACATCCCGACCATGTTTTGGCAAAAAAACAAATGGCGGATTTCGGAGGGGTTTTGAGTTTTGAATTAAAGGGGGGATACAAAGCAGGGGAGAAGCTGATGAAGAAATTGAAACTCTGCCAACTCACGGCTTCGTTGGGTACAATAGATACCCTCATACAACATCCTGCCTCTATGTCACATTATTTTGTACCAAAGGCTCAACGCGAAAAGTACGGCATCACCGATGGACTGGTTCGCCTTTCAGTTGGAATAGAAGATATACAAGATATTATTGGAGATTTAACACAAGCTTTAAAGGCTTTGTAGTTTTTGGCAAGGAATTTGCAAAAGGTGCAGAAACAATTAAAAAATTAAATATGAAAAAGATACTTTTTACAATCGCTACCTTTGCACTATCTATAGCTGCAATTGCCCAAACGGCCACTATTTCAGATGTTAAGAAAACCATGAGCAAGGGAGAAAATCCAGCTTTAGAAGTGGTTATTAATAAAACTACAACGGCTGATGTAGCTAAGGCATTTGAAGCCAAAACAAAAGATTTCAAAGGTAAATTTACAAAGCCTGAAAAGGGAAATGTAGAATACTTTATAGACGATGCTAAAATTCCAACTATTAGCGACCAGCCAGTAGATATTTTTGCCTATATTTTACAAGAAGGGGAGAATGTTCGTTTCACTAGTTTTTATAGTGTAGGTGGTTTGTTTTTTAGCCCCGCTAACACTACCCAATACAATACTGCAAAAGGTATAGTAGACGCTACTTACAAGCAAATTTTATTTGATCAGTATGAAAATAAAATTAAAGAAGAAGCTAAAAAACAAAGCAACCTAGAAGGTGATTTGAAGGGTTTAGAAAAAGATAAAGATGGTTTAACGAAAGACATAAAGAAAGCTACTGATGTAATAGCTGGAAATGAAAAGGATATAGCACAAGGCGAAAAAGATAAAGCAAGTAATATCACTGCTGTGGAAAATCAAAAAGCTGCTATTGCAAAACAAAAAGAGGAATTAGCAAAGTTTGATAGAAAAGCATTAGAAACAGAAGCAAAGGCTCTAGAAGATGATAAAAAGAAATTAGAAAACGAATCTGAAAAAATAGCCAAACAAATAGGTTCTAAATCTGCTGAGATAGAAAAATTGAAAGCTGAAATAGCTACCTTAACTACTCAAGTAGAAACGAACAAAGCCTCTATTGATGATAAGACAAAATTGATAGCAGAGAAAAGAGGAACTATCAATAACAACAACTTAGAAGAAAAAGAGAAGGCTTTAAAAGAAGCGCAAAAACAACAAGAGAAAATAGAAAAAGATGGCGATAAAATTGCCAAGGAAATAGAAAAAAACAAACAAGGTATTACCGATAATAAAGGAAAAATAACTACTGCCGAAGCAGCAGTAAAAGAGAACGAAACTAAGCAGGCTGCTAAAAAAGCTGAAGTAGAAGCACAAAAAGCGGTAGTTGCAAAATTGAAAGAAGAGCAAGCGAAATACAAATAAGAAAGGTTGAATTTTTGACAATGAGAAGCCCCGAAATTTTCGGGGCTTTTTTGTATCAGCAAACACTGAAAGGAAAGATTCTCCAAGCAATCCACCACTTCTGTTATCTTCGCCCCTTTTTAGGTAGAAATTTTTATTGAGTTAAGTATGAAAAGAATATTGATAAGCGAGAAACTTTTAGGTGTAGATCGCAATATAAAGCTGGAGGAGCTAAAGACCATTTACAGAAAAATGATAAAGGAGTGGCATCCCGATAAATTGCAAAATGATGCCGAGAAGCTTGCCGTAGCTGAAGTTCGAAGCAAAGAGATAATTGATGCGTATCAGTTTTTAGTAAGTATATCGCCAGAAACACATGCTACTAACACTGAAGAATACGCTCGAATTACTTCCAGCTCTTTTATTCAAGATTATGAATACAAAGGCGTGAATTTGATCATCACTTTTCAAGATGGATGTGTATATGAGTATTTAGGAATTCCCAAAAACATCTACATTAAAATGGTAAACTCTGGGACTGTAGCACGTTTTGCCAGAAGGCATATTTTCAATTCATACACCTACAGAAAAGTGAGTAATCAAACGGAGGAGTAACTTATTTTGAAGAACTGTTTTCTTTTAATTTAGTTTCAACAGAAGCTGAATGATTGGGCAGTTGAGAAGCTTGTTGCCAATATTTAATTGCTTTACTTTTCTTGCCTTGTTTTAAAAAGATATCTCCATAAAATTCTAAATACGAAGGTTTCTTATCTCCACCTAACTTTAAAGATTTTCTTTGAAATTCTTCCGCTTCTTCTAATTTCCCAGCATCTAATAGGTAATGGGCATAAGTGTCTAAGGAGTGATAATCATTTGGATCTTTTTCAATTGACTTTAATATCCACTTTTTGCCTTCTGCAATGTTTACTTTTTTGATATAACAACACCAAGCGTAATCATTCATGGCAGTCGCATTACCTTTTACCATAGCTTTTTTAAACCATTCCATAGCTATCATAGTATCAGCAGTTACCCCCTTGCCATTTTGATAACTATAGCCAACTTTTAGTAAGGCTACAAGGTCTTCTTTGTCTGCTGCTTGTTTATAAAAAGAGAAAGCCTTTTCAAAATCTTTATTCACACCACCTCCATAATAGAATATATCACCCATAGTAATAAGTGCTTCAATGGAGCCTTTTGATAAAGCTGAGTCGCACCATATCATTGCTAATTTAAAATCTTTTAATATTCCCCGTCCCCATAGGTAGGATATTGCTACATTATTCATAGCATATGTGTT
>JBGAVP010000043.1:0-14656 GCA_044228065.1 Chitinophagales bacterium | reverse complement strand
GTATTTCCGCTACCGCTTATTTCATCATCTTTAGGTTTTCCATTAAATCCGTACAAGTAAGACGTACTTGAGTAAGAGCGTCCCGGCATGAGCATCCCGCCCGGATAATAATCGTTAGCATCTATAACCAAATATATATCTACATTTCAGCTACACTGGTATATGTGAAAGAACGTTCAAAAAATGCAATTTTGTGCAATTTTATAATGCAATTTAATTATAAATTTTAAGTTTTTATTTTGTCATGCACTTTTTCTATTTCTGAGTCCATTATATTCTGGGCAAATGCCACATAGCGATAAAATTCTTTACTATTATTGGTATGCCCTGATACCTTTCTTACAAAATGTTCTGGCATACCTAGCATTAAGTAGCTGGTAATGGCTGTCCTTCGCATTGTATGGGAAGATAACTGGTCGCAAAACAAGAGCGGTTTGCCATCTTTTTTTCTTTTGGTTATTGCTTTTACTCTGCCGTTTTGCTCCCTCTCTTTGATGATGGGGTGTTGCCAACCTGCCAGCCTCGCTATGCTTTTGATATTGGCATTGAACCGATAGAGCGAGATAGTAGGGAGTAAGGTTCGTTGAGTTCTATTGTATTTTTTGAGTATAGCCATTGCATAATCTGGTAACTTAACCATAATTTCCTTTCCTGTTTTCTTTGATTTGGAGGTGAGGTAGGTGTGTCCATCTCGTTGTTCAAGATTTGTTTTTTTGAGAGCAAGAAGGTCGGAAAATCTCAGTCCACAGGTACAACCTATTATAAAGGCATCTTTAGTACGCAGTAGGGGAGGTGAGAGGGACACTTCAAATTCTTTATTGAAAATGAGAAATTTCAATTGCTCTACCGATAAGGCTATGATGGGTATTTCATCCTTTTTGACATAAAAATCTTTGAAAAAATCTCCTGTAAAAATGCCTTTGGATCTATTGAGCCAGTTGAAAAATACTCTTATAATTTTGATGGCTGAGCCTACAGTATTATCTAAATAATTGAGTTCTTTGAAAAGATAGTCTTGGAAATGGACATAAAAATTGTGATAGTATTTTTTGAGCTGTTGAAACTCTCGTCTGTTACTCCCTTGAAGCTCTTTGACCATCAGAGTTTCTCCTTTTTTGTTTTGATATTTTATTAAAAGTTTAAGCGTGTGCTGATAGTTTACGATAGTTCCTTGTGTTACTCTTTTGCCATCGGCACGAAGTTTTTTGCCTGTTTTGAACTGTTTAATAAGTTGCTCGAAGAGCGGAATCAATTCGTATTCTTTTACCATAAAGCCTGTATAATAATTTGAGATTAGATTGTCGTATGTTTTGAAAAATAAAGAAAACACATCACAGTTTACTTCCATTTTTTTAAATGCAAGAGATTGTCAATATTTATAAAATGTCATTTGAAGAAAGAGACAGCACTGTGATTTTACTTTTTTTTGTGAGAAGCTGCGCTGAAAGAAAGAAGCGATAGTTGTTAGATATTTTATTCCTTAAATAGAGTAAGAAATTGTCGGTAGAAAAATATTAAGCATATAAATCAAGTTGAATAAAGAATATTCAGGAATACATCCCGCAGAATAGTATGCTGGGTTTATTTGGTTTTTAAGATGATTTTTTTGGCTTAGTTTTTTACTATTTAAAAGCTTTGTAAAATGGCTTCATTTTCTACCAAAAAATAAGTAAAAAATAAGTGAAGAAAACTAAAAAAATAACTAAAAATGGAATCAAAAGCGCCCGTTTTTTGGGCCTCTTTTTTCAGTTTTGTGTGCAAATTGTGTGCAAATTCTAAAATGACAAAGGGTTGCAAAACTTGCAACCCTTTGATTTTCAACGTGGGAGCTACTGGGTGAACCAGTGACCCTCTGCTTGTAAGGCAGATGCTCTGAACCAGCTGAGCTAAGCTCCCTTTTAATTAAGGACTGCAAAAGTAAAAGAGTAATTGATATTTACAAATAGTTTCAAAAAAAATAAATTTTTTATCAGTCATTTATTTGCCATTTATACTAAATTTGGTGCATGAAGAAGATTATAACTGTAATACTATCACTGCTTTTTGTGACATTTTCTTTTGCTGAAAAGCCAAATGAGAATTGTGCAAAAATACATCAACTGATAAGTAAGGTGATTTCTAGACAACTCGATAGTGAGCGAAAGGAATCTATACCTACAGAGGATTTGGAGATGTGGAAAGCCGCTACCATATTAGATGGGGCTAAGAGATGTTATATTCAAGATGCGTATGCTTACAAAATGTACGTAGCTGACTTTGAATATGCAGCGGGGGGCAAATTGGATGAAAAATTGGTAAAAACTTTTCTGGAGTTGAATACTCAACTTAGTAATTGTCTAAAAAATGAATTTAGTAGTGTGGTGCTAAATACGGATGAAAATATATTACGTGCCACCGATTATATGGGCTTAGGGAAATACAACAACGTTAAAATTCAATTGTATATCATTTACAATCCAGCAGATAAAAAGCAAACTCTTTTTATGGCTTTGATGTATGATCCGGGCTGAGAAAGAGCATAGCTTTAAGAAAAGGGTTCGCTAAGTCTACCATTGATTGTATATATTCTTTACCACCCTCAATGTAATTTGGTAGAAAACTTTCTACCCGCTCTTGCCAGTTTCCATTGGGTAAAATATGGGCTTGTATTGCCTTTATTTGATTAATGGATTCTTCTTGTTTTCGCTTTTCTGCTTTCAATAATTTAGCCTCTAGATTTTCTAAGGTATTTTGCATTTTTTGTTTTTCAGCTGCCACGTTATTCAAAAGACTAGCATCTATAGCAGTAACTTTTTCAGCCACTGTATCCATAATGGAATTCAGTTTTTCCTTTTCTGTTTGAAGCGAAATCTCAGAGGTTACATTTGCTTTTGTAAAATCGGCAATTAGCTTGTCGATATCTCCGAAAAATAATTCAGGAGTCAATTTTAGTTTAGATAACTTTCGTTCTGTGGCGGCATTTATCTGCGTCATGGAATTTCGCATCACCAGTGCTGGAAAATTAATCTGATAATATTCAAAAATAGGTTTTAGTTGAAGCCAGTAACTTAGCTCTCCTGCGCCCCCTACAAAGGCAAGATTGGGCAAAATTGTTTCCTGAAATAATGGGCGCAAAATTACATTGGGGCTAAAGTTTTCTGGATGATTTTGTATTTCTAGCATCATTTCTTCCTCCGAAAATTTGATAGAAGTATTTCGCACTTCAAAACCATGTTCGTTTCTAACAATTCGAGCTCTTGAATTTTCTGAAAGGTAAAAGAAATTAATGGCACGTGGGTTTGCTTGCACTTTGTATTCTTTCGATAAAAAATCTAGATTTTCTTTCAATAAATCTATGGCTTTTTCTTTCAATATTTCATCGGCCATCACCGTTTGAAAGAGTGCTTTTAAGGAAGCATCATCCTGATCAATAACTACCAAACCTTGTTCCTGGAAAATTTCATCGACTAAAAAGTGAGTAAGTTTTCCAAAAGTTTTATACTTAACAACAGCCTGCTGTATTTTTTCTAGCCAATTATTTTTGCCAATTATTTTTTCTAATTCTTCAAACGAAGCTTGCAAAGTGTCTGTGGGTATACGTCCTATAGCTCCACCTAAATTTTCTTGCTGCCATGTTATTTTATGACCATGTACAAAAGTGTGGTTCAGTTCTTCCCAGTCGTGGTCTTCGCTTCCCATCCAAAATACGGGTACAAAATTATAAGCAGGATAGGCTGCTTTCAATTGATTTGCCAGATTAATAGTGCCCGCTATTTTATAAATATTAAAAAGCGGACCCATAAAAAGACAGGGTTGATGAGCAGCAGTAATCGTGAAAGTATTTTCGTTTAAAAGGGAATGAATATTCTGCGTAACAAGCGTAGATGTAGGTATGTTAGCATACTGGCCTAGCAAGGTGTCTACTAATACTTTTCGATTGGTTAGATTCTTGCTTTTATCTTTTATGATTGTTTCAAATGAATTTAAAGAAACCTCATATTTATAGAGCTTATTTAATTCAGATTTTTCTTTCAAATAATCGCTCACTAAGGGGTTAAAACCCTTTATATCAGCTAGAGGAAAAGTAGAAAAAGAAGAATCCATGAAATAGAAGTGTGAATTGATTATAAGATTAATGTATTGAATTGTCTAATTCGCTAATTGTCCAATTCTCTGATTACAGAATTACTTCCCCATACAAATCAAACTCCTCAGCACTTGTAATTTTTACTTGTGCAAAATCCCCCACTCTCACATAAGCTTTGTCAGCTTTCACGAGCACTTCGTTATCTACTTCTGGTGAATCAAATTCTGTTCTGCCAATAAAGTAACCGCCTTCTTTTCTATCAAACAAAACTTTAAAAATCTTACCTACTTTCTTTTGATTTAATTCCAAAGAGATTTGTTCTTGAATACCCATTAATTCTGCTGCACGTTCTTCTTTTATTTCTTGCGGTATATCATCTTCTAGTTTGTATGCGCGTGTACTTTCTTCATGCGAATAAGTAAATACTCCCAATCTGTCAAATCGCATTTTTTCAACAAACGCTTTTAGTTTTTCAAATTGATCTTCCGTTTCCCCCGGATGCCCTACCAGCATGGTAGTACGTATAGCTATGTTCGGAATTTTAGCACGAATTTTTTCTATGAGTTCAATGGTTTCGGCATTAGTAATATTTCTGCGCATAGCAGTTAGTACCTCATCACTGGCATGTTGTAGTGGCATATCTAGGTAATGGCAAACTTTTTTATTGGCAGCCATCTCCTCTATTATTTCCATAGGAAACTGAGCAGGGTAGGCGTAGTGCAATCGTATCCATTCAATCCCCTCTACTTCCGAAAGTGCTTGTAATAACTCAGGTAGTTTTCGCTTTTTATAAATATCTAGTCCGTAAAAAGTCAATTCCTGCGCTATCAACATGAGTTCTTTTACCCCTTGTGCTGCCAGTTTTTTAGCTTCGCCTACTATTTCTTCTATGCTTCTGGAAACATGTTTTCCGCGCATGAGTGGTATGGCACAAAATGCACAGGTACGATTGCATCCTTCCGAAATTTTTAAATAAGCAAAGTGCGTGGGGGTGGTCAGCATTCTTTCACCCACTAATTCGTGTTTGTAATCTATTTTGAAATTTTTGAGTAGTTGGGGCAATTCTAAAGTGCCATAAAAAGCATCTACTTCAGGAATTTCTGTTTCTAAATTATCTTTATAGCGTTGGCTTAAACAGCCCGTTACATAAAGCTTTTCAATCTTTCCAGCATTCTTAGCATTGGCATATTCTAATATGGTATTCACCGATTCTTCCTTGGCTTTATCTATAAAACCACAGGTATTTACGATCACAATATTTCTACCTCTTTTCCATTTATCGTGTGCTACATCATAGCCTCCATCTTGTAAATGAGCCATCATTACTTCGCTATCTACCAGGTTTTTGGAGCAGCCAAGAGTTATTACAGATACCTTATCTTTTTGTATTGATTTTGTTTTCACACGTTAAATATTGGTGGGCAAATATAGGAAAATAAGCGCCATACACTTGATATAGGCCTTATGGTTTGTACAAAAAAAATGCCTCAGTTAGTACTGAGGCATTTATACTGAAATGAAGCAATAGCTTATTTCAAAACATTAATTTTTGTGCGAGTAGATTTATCATCTGCTTTCAATTCTAAGATATAAAGTCCGTTCGGAACATTCATTAAATCTAGTTTAAAACGATTATCACCTTCTTGAGCATTGAATACATTATTTGTAATTTCTCTTCCAGAAATATCAAACAATTTAGAAGTTAAGCTAGTTGCTTTTTCTAATGATACCGTTACATAAACTGACCCGTTGTTCGGATTAGGATATACCAATGCATCTAAGTTATTAGCAACTTCGTTGATTCCGCTGGTACGAATAATATCAGCAGCGTAACGTGGGTTAATAGTGTAGAAGAAATCGTGTGGTGCAGAGGTGTCATATTGAGATACTAGACCTATTACATCAAATTTAGAAGGTTGTGCTGTTCCATAAGCAGTAGTTAAAGAATCTATTCGGATAGTATAACTAGTTGCCCCTATTGATGCTTTTACAGTAAATCCTGGTCCAGAGTTTGTCCAGCCTGAAGTATACGTAAGACCATTCACTCTTACTAAATAAGACTCTTCGTCTTCAGTAGGTCTGCCACTTAATACGATAGGAGCCAACAAGCCATTTCCTGAACTAACTTTGTAAACTGTATCTAAGAAAGTGAACTCCGTAAATCCTGTGTTTATTACACCTTGATTTTGAGAAACTTTTCCTTGAACGATAACGGAGTCTCCTTCTGTAGGAACGTAGTTGTAGGTCTTAGTAGGAGAGAAGATGTAAATACCTCCTGTGTGGTCATTGATGTAAAATCCTAAACCTGTTTTGCGTAAATTAACTCCATATACCACACCACCAATTCTGCAACGAACATTCGCGGAATCCGCATCGAAATTTGTAGGGTCTTCTGTATGTATAGTAGCAATAGGGTAGAATGGTAAACCTGGAGTTACAAATATTGAATCATCATCCGTAATCGAAAGCGTAAACGTAGTATCAGCAGTTAATTTCAAACCAGCACTTGGTGCACTAATTTTGAAAGTAAAAGTTTCTGTACCTTCTTTTAGAGCATCATTAGTGATTGTTATTAGTAAAGTAGCAGAATTAGAACCTGCTGAAAAATTCACCACCTGTGTAGTATAATTGTTTACATCGGCAGTGCTACCTCCATTTCCAAAAGCAGTTAATGCCACACTTACAGATTGAGTAGAGGTAACAGACTGATTCAAGTTAATGGTTACATTATATGTACCTGCTGTTTCCGCCACAACATCTGCATTGGTAGAAAAACCTACTAAAGTATCTGCTGGTGCAGCACATGCATTCGCTGTATGAGAACCTAAATGACTAAAATCGTTAGCTGGAAATACATCCCATTCACCGCTACCTGTTGCCCAATTTTTCGAGCCAGTATTTACGGTAATCTTACGTACCAATGATCTATCTTTTGTAGAATCGGTTGCAGTTACTGGCCATGCTGTGCCTGGGTCTTGTCCTATTACTCCTATAACATCTAAAGTATCTGTACCATTTAAAAGTTGGATGGCATCATCACCATTAAAGGTAAGACCTCCCCAGCTCGTATCTACTTGACTTTTTGCTACTCCCATACTGTCTTTTCTGGTAGCTATTACATATACATCTTTAGATGCAATAACACCTTTGAGATTTAAAATATTTCCAGTAGGGTTGGTGCTTCCATTTACATAAAACTGAAGTTTGTAGCCCGATAAATTTACAGGAACAAGAGATGGATTGTATATTTCAATCGCTTTCGTAAAGCCACCGTTTCCAATAGTCTCTACATACTCTGAAATAAATAACTTAGTACAAGGTTGTGCTATGGCTATTGCAGTAACAAAGACCATGGCAACAAAAGAGGATAATTTCTTCATAATTGTTTTTTTAATTTATCGCAAATATAAATTAAAAAAAAGGAAGGAATGTTAGCTAAACCTTAAATGTGGATTAGTCCTTGATAACTTTTTTAGTAATAGACCCTTTTTGAGTGGTTACAGTCAGGAAATAAAGCCCAGCGGACATTTCAGACATATTTATATTTTCTGTAGTATGTTCGTCTATCAGTGATTGATACAGATTTTGTCCATTTACATTTCTTAAAACGATTTCAAACGCTTCGATATTGCTCTCTATTTTCAAAACAGAATTTACAGGGTTAGGGTACAAGGTGAAACTGTTTTCCAATGAAATTTCATTTACGCCATTATAAACACCTCTTGTACTTCCGGCAGCTAACCAAATGGTCGTGTTCATGATAATTTTTTTATGATTTCCATTGGCATCGCCCAGCCATCCATCATACAAATTAGCCACTTCATTAGGGTCTCCAGTTCCATCATCAAAGGGAGAACTATCTGAAAAGGAAGCTACTTTTCCTGCCCCAAATCTACTGGAAGCTACCAGCACATTGTTAGTACCACTCGTACCAGTTTTGTAAGCATGTGCTTTTACGGTACTATTTAGGCTTGTGTTTAATGTCATGGTGGCACCACTTGACCATTTTAGTTGAGTAACATTTCCATAGGCAGTGCCTTTCAATATGCTATCGTTTGCTATAACTGGAAAAGAATTTACGGTTTGAGAAATATTTACATAATCAAAAGCAAAACCAAAAGGTTTTTTTTGAATGGTATTGCTATCCATTAAATTATTCCAAATGTGGGGAGAGTCCCATCCATCAAAATTTCTATCGGAACCATTGTGCCCTGAAATCATAAACAGACTACCACCATTTTTTACAAAATTCACAATGGCATCTTTTTCGGAAGCAGTGTAATTAATGTTTGGTTCGCAAACCACATAAATGTTGTAAAAAGATAAGTCTTGCTGATTGGAAAGATTGCCATACGAAATCACTCCATTCCAAGGAAGTGATTCTACTTCATATCCATACTTTACGCACTCTACTCCCCAAGCAGAAATAGCTCCCACCCAATAGCCTTCGGTGGTAGTGGAGGTAATTCCAGATTGTGCAGGGGTAGGTATTCTTTGAGCATTGGAGTTGTCGTAAGTATTACCTGTTTCAAAAACACCAGCCGAGTTAAGCACTAAGTTATGTTTGTCTGCATCTATTATCCAATCAGCATTTCCAGCAGTTTCTGCTTTGCTTGCATCAAACAAAATTTTCACCGTTTGTGCTTGTGTATCATTGTTGGGAAGCAAAAAAAGAAACAGCAATAAAAACGAAATGTATACTCTCATAAATCCATTATTTTTTGAAAAAGGGAAATGAAGATAAGTATCTTCTGTCATCTAAGACAGGAAAAATGCAGAAATGTTTGCAAGCCCTATCTGCTGGCTATGTTATGACAATAGTTTTGCTGATATGTAACATTTATCACAGACGCTATTGTTTTATTGTGGGATTTTTGCTGACAAATAATTTAAAATGGGAAGTTTAGGAACCGTTATTTTTGGAGTGGTACTCTTGCATTTATTGGTGGGCTTTGGTTTTGTGTTGTATAAATTAATGCCACCCAGCGAAGGCGATAAAAATACTGTTGATTCTGAAACGAAGTAGCAGTAGTTATTGGAGTAGTAGGTGAAACTAGAAAGCCTGCAATTCTATTACATCGTATTGGTGAAGTACCGAGCGAATATCGGTTTCTATTTTACAGAAGCCCAGAATTAATCCACCACCACCGGCACCACAAATTTTTAGGTAAAATTCATTGTTTACAATACCTTGTTTCCATACAGAACGAAAACGCTCTGGTATAAACTCAGGCAACAAATCGTACTGTAGTTGAGCTATTATTTTCAGCGATTTCCAAAAAGGCACATATTTTTTTTCGAGCAAAGAATCAATGCAAATATCATTGGCTTTTATGAGGGACTCTTGTAAGATGTGTTCAAATTTAGCATCTTTCGTTTTCTCTAAAAAGAGTTTTACAAAAGGTGCTGTACTGCGCGGAATCTCTGTGTTTATTAAAAATATTTTTAGTTGTTCGTCTTTCGATTTTGGTAAGTCAAAAACTTTGGAAACTTCTCCCTGTTCTATAATTACCGATTTATTTAAAAAACAAACCAAAGGATCTAAGCCCGAACTTTTACCATGGAAATAACTTTCCA
This sequence comes from Chitinophagales bacterium, assembly GCA_044228065.1. Lineage (GTDB taxonomy): Bacteria > Bacteroidota > Bacteroidia > Chitinophagales > LD1 > JBGAVP01. The sequence continues at coordinate 5,013 of JBGAVP010000043.1, read as the reverse complement.
GTAAAGCCAATTCGTGTTTTACTAAAGTTAGATCTTTCAGAGCAATCTCTTTGTTTCTATATTCTTTACAAAGCCCTGCTACCAATGCTCCAGAGCTGCCCATTCCATATCCTTGCGGAATGTTAGAGTCAAAATACAATCCTTTTTCCAGGTCATTTAAGAGGGCGTTGGTGTTGTATAATTTAGAAAGTTCGGGATGGTGGATAAGGTAATGCGTAAGTGCTACAATCGATTTGTTAGAAGCTATAGCTTCTTCATTTTCTTTGTCTAAATCGAAACTGAATCTTCCGCTATACTGCTCGCAGGGAATAGCCAAACCTCTGGCGCCTTTATTGATGATATGCTCACCAAACAAAAGCACTTTAGAGTAGTAAGTGTTCTTAGAAGTTTGTTTTTTCGCCACTGTATTTTACTTGATAAGGCTAGGGCCTTTGCCTACTTTATCCCATATAATTCTACCGTTTTCACAATCTTCACTCAATTCTGCTTGTATAAAGGGAATTACTTTCGATTTAATTTTATCGGGGTATAATAAATGAATGTTAGGTCCAGCATCCAATGTGAAATACAAAGGGAGTTTGGTAGTCTCTCTGAATGCTTTGATTTTAGCAATCATAGAGAGGGTAGAGGGAGTCATTAAAATAAAATTAGGGTCGGAGCACATCATTAAAGCGTGCAGGGTCATAGCCTCTGTCTCCGTAATAGTTCCAAATTTTTCTAAGTCCCCTGTTTTTAACGCCTCCGTAATATCAGCCAAATTTTGCTTGGCTTGTTTATAGCGCACCTTCGCAAAAGGATTGGTTTTCATCAACGAATGCCCTACTCGGCTACTCACTTTTTTCTCTGCGCTGCTCGCTATTAAAATGGAATTGTGATAGGTCTTAAAAACTTTATGCATCTCGTCTTCGAAAGGAATAGCATACTCATCAGATGATTTTTTGATGCCAGCAGCAGTACCCCATTCCGATAAATAAGGGAACACCGAACGGGCTGCACTTCCCGAACCTAAGCGGGCGTAGTAAGAAGCCTTTTGCAAGAATTTTTCCTTGGATAAGGGTTTCTTTTTGCTGAGGTGCTCTTCCATAGAACACAGGCACAGCGCCAATGCGCTCATAGCAGAAGCAGAAGATGCTATGCCCGAAGAATGCGGAAAAGAGTTAGCAGAGTTTACCGAAATAGCATACTTCGTTAAGAAGGGGAAGTCCTTGGCTATGTCTTCAAAAAACTTTAAAATTTTAATACGAAAAGCTAGGTTTTCTTTTTGGTCGAAATAGAATTTAAGTTCTATATCTTTTCCTTTGGATTGTTTTTCGGCTATGCTAAAAGAGGTTTCTGAATAGCATTCACTCAGTGTAAAACTGATAGAGGGATTGTTCGGTAACTGATTGCCATGCTTGCCCCAATACTTTACCAGTGCTATGTTCGAAGGACTACGCCACGTTATTTTTTTTAATTCTGCCATACGCTATTTATAAATCAGTTCATCAAATTTAAAGACAACTTTTAAATTGTGCGCATGAAGATACGCTTTCAAATCTTCATCGCTTCTGCTGTTAGTCATTAATACAAAATCGCCACCCCATGCACCCAGCGATTTTACACTTCCCCAATAATCTGGGAACATTGTGTCTTTTACTTTTTTTAATTGCAAGGCTTCTGCAATCAGCGTTTCGTGTTCTTCTATCAACTGCTCAAACTTAGTTATAGATACACATTGAAGCATTGCCTCTGTTATCTTATTAATCCATGTTAAGTAATTTGCTTTCTCCTGTACGGTTTCTTGATAGTGTTTTATTCCAGCAGTAGAAAGTTGTTTTTGCCCCGTGTACACAAAATACAATTGCTCTGAAAACGGAGGTTGAAATAGAACTGGAGTAATACTTGGGTTCAAAATATTTTTTCGCTCATACAAAATAGGACTATCATTCCCTGCACACGCTACATCGTAGCCAGAGCCACCTACTGTTTTTTGTAAGAGCTCCAATCCATTTACACCAGCCCATTGAGCCACACAATAAATTAAAGTAGAACTAGAGCCCAAACCCCATTCATTAGGGAACTCTAAATAAGTTTCTACTGCTGTATCTTTCTCCTCGTTTAAAAAATCGGGATTTAATTTCTTAGCTGTTTGTAAAATAAGCGAGAGTGTTTTGGCTTCTTTCGTATCGGCATTAACACAGTCCATCGAGTTTTTATCAAACACCAAATTCAACCAAATTTCTTTTTTGCTATTCAACGAAACCCAATAGAGTGTATTCGAGTTTGCAGAAAGTTCCTTCACCCTTACATGTTGCCCAAATTTAGTAGGAATAGCAAGGGCTTGAGCACCATCTAGCACAAAGTATTCGCCTGTCAAAAGCAATTTGCCATGCCCATAAAAATGCTGGGAAGTATCGGTGCTTATTTTTAGCAAGGGTTGCTGTTTTTGAATTTATTTTTTTCGTAATTCTTCTAAATATTCTCTTACGCCTGATACCGAAATGGTCTTATCCCCAAAGTAGTTTTTCGCTTTCTCCATTTCTTCATCGGTGGCTTGAAAACCTGCTAAAATATTGGTCAAGTGCATTTTCATGTGCCCCTTTTGTATGCCGGAAGTTGTGAGCGATTTTAAGGCGGCAAAGTTTTGCGCTAAACCCACCGTAGCTATTATTTCCATCAACTTAGGAGCATGTGGGTTGCCTAATAATTCTAAAGAGCGTTTCGCCAGAGGATGCAAAGAAGTAAGCCCACCCACCGTTCCTATGGCTATAGGGATGGTCAAAGAAAAATTAAAAACTCCGTTTTCTATAGTGCAATCTGATAAGCTGCGGTACTGCCCATCTCTGCTGGCATAGGTATGAGCGCACGATTCCACCGCTCTAAAATCATTGCCGGTGGCTATCACCACCGAATCTATCCCATTCATTATTCCCTTGTTGTGCGTGGTAGCTCTGTATGGGTCTATTTGCGCTATGCGCACCGCTCTGTGAAATTTTTCTGCAAACTCTTGTGCACTTACTTTCCCCTCTTCAAATGTCCCCAACTCCTCTACCTTACAGCTCACTTCCACTTTTACCAAACAGTCGGGGGTGTAGTTAGAGAGTATACACATCACTATCTCCACCTCCTTTTCTTTTTCAGAAAACGCATCCGATTTTTCTATTTTCTCTACCAATATTTTACCGAACTCTTCCAGACAAGAATTTATAAAATTAGCCCCCATAGAATCTACCGTTTCAAAATAGCCTCGTATCTGGTAGTAGTCTTTTTCCAGTGCCGTAAAATCTATCAGTTCTAAATCTTTTACACCACCGCCCCGTTCTTCCATTTTGGCGGTAATGCTTTTTACACCCGTTATCAAATCGTTTTTTATGGAATCAAAAAAGGAAAAGAGTTGTTGTTTTTCGCCCGAAAAAGTAAAATGCACTTGCCCTACTTTTACGGTAGAAATTACCTGGGCTTTAAAGCCACCCCTGCTCAGCCAAAACTTGGCGGCATTCGAGGCAGCTGCTACTACCGAGCTTTCTTCGGTCACCATAGGAATGGCATACACCGTTCCGTTTATTTGAAAATTGGGCGCTACCCCAAAAGGTACGGGAAAATTAGTGAGGGTGTTTTCGCTAAAGCCATCCAGTAGTTTTTGAGCTTCTACATTGTCGTGCCAAAAACCCCCAAATTCATTTACAATTTCTAAAGGGTTCGCATACAAAAAATTTTTTGCCAACCACTTTATCTTCTCTCGCTTACTTAGTTTAGAGAAGCCTGTTATTTCTTTTGAATTGTCTGACATGCGGGAGCGAAAATAGGATTTTTGGGAATACTTCTAATCGCTAATTAAAACCAATGGTTCGGGCTATTTATCCCAGGCAGGCGAAAGCTTAAAATAAAAAGCTAAAGCAGCTCCATTATTAAGAGGGCAGCGGACGGGCTATACACTATAAGCTTTTTGCTTCCCAAAAGGCAAAGCAAAAAAAGGCTTTTCGTTTCTATCCCTGCTGCAAACAGCCCGCAGGCGGCTGCTTCTCCTCCGCTGGCGGAGGTGTCCGCCAGGGTAACAGATTTGACAACTTTTTAAAAGTTGTCAAATCTCTGCTAGCAAGCGGATTGTCATCCTGAGCGCAGAGAAGGATCTGTATTTGTTGAAAGCATTAGATGTTTCTCCGCCTTTGGCGGATTAGCCATCCCCCAAAAAAAAGACAGCCCGCCAAGGGCGGACTGTCCGTTCTCACTTCACCAAAAAACAAACCATTACAAAACAAAAGTAGTTGCAGGGTCGCTCTCGGCCCCATCGCTGCCTGTACCTATAGCCATCACCTTAAACCAATATTGTTTTCCGCTGTTCAAATCCAGCACCGAAAACTTAGTCTTAGAAGATTTACCCACCAATTTAAAATCATTGTTGGCTATATCATCCGTCATCATCACTGCATAGATTCTGGCACCTGTTACTTTTTTCCAGCGTAAATCTACCATGCCGTGAATCACATTGGGTACTGCTGCCAAACCCTTTACCTGCTCTAGTGGAGGCAGGGGTTGAGGCTGCTTGCGGTAATCAAAACCCGTACTGGCTATTTTCAATACATCACCATTGGCTTTAAACTCCACATACGCCCCCAGCTGGGTAGTCAGCGCTTTAGCCACAGCAAATTTTTGTTCACGAATCAGTTTCTCCTCACTACCCCCATTCAGCGCATCTTGATTGGCAACATCCAGTTCATCTATTGCCTTGGCATAATCAGGCAGGGTAGGCTCTGGGGAAGGAAAATCAACATTGCCGGTCATTTTTTTAATAATGTTTCTGGCATATGCTATAAACTGTGGAACTGCTTTTTTTTCTTTAAAGCCTAATTTGACCAAAAAGAGAATTAAAATATTCGATTTCATACGATTAAAATTTAAGTGTTTAAAATAAATACTGTTGATACAGAGGGAACATGCTGTATCTCCATGTAGGTAGGCATGAGCAGTGCGCGCATGGCTACCGAACTATTGCTTTTGTGGTGGTGTCATATACTATCTCCTTTTTGTTTAATG
>JBGAVP010000014.1:0-94138 GCA_044228065.1 Chitinophagales bacterium | reverse complement strand
GGCTATGTCAAATACTTTAACGGTAGCTTGCATATCTTTTCCTTTCACCCCATCGGTAATCATGGTATTACAGAAAGGGCAGGCAGCTGCCACAATACTTGCCCCTGTTGCTAAGGCCTGGTTGGTACGCTCCTGATTGATACGAATAGTACCATGTTCCTCTTCTTTAAACATCTGCGCGCCACCAGCTCCGCAGCACAAGCCCTTGGTTTTACAGCTGGTCATTTCCACTAAATCGGCATCCAGCTCTTCTAACACCTTGCGGGGAGCTTCGTAGATGTCATTGGCTCTGCCCAGGTAGCAGGAATCGTGGTAGGTAATTTTCTTTCCTTTAAAAATACCGCCTTCGGTAATTTTGATTTTACCTTCGTCTATCAGTTTTTGTAAAAACTGAGAGTGGTGGGTTACTTTGTATTTGCCGCCCAAAGCCGGGTATTCGTTTTTCATGATATTGAAACAATGCGGACAGGTAGTTACCACATTTTTCACTCCATAGCTGTTCATCACTTCTATGTTTTGCATAGCCAGCATCTGAAACACAAATTCATTGCCCGCGCGCTTGGCCGGGTCGCCTGTACAGCTTTCTTCGGTACCCAATACGGCAAATTTGATTCCTAAGTGATTTAAGATTTTCACAAAAGAGCGCGTTACCTTTTGTGCTCTTTGATCAAAACTTCCTGCACATCCCACCCAAAACAATACATCGGGGGTTTCGCCTTTAGCAGCCATTTCTGCCATGGTAGGCACGTTTAATTCCATATTCTTTAATTTTAGAAGTCAGATGCTAGAAGTCAGATAGTAGACCGCTGTACGCTGACATTTTTAAAAATTTTTACTTTATAGTTCTGTTTAATTATCTAATTCAATTTAAGATTCTTCTCTTCGTTCAGAATGACAATCCTCTTTTAGTAACCGTTTTCTTTTGCTCTTGTTGTCATGTTGAACGTAGTGAAACATCTTTATTTAAACTGTTACTTCATACACTTAAAACGGATTCCAAAATCTCACTTCTGTCTTCTGATTTCTGTCTTCTGCTCTCTGCCTTCTCAAAATCACCCCTTCGTCCAATTTAATCTATCTTGTTGTGAAAACTGCCAAGGGGCACCATTGTTTTCTAAGTTCGCAAACATACCATTCCACTCAGCTGGTGAGTTAGAGTCTTCCATAATCAAACTTCTGCGGAGCTGCACAATAATATCTAAAGGAGAAATATTGACAGGGCACTCTTCCACACAAGCATTGCAGGTAGTACAAGCTCTTAATTCCTCTACACTTATATAGCCATTTTCCAACAAGGCTTTACCATCCTCTTTCCATTCTCCCCCGTTGGCATCTATTGCTTTTCCTACTTCCTCCAGGCGGTCGCGGGTATCCATCATAATTTTACGAGGCGATAACAATTTGCCGGTAAGATTAGCCGGGCAAGCAGCAGTACATCTACCGCACTCGGTGCAGGTGTAGGCATCCAATAAGTTTTTCCAGCTTAAATCAAACACATCTTTTGCCCCAAATTTAGTAGGTGCATCTGCATCGGGTTCTCCCACAGCAGCATTAGGGTCCAGCATTAATTTTACCTCGCGGGTTACGGTATCCATATTGGCTATGTAGCCTTTAGGAGTTAAGCGAGAGAAGTAGGTATTAAAGAATGCCAATATAATATGAAGGTGTTTGGAATACGAAAGATAAACCAGGAAGGTAAACACCATACAGATGTGTCCCCACCAACCTATTTTCTCCATTACATGCAGGAAGGTTTCATTCATGCCATAAAACAAACTGCCTATCATTCCGCTTATCCAAAAGCCATATTCTCCATTCGAAGCAGCCATATCAAAGCTGTTCATCAAAAAAATATTGGTGATTAACAGTATTTCGAAGAATAGAATTAAGTGCGCATCTTTATTAGGCCAGCCCTTCATTTCAGGTTTGTTGAAACGAGGGAGTTTCAGCATATCTCTTCTCCATAAAAAGGCAAAGGTTACAAAGAGCGTAAGTAGAGAAAGTACTTCTATAAAACTGATGGTGAAAACATAAAATCCTCTTAAAAATACATTGTTTTCAAAAGCGTGATATACAAAGCGATGCGTTCCGAAAATACCATCTATAAAAATCTCCAGCAGTTCAATTTGTGTAATTACAAAAGATACGTAAATGACCAAGTGAAGCAGGGCCGCTACGGGTCTTTTAAACATTTTCTTTTGCCCTAAAGCTACCATCAGCATGGTCTTTAGGCGTTCGGCAGGTTGATCGGTAAAGGCTTCTTTTCTGCCTAAATGAATGTTTCTGTATACTCTTTTAAAGCCTTTAAAAGCAAAAAAGAAAGCGGTTCCGGAAAGGGCTATAAAAGCAATTGAAGAAAGTATCGTAGTAATCATGGATAAGTGGTTTTATCAATCAACGGCTAAAATACAGTTTTAACTATTGTTTCAAAATAACGCGCTGTTGATATGTTTTGTTTAGAGAAAATAGGGAGCAGGGAAAGGTCTTTGAAAACTAGAAAATTAAGATTATATGGTCTAACTTTGGTCTAATTATTGTAAACAATCTATAAATCTAGATTTCTATGAATAGATTCATTTACCTTCTAGTCGTACTTTTTGTTTATAATTTTTGTTCTGCACAAGGGTCATCCAAACTTGGCCTTTATCTATCGGAGAAATTAAAGCAAACAGAATTTGCTCATAGCAGTCAGTTACAACCGCTTTTGGTAAAAGGCAATGCCGAAGCCATTCAATCATTAACAGAACAATATCAGGGAATCTTTAAGTTTCACGCAAAGGACATTTGTTCTATAGAAATCCCTTACAAAAACTTAAAAGCCTTTGCCAAGGAAGAGGCTGTGGAAAGAATTGAAAATTCTTTTGCTCCAGGGGTAATGTTAATGGATACCGCTCGTATCAATAACAACATAGATAAGGTTCACACAGGTTCGGCTCCTTTAAGCCAAGCCTACACAGGCAAGGGCGTAGTGGTAGGTATTATTGATGGGGGTATTTTCTTTCAACACGGAGATTTTAGAAATGCAAATGGTACTACCCGTATTCGTAATTTATGGGATCAGAATGGAGTAGGTACTGCACCGTCAGCATATGGCTATGGCGCAGAGTGGGATTCCACTACTATTAATAACGGAGGTTGTACGCACATACCACCTTCCAGTAACCAAGGACATGGTACGAATGTGGCGGGCATAGCTACTGGTAATGGTTTAGGGGCTACTACTGCGCCATTAAAAGCACTCTATAAAGGAGTGGCGCCAGAGTGTAATATAGTAGTAGTTCGAATAGATAACGCAAGTAATAATTTCTTACAAAAGATGGCAGATGCAGCCGACTATATTTATAAGAAAGCAGATGCCTTAGGTATGCCTTGTGTGATTAATACCAGTGTGGGAACTTATTATGGCTCACACGATGGAAAAGATTTAGCAGCTGAAGCTATAGACAATATGCTATGCGCCAAAAAAGGAAGAGTATTTGTAGCTGCAGCAGGGAATTCGGCTGATAAAAGAATTCACTTGGGATATACTTTGAGCGCCACCGATTCATTGTTTACCTGGTTTAAATACAATGCTACGACTGCTAGTGTGTATTACGATTTATGGGCAGATACCAATCAATTTAAAGCGGCCAACTTTGCCATAGGTTGCGATAACAGCACGCCTACCTTTTTTAAGAGAACTAAATATTACAACATACTTACCGATTTTAATCCCCCTCAAGGAGGTACAGTTCAAATAGATGATTCCCTTTTTAATGGTGCTACTAAATTAGGGAACTACAGTATTTACGCCACTTTAGAAGGAGGGACGTATCACATTGAGTTTCTAATTTATCCTGTGGTAACTACCTATTTATGGCGGTTACAAACTAAAGGAACCGGTGCATTTGATTTATGGGCAAATAGGTCTTTAATTGGAACTTCAGATATTCAAAATAGTCCATTGCCAGGAGGTTTTACTTCCCCTAATTATCGTTTTTCAGATTCTTTAAAAACGATGGTATCTTCTTGGGTTTGCTCCGATAAAGTGATTACCGTGGGTAATTATTCGAATGGGCATATTTATAAAGATGTAGATGGAATTAATAGAGACCCGTTATTAGCTACTGGAGAAACCAGACAAGATCTTTTTCCAACCTCCAGTTGGGGACCTACCAGAGATGGTCGTCAAAAGCCCAATATTACGGCAACAGGAAGTACTACCATAGCTACTGGAGATTCGTTCAATATTGCTTTGTTGATGGGTGCTCCCAGTAATAAATTAAAGATAGGAATAGGAGGAAGCACAATAGAAACGGAGGTACTTCTATGGCATCTCCCATCGTTACAGGCATTGCGGCTTTGTATTTGGAGAAGCGACCTACAGCGGGTTACGATGAGGTGATGAAAGCCATTCAATTGACTGCCAAAACAGATGCCTTTACAGGCGCTGTACCGAATCCAAAATGGGGCTATGGTAAGGTAGATGCATTTAGAGTCTTGACCGTTCCTATTTATGGATGCAAAGACCCAGGTTCGAGTAATTACAATGCATCTGCTACTATTGATACAGGAGGCTGTGCTTACAATTATGTTTGGAATGGCTCTCAATCAGCGAATTGGAACGACCCTAAAAACTGGACTCCCAACCCAAGCTGTTGCGGACCGAATAGTTGCGATGCAAATGTGACTATCCCAGCTGGTAAGCCTTACGACCCTTCTATTATTTATGGAGATGTGCAAACAGGAAATGTAAATGTGGCAAACAATGTAACCATCACTATTTTGAATAATAGAAAATGGAATGTTTGCAAAAACTGGACGGGTGGTGGAGCTGCTTCTTTTGTTTCTGGCGGAAAAGTGGTGATGAACGGAACTAGTAGCCAAAGTTTTAGCGGAACTTCCAGAATAGACTCTTTGGAACTGGACAACAGTGCGGGTTATACTTTATCTGGTACAACAGAAGTATACAATCGATTGACGCTTAAAAAAGGCACGTTGAATACTGCTGGCGGTACGCTTAAATTTCTGAGTACTTCAGATACCCACTGCGCCACCATCGATTTTTCTGCTTCCAATACAGGAACTATTAGTGGAAATATTACGGCACAAAGATGGGTGCCTGTTAGTGGGAAAAACCAACATTTTATAAGTTCCCCAGTTAATAATTTACCACTGTCTCAATTAGGGGCTAGTGGAACTGCTGGTTATGTTTTACCTACCGTAGATTGTGATGAAACACAATTGCAGGCTACTTCGCCTTATGGTACTGTTTTCCAATTTCATGAAGATAGTGGAGCCGTTTGTGCCTTGAAAAGCTGGGAGTCTTTGACATCGGGTAATGCAACGAATGCGAGAGGCTATTCTGTTTACTTGAATGGAAATCAAACTTTGGCTGTTACTGCTGCTCCCAATATGGCTGCGTCTTACACCCTTAGCGGATTGTCAAATTCAGCTTGGGCTACCAATGTTTCCAAGCAAGGAAGACCCATGTCTGCTGGCTGGAATCTGGCGGGGAATCCGTATTTATCGGTGTTGAATTTAAATACACACAGTGGCTTTGATGCGCAAGTAGGGGTATGGCAAACTTCAGGAACATACATTGGTACTTACCAAATGTTAATGATGGGTAGCAATGCAATTATTCCTCCCTTCCAGGGGTTTATGGTACATAGAACTTCTGGGTCGGGGTCACTCGTAATTGACAAAACTGAATGTGTAAACTACCCTGCATCTCTTGCTACCTTTTATAAAACTGCCAATGACTATGAAATGAATGTGAAAGTGGAAGGCAACGGTTTTGCAGATATCACCAAAATAGCTTTCAATACCTCTGCTACGAATAATTTTGACCCTATGTTAGATGCCAATAAGTTACACAGTCGCTTGGGGCAACCTACTATATACTCCTTGAACAATGCCATTCACATGTCGCATAATATTTTGCAGGATGTAGCGTCAAATCCTACGGTGCCTTTAAGTTTGGAGCCAGGAGCGAATGGTATTTTTACTTTTAATTTTGAGGGCATCAACTCCTTTGATAAGTATCAGGTTTTCCTGGAAGATAAGAAAACGGCAGCTACTTGGGTAGATGTAAAGGCTCTACCTACTTATGTTTTCACCGCTAATGCTTCCGATAATTGGGATCGTTTTGCACTTCATTTTTCTCAAAGTGAATCGGGTGTAAATAAACTGGATAAGGAGAATGAAAGACTGGAGATTATTCCAAATCCATTTGGTAAGGAGACTATGTTTAGTCTGTATAATTTCGAAAAGGATAGAATGCCATCGTCTATTAAAATCTATGACCAGCTTGGAAGATTAGTGGATGAAATAGAAATAGAGAACAATACTACTGCTATACAATACCTGAACGCTAAATTGAAAGCAGGTGTTTATTTTGCTTTGCTACAAAAGAATGGCAAAACAATTTTATCTCGAAAAATAGTAGTAGAGTAAACGCTCTTTTATAAGGCTGCTAATAACTGACGAAGTTTAGTTTCGGCAGCTTTTAAGTTAAATTGGAAATTGCTAAGGCGGGCAAGGGCAGATTGGTAGCTGGTTTCAGCCTGGCGAGCTTCTAATGAGTTGGTTTGCCCTAGTATCAATCTAGCTAATGAAATTTCTAAATTCTCTTTTGCAAGAAGCGTATTTTCTTTTTCTAATGTCAGTAGCTGTTGTTGGTTTTCAAAATCGGAGAGTGCAGTTTGTACTTGATTAGCAGTTTGCAATTTCACTTTCTCTAAATTATACTCTGCAGATTTTACTTGAATTTTGGCAACTGCTACTTGTCGTTTTAAATTTCCTGCTTGATACAATGGAATAGAGAGTACCCCGCCAAACTGTGGACCATAGGTTTGACTAAAAAGGGTAAACCCAGCTTTGTTATCGCTTCGAGCAAAAGCATAAGCCGCACTCACACTAAGTTTAGGAAGGTAGAGGCTTTTTAATTCCTTTACACCATACTTTGCTATTTCTATTTGTTTTTGGGTAGCCAGCAAAGTGGGATTTTGTGCATTTATAGTTTGTAAAATTTCATTCTTGTTGGGTTGAAAAGTAAGTGGAATGCTATCGGTAACTTCAAACACAGTTTCAGTTTCTCTGCTCAGCAACTGATTTAATTTTCGTTTGGTATTAAGAATAGCAGTTTGTTGAGTAATGGCAGTTTCCTTATTTACGTTTAAATCTACTTTAGCTTGCAGCAAATCTGTTTTGGCTGAAAGCCCAGCATTAAAGCGGCTTTCAAAAATTTTTACACGGTCAGTATTGTAGTTGATTACCTGAAGTATAGAAAGTAATTGTTGCTGCTGACGAACAATGTCGTAGTAGGCTACAATCACATCGTTTACATTTTGCATTACTTTATCTTTAAACTGCAATTCCCCTAAATCTTGTATTTGATTTAGTTTCTTTTTGGTGATAAACATTTTACCACCATCAAACAAGGTCCAGTTAATAACCGCAGCAGCATTAAAATTATTTCCCCCTGCATTTGTTGCTTTTATCTCACTTCCGTTGGTTAATTTTTGCTCTAAATTATTGATGGTATAATTATCGGAAGCATTGATTCCAAAAGTAGGCAGCATTCCTGCATTTCCAGCGGTGTTGTTTGCTTTGGCTATATCTGCATCGTTTCGTGCTACTAGAATATCGTAATTGTTTTTAAGGGCAAGAGTCACCGCATCTTCTGCAGTTAAAACTTGTGCGCTTATGCTGCTGCTTAGATTACAAATCAAAATACTTAAAAGAAGTTTTCTCATGTTTATTGCTTTTCTATTGCTGTATTACTATCAGAATCATCGGTACTTTTCTTGGTGTGTGCCATTAAAGAATACATAACAGGAATTACATACAACGATAGTAACAGGGAAAATAATAAACCACCCACTATTACAATTCCAAGTGGTACGCGGCTTTGTGCACCAGCACCTAAGGATAGTGCAATAGGTAATGCCCCAAAGATAGTTGCCAGCGAAGTCATTAAAATAGGACGTAACCGAGCTGCAGCAGATTCAAGTGCTGCATTGGCTTTGCTGAGTCCCTCTTTTTCTCTTTTATGATTGGCAAACTCTACTATTAGAATTCCATTTTTTGTAACCAATCCTATCAACATAATCATTCCTATTTGAGAAAAGATATTGAGTGTTTTTCCAAAAATCCAAAGAGAAAGCATAGCACCCGCAATGGCCAGAGGCACGGTAAGCATAATAATGAATGGGTCGCGGAAACTTTCAAACTGTGCTGCTAAAATTAGATAGATTAAAAGCAATGCCAATATCAATGCAAACGATGTATTGGAAGCACTTTCAGCAAAGTCGCGGGATGGTCCCGAAAGAGCTGTTTGGAATGTTTCATCTAAATTCTTTTTAGCAATTCTCTGCATGGTGGCTATGCCTTCACCCAGTGTTCTTCCTTGTGCTAAAGAGGCAGAAATGGTAGCAGATTTATAACGATTAAAGTGGTAAAGCGTAGGAGGGTTGCTGTTTTCTTCTAGTTGAACCAGATTGTCTAGTTGTATCATTTCGCCCTTATTGCTTCGCACATAAAGCGATTTTAAATCCACTGGCTCATCTCGGTCTTTTCTATCTACTTGCCCTATCACTTGATATTGCTTTCCATTTCTTAAAAAGTAACCAATCCGTTTTCCACTCAAAGCCAGTTGAAGTGTGTTAGAAACATCGAGTACACTCACTCCTAAATCGGCAGCTTTTAAGCGGTCTATAAGAATGTTTAGCTCGGGTTTATTGAATTTTAAATTCACATCTACATTGCCGAAAACAGGGTCTTTGCGCGCTTCATCTAAGAAGTTTGGAATGGCTTGTTGAATTTTATTGAAATCTAAATTTTGAATGACAAATTGAACAGGTAATTGTGAGCCTGCTGATAGTGATGTAGAAATAGTTTGTTCCTGATTGGGGAAAATTCTTGCTTCTGGAAAACCTTTGTAGATTCTGGTAAGCCTATCGTAAATCTGTTGCTGTGAGGCTTTGCGCTCTTCAGGCTCCGTTAATAAAACATTTACTGAGCCCGTATTGGTACTACCTGTTCCTATGAATCCAGGTGCAGTAGCGGCAAAAACCAAACGAGCTTCTGGCACGCTGTCCATTAATTTTTGAGCGATTCTTCCCGTTAAATTTTCGGTGTAATCAAAGTCAGTACCTTCCGGTGTTGTTACTGGAGAGCGAATGATAGAGCGGTCTTCAAGGGGTGCTAGTTCTGATTTTAATACGTTGCTAAAAACGTAAATGAGAGAAATACAGACCAAAAGAATGACCACAGAAACCCAGCGCACTTTCATAAATGCTGTGAGTGATTTTCTGTAAATTCTATCTAAGCCTACAAAAAAGGGTTCAGAAAAAGTATAGAAACGGGAATGCGTGGTGCTGCTGCCTCCTAATTTTACATTCAATACTGGAGTGAGTGTGAGTGATACAAAAGCAGATACCAGAACTGCTCCTGCTACCACAATTCCAAACTCACGAAACAGTCTGCCCGTGAAGCCTTGAAGAAAAATTACAGGAAGAAAAACAACTGCAAGTGTAAGGGAGGTAGATATTACAGCAAAGAAAATTTCGGCTGTTCCTTCGCGGGCTGCACGCCATTTATCCATTCCTTGTTCTATCTTTTTGTAGATGTTTTCAGTGACCACAATTCCATCATCTACTACCAGTCCTGTTGCCAGGACTATGGCCAGCATAGTGAGTATGTTGATGGAAAATCCAAAAACATACATGATAAAGAACGTGGACATTAAGGAAACAGGAATATCTATTAATGGACGAATGGCTATGACCCAATTTCGGAAGAAAAGATAAACAATTAGAATTACTAACAGGATAGCAATAGCAAGGGTTTCGCCTACTTCTTTTACCGATTTTCGAACGAATTTCGATTTGTCAATTCCTATATCCAAGGTCATACCAGAAGGAAGTGTTTTCTTTATTTCTTCCATTCTTTTATAAAACTCATTGGCTATTTCTATATAGTTGGCTCCTGGTTGTGGTACAAGCGAAAGGGCTACTCCATTTACACCATTAAGTTTAATAGAAGTTTCTTCATTTTCAGGTCCTATCATGGCTTCTCCAATATCACTGAATCGTACAACTTGCTTATCGGTTTGCTTAATAACTAAATTATTGAAATCATCTTCCGTACTCAGTCTTCCAAATGTTTTGATAATTAAATCGGTGTTATTGCCACGCATATTTCCCCCCGGCAAATCAATGTTTTCGCGCGTAAGTGCAGCGTTTACATCTTGTGCGTTAAGACCGTAAGCTGCCATTTTATCGGGTTGTAACCAAAGGCGCATGGAGGGTCTTTTTTGACCAAAAATTTGTACCTGACTGACACCCGGAATGGTTTGTAGTTTTTCTTGCAATACATTTTCCGCATAATCGCTTAGCTGCACAATGTTCATGGTAGAACTTTGCACAGGCATAAAAATAATGGGGTCGCTATTAGCATCTGCCTTAGCTACAATAGGCGCTGCATCTATATCTTGGGGTAAATTTTTTACCGCTTGCGAAACCTTATCGCGCACATCATTGGCTGCTTTTTCTAAATCGGAACCGAGATTAAATTCAACCGTTATATTGCTGCTTCCTAAAGAGGAAGAAGAGGATATGGATTTAATTCCCTCTATACCGTTAATTGCTTTTTCAAGCGGTTCGGTAATTTGAGATTCCATAATATCTGCATTAGCACCCGTGTAAGCGGTACGCACATTGATGGTAGGAGGGTCTATAGCAGGGTACTCCCGTACCCCCAAAAAATTGTAGCCTACTGCACCAAAAAGTACAATCACTAAACTCATGACGATAGCTGCCACAGGTCTGTTTAACGAGAAGTCAGAAATACTCATGGATGCTTAATTGGTAATCTTAGAAAATTTTAAATCAAAATCTGGGCGAATGAAAAGCAAACCCGTTGTTACTACAGTATCACCTATTGAAATGCCTTCTATAATTTCTACTGTAGACTCTTTACGAACGCCTGTTTTAACTTTTACAAATGTTGCTTTTCCATTTTTCGACAAGATTACTTTTTTGTCTCTGGCTTGAGGAATAACCGCTTGTGAAGGAATCATCAGCGCATTTTTATTTTCCCCTAAAATTACTTCCACCTCAGCAAATGCACCAGGGGTAAGGGTTGTAGGATTACCATTTACAATGGCTCTTACCTTTAAATTTCGAGTACTGCTTTCTATACTCTCTTCGTTTGCCAAAACAGTAGCTTCGTATTTTTTAGAATCGCCTTGTACCGTGAAGGTTAGTTTTTTACCAGCTTTTAATTCAGTACTATATTTTTCAGGAACAGAAAAATCAACTTTTAATTGTTGGTCGGCACGAATAGTAGCCACTGGAGTTGAGGGAGAAATGGTAGCCCCTAAACTGATTTTTTTTAAACCAATTTTGCCATCAAATGGAGCTCTAATTTCTGTTTTGCGAATAGCTACTTTAAGAATTTCAATTTGAGCTTTTAAATCACTTACCTGTAATACAGACTGGTCGTAATCTTGTTGGCTAATGCCATTTATTTTAATGAGCTGTGATTGTCGCTGTTCGGTAGTTTCGGCTATTTTTAATTGTACTTCCAGTCTTCTAAGTTGCGCTTGTAAATCATCGTCCAATAATTTTACTAACAGCGTTCCCTTCGATACAAATTTTCCTTCTGGTAGATTTATAGCAATTACTCTTCCCGCTACTTCGGGCATTAAAACAGTTTCCTCAAAAGGAGTGATAGAACCCGAACTTTGTATGAGTTGCTGGATGGAAGTTCCTTTCACCAATATACCCTCTATTTGTGCCACTGCATTCGATGGTTTATTGGATTTGCTTTTGTCTGTTTCTGAATTACAAGCAGAGAGTAAGAGGGAGGAAACAATGGCAAATGCCACAAAATTTTTTGTCATAAAAATAATTTCAATTCAATCGTAAAAGGAAGGGTGTGCAAATTTAATTTTAAGTAGCAGAAAAAGCAGTAAGAAAATTAAATAATGTCCATTTTATGAATCTTTAGTAAAATGTTTTGAGAAGATAATGCAGACTTTTGTAGTTGCAGGTTTAGAAATCAAAGAACTATTAACTTTTTTCTATTTTGCAGGCGAAATCATGAAAGTATATTTAGATAACGCTGCTACTACAGCCATAGCTCCAGAAGTTTTGGAGGAAATGTTACCGTTCCTGACCGATCATTTTGGCAATCCTTCTTCTATTCATTCGTATGGAAGAAAAACCAAAGCAGCTATTGAAAAGGCTCGCAAGATTGTCGCCAGTGCTATTAACGCCTCTACCGCAGAAGTTTTTTTTACCTCTTGTGGCACCGAGTCCAATAATACGGTTATCAAAAAATCGGTAACAAGTTTAGGGGTTAAACGAATCATATCTTCGACTATTGAGCATCACTGTGTATTGCATTCTGTAGAGAGAGAGCATGAAAATGGGGTGGCGCTTGACTTTGTGCAACTAAACACTTTTGGTGAGCCCAGTTACGAGCATTTAGAAGAATTACTCAAGGCATCCAACGAGAAGACGTTGGTTTCGCTTATGCATTCCAATAATGAAATAGGTACCCTTTTAGATTTAAAGCGTGTGGGTGATTTGTGTCAGCAATATGTTGCCTATTTTCATACAGACTCTGTTCAAACAATTGGTTATTATCCACTAGATGTTCAAGAAATAAAGATTCATTTTTTGAGTGGATCTGCCCATAAATTTTATGGACCCAAAGGGGTTGGTTTTGTTTATATAAGTTCTGATACTATGCTCAAACCTTTTATGGATGGAGGAAGTCAAGAACGAAATATGAGAGCTGGTACAGAAAATATTTATGGAATTGTAGGCTTAGGAAAGGCATTAGAACTTTCTTTATCACAAATGGAAGCGAATAGAAATTCGATTACAGCACTTAAAAATTATATGATTTCGCAACTCAATAAAGAGCTGCCAGATGTAGCCTATAATGGCTACACAGATGAAAGAGGTCATTACAAGGTTTTAAGTATTTCTATTCCTATTACTTCCAAATCGGAAATGCTACTTTTTAATTTAGATATAGCTGGTATAGCTGCTTCTGGCGGAAGTGCTTGTACTTCTGGTACGGATATTGGATCGCATGTTTTGGAGGGAATAAAAGCGGACCCTAATAGGAAGACTGTGCGATTTTCTTTCTCAAAAAATAATACCAAAGAAGAAATAGATTACTTAGTAGAGGAATTGAAGAAGATTTTATAAAACTTTTGTCAATTCTTTAAAATCTATATCGGAATGCGAAACGTGGTAAACAACTTTACCATTTTTCAATAAAATGATTTGGGGCGATTGATGTTCTACTTTAAACTGTTCTGCTATTTTATTGGATACAGAACGATAAGCAATAAGATCAAGAAAATAGGTTGAAACAGCATCAGGAGCTAAATTCCAATCGTTCTCAAAAGAACGCTTAGCCATTATACTCACACTGCATCGGGTACTGTGTTTGAAAATCAAAACAGGTTTTGAGAATGAGTTTTCTGAAATCTCAGCCAGCTGAGACTCCTCCTTCAGTTGCACCCAATTCATCTCGAATTATGCTTTGTGTTCTGTAGAAGTTTTTTCTACTTTAGAATAAGTAGGACAAGTTTTCTTATCACAAGATGATAAAGCCACTAAAAAAGCAGCTACTACTGCTACTGTAAGAATATTTTTTGCGTTCGTTTTCATGGTGATTTGTTTTGAAAATAGAACGCAAAAGTATCCTATTTATTTTAGTATTGCAAAACTTTCATCCTTCAACTACATTTTATGAAGATACATTTTATAGCAGTAGGTGGTGCTATTATGCATAATCTAGCCATAGCCCTTAAACGAAAAGGAAATATAGTAACGGGTTCTGACGATAAAATAGCGGACCCTGCACTTACCAATTTGAGTAAGGAAGGAATCATGCCTGATCAGATTGGATTTTTTTCTGAAAGAGTTAGAGATGATTTGGATGCTGTAATTTTAGGAATGCACGCTCGAATAGACAATCCAGAACTATTGAAGGCACAGGAGTTGGGCTTAAAAATTTATTCTTTTCCTGAATACATTTATGAAGTAGCAAAGGATAAATTACGCATTGTTATAGCTGGAAGCCATGGCAAAACTACCATTACCTCAATGGTGATGCACGTTTTGCAACAGTGCGGAAAGAACATTGACTATATGGTGGGGGCGAAAGTGAAAGGGTTTGATACCAGCGTTAAGCTTACTGAAGATGCGTCTATAATAGTGTTAGAGGGCGATGAATATTTGGCTTCGCCTATTCACTTAGAATCCAAGTTTATGTTCTACAAGCCACATGTGGCCTTAATTACAGGAGTAGCTTGGGATCATATCAATGTGTTTCCTGTCTATGAAGGTTATGTAAATCAGTTTAAGAAATTTGCCGAAAGTGTGGAAGCTGGGGGAGCAATAACATACTATAGGGAAGATACCGAGTTGAAGAAAATTTTTGCTGAATATAAAGGAAGCGCAAAGGTTTTACCCTATACTCAACCTGAGTATTTCACCAAAGGGCACAGCACTTTTATTTTATCTGAAGGGAAGGAATATGAAATGAGTGTGTTTGGAGCGCATAATATGCAAAACATAGAAGGAGCAAGAATAGTTTGTAACGAAGTAGGAATCTCCAATGGGGATTTTATGAATGCTATAAGTTCATTTGAAGGTGCTGCTAATCGTCTACAATTTCTCGGTAAGAATGAAGAAACAGTTATCTATAAAGACTTTGCACACTCTCCATCAAAATTAAAGGCTACGGTAAAAGCCATGCGTGAACAGTTTGCTGATAGGCAATTAGTAGCAGTAATGGAGCTCCATACGTTTAGTAGTTTAAATAAAGATTTTCTTTCAGAATATAGTGGCAGTATGGATGCTGCAGATGCTGCTATCGTTTTTATAGACAAAGAAGCAATGCTTTTAAAACGAATGCCAGATTTGGACGAATCACTTATACGAGAATCATTTGGCAGAAATGATTTGCAGATATTTACAGAAAAGGAGCAATTGATTCAATATCTATTATCTACCAATTGGAAGAATAAAAATCTATTGCTAATGACAAGTGGACAGTTTGGAGGAATGAAAGTAGAAGAAGTAAGGGATGAGATTCTTAAAAGCAAATAGCTTTTTGATTCGACCTTAACTTAATCTTTAATACAACGCACAGATTGCCCTCTAATTTTCATTCCATCATAGCTACTTATAGTTCCACTTAAAGACTCCATGCCATAAAATTTTGCATTAGTAACATCTATAGCAGTTGAAGACCAAAAGTATGCTTGTCCTTTGATGCTTGAGTATGTTCCATCTTCAAAACGAGCCCCTCCAGGTAAAGCAGTGAATCCACTTTCATTTGTAGCATCTTGGTTTGGAGTATTCCAATATTGTGTGCCTTGGCTTTTCATTTTTCCTCCTGCTACACTAGCCCCTCCTAAAGTATCAATTAGAGTTGTCCATTCATTATTGCTCGGTATATGCCAGCCAGTTGGGCATAGATTTCTCGAATCAGTTACAGCATGCCAGTTATATAACTTCCCATAAATTGTATTATTTGCGTAATTGCTATCATAAACAGCATAAGCTTCATTTGGATTTTGCCATACATAATTATTTAATCCAGTTGTTATTGCTGCTCCATTTCTGTACCTAGTTGTTTTAAGGTTTTCTTTCATCCAAATTTGTGAGCCTATTTGTACCGTGTTATATGTATTGCCGTCAATATCTGTAACAGGGGGAGTGGTCCCACTTACTATAACACTGGCATTAACAGGGTTTGTTTCTAAACTAAAAATAGCATCATCATATTTTATGGTATAAGTGAAATTTTGAGAAGTTGATTGTGTGGTTCCAAATAGTATAGACATATTTTGTGGAGTACCTAATACCGATGAACTTGTTACATTTGAATTGGTATTATTTATGTCTAATACTACATCGGTATTTTCAGGTAATAATTGAGGTTGTATAAGAATTGGAAATTTACGCGGATTGTTCGTAAACAAACTCCATGCAGTAGAATTCCAGTCTTTAATTAGTTTATTAAAATTTTTAGAGAAATCTTTTTCCCAATATTTGTCATTGGCATCTGGTGTTTCT
Organism: Chitinophagales bacterium; assembly: GCA_044228065.1. Classification (GTDB taxonomy): domain Bacteria; phylum Bacteroidota; class Bacteroidia; order Chitinophagales; family LD1; genus JBGAVP01. Next base: position 78,041 of record JBGAVP010000014.1, on the reverse strand, counting down.
TTTACATTCCTCACTATTAAATTTATCCCTATACTTTTTGACTGATAGTTATTAAAGCTAGTAGGAGCGTTGTTTAAACTAATGCTAATAGGGTGATACGGTCTTGAAGCCAATTCAAAACCAACTAAATAATATTGATCATCTACTTTTGAATAATTGTAAGTTAGAATTTTTAATGCAGTCTTTTCCCAACCCGAGATAGGTAAAAGTAAGATTCCTAAAATGCTGTTCAATTTATCAATGTTAGCGTTGATGTTGGCTATTCTGTTGTATTGCACCATTAAGCAATTCATTCTACCAGAGCGCTCATTAATATCGCAAGCCCCATTTTTTTTATAAAATGATTGACCCGATATATCATCTGTTAAAGGTCCTAAATCAGCCATAATTACATCCAAATCTGATGTGTTAGCAGCTATAAGAGAGGCGGCTTTTGCTTGGTCTTGTGTCGATAAAAGTTGAAATTGCTGGTTGTAATAGTTTAAACTATCATTAATAGTATTTAAAATGTTTTTCTCTGAAGCACTATTTATCAAGCCTCGGGCAGCCATTGTATCTATTCTCTCATTTAATAAATCCTTTGTAGCCGTAAACTCATCGAGAATGGTAGTTACATATTGTACAGGATCGGTTATTGATTTACCAGCAACCACTAAATATTCAAGAGTAAATAATTTGTTATTAATACTCACGACCATCTTATAAGAACCAGGAGTTAAGTCAGGTGTTGTAAAATTTAGAGTGGTATCATTCAATGTTTTTAACACCAATGAACTTCCTCCAAATTCTGCATTATAGTCTGTTTGCGTAAATTTCATGTTTACTCCTATAATCAATCCTATTTTGTAAGGTGTTAAGGAAGCATCAAAAGCTCTCAGCGTTGGTTCAAAAGAAATAGGTGGATTGTTTTTTTCTTTCTTACAAGAACTAATAATTGTAATTAAAGAAAACACCACAAACAAAAAACTGAATGCTATAATTGTCTTTTTCATGATTTTTGGTTTTAATTATTTAGTTATTGCGATTTAGGCTGAGTGACTTCAAGATTTACGAAAAGCTTTATGAGAAGCAAGCTGCTTACAACAAAAACCAAGGCACTATATCACACTTAGCTACCTGACCGTTTTTAAGCAATACTTCTACCCGAACTAGTCCAAATTTGTGATTGGCGTAATAAGAGATTTTTTTGATGTACTGGTCATCGGCAGGATAGGGTTGTTCTACCTTAGATACTTTTATCAAGTAGTAACCTAATGGAAAATCATCTACGCCAGTTTTAACTGTAACCGTACGAATATTTGGACTGCCAGCTCTGAAGGGATAAGCAGCTCCCACTCCATCAGCGTATTTAACCACTGTCCAAGGATTATTGATACTTCCATCATAAGAATATTCTTGAATTCCCTGATCGGTAATATTCATTTTTATATCATAATTAAAACGCCCTTGTGCATCAAAATAGCTGCTGGGTATCAAAGAACGATAAATAGCAGAATCCGGGTGCCCTGTAAAATCAATTAGAGCATGATAGGTACAAATTCCTCCTGTCTTGGCAGTCAAAGTCATAGTGCCTGAGATGTTTGTTCCGTTTAAGTTTACATACAAATCTGAAACACTACCCACAGCAGTTAAGGGAATATTGGTTTCACCTCGTAAATCATTAGGCCCTTCTGCAGGAGGAGTATCTTTTTTGCAGGAAAAAATAGACGTAAGTAAAACAACAACAATGGCGAAGGAGAGGAGCTTTTTCATAGTTTTATTTTTTAGTTAAATTGATAACGCAAATCTCTAATGAGGAATGCAATAAGTGTTATACAATTAGTATAAAAGTTTATATCATTCGTACCTTATTTTTCTTCTTTATTTTTTTTTAGTAGCCTTGAACTTAGTTGGTTGACTAATTCAAAAAAATATTTTTGTAGGGTAAAGAATCATAAACACAGATGACACAAATCATGTTCCCTTATAGCATTGAAAAGCTAACTTTCGGGGAGAAAGTTTGGAGCATTAGTTGACTTTAAATAATAAACACTGCATGAAAGTTTATATTAAGTACATGGTTTCTATTCGCTGTAAAATGATGGTGAAAGAAGTGCTCCAGAAAATGGGCTTGCATTTTATTGTTGTGGGCTTGGGAGAAGTTGATATAATGGAAAATTTAACTTCAGGGCAACGAAAACAATTAGGTATTGCCTTGCAAGAAATAGGGCTTGAATTGATAGATGATAAGAAAGTAATTTTGATTGAAAAAATAAAGAGTGTCATTATTGAGATGGTGCACTACTCAGAGGAGGTTATTAAATCTAATTTTTCAGATTATCTAAGTGAGAAACTACATCACGATTATAAATATTTAGCGAATCTATTTTCAGAAGTGGAAGGTATTACAATCGAGCATTTTATTATTTCTCATAAGGTAGAGCGAATAAAAGAATTGCTGATTTATGGCGATTTGAATATTTCGGAAATAGCATGGAAAATGAATTACAGCAGTGTGGCGCATTTGTCTAAGCAATTTAATAAAGTAACAGGTTTTTCTCCCTCACATTTCAAACAATTTAAAGATAAAAGACGCATTGCTATTGAGGAAATAGGAAATTCGAAATGGCAAGAGTTTTCTACTTCTAATGAGTCTGAAATTCCCAAGAGTCAGTTTGAAAGAAGTTTAGTAGAAGCCAGCTTAGATCCGTTGATTGTAACAGATATACAGGGAAGAATAGTAGATGTAAATAAGGCAATGACTGACTTAATTGGTATTGATAGAGATAACCATTTAGGGTTAGATTTCTTTGACTTTTTTACAGAACCTTCTAAAGTAAAAGAAATACATAAAGATATAATTACTAAAGGATCTGTATTAGACTATCCACTCACAATCAAGCATCAAAAATTGACCGATGTATTGTTTAATGGAAGTGCTTATAAAGACGATGATGGGAATGTATTGGGTGCTGTGGTGGTGGTAAAAAATCTTACAGAAATAAAGGAAGCTGAAAGTAGATTTTCAAATTTTCTGGAAACCATTCCTGATGCTATTGTAATAGCTAATAAAGAAGGGAAAATATTAATCGTAAACACTGAGACAATAAAGCTTTTTGGTTACACAAAAGAAGAATTAATAGGTAAAGAAGTAGAATTGCTAATTCCTGCACGCTTTAAAAGGATACATCCAAGCCATCGTGAAAATTTTATGGATAAAAATGAGACACGACCTATGGGTAAACATGGCTTAAATTTATTAGGATTAACTAAAGATGGCAAAGAGTTTCCTGTTGTAATTAATCTCTCTCAATTTGTAACTAGTGAGGGCATATTAGTTACAGCTTCTATACGAGATAATACAGAACAAAAGAAGATAGAAAATAACTTATTAGACTACAAACATTTTTTTAATGAAGTGACTGACTTTGTTTGTGTGGCTAATATGAAGGGCTACTTTGAACAAGTAAACAATACCTTTATTAATGAACTTGGCTATAACAACAGCGAATTACTCCAAAACGAATTTCTAACTTTTGTGCATCCTGATGATATAGAAGCGACCCGTAGAGAAATTAAAAATTTAAAGGAGAATCGAGCAATTATCAGTTTTCTAAATAGGTATCGCAAAAAGGATGGCAGCTATCTTTGGTTTGATTGGAAAGCAAATTACTACCCTGATTCTGGGAAAATATATGCTATCGCCAGAGATGTAACAAATTTTAAAAGAATAGAAGCAGAATTGTTAGCAGCAAATACATTGGCTGAAATAGCTAAGAAAAATGCAGAGATAGAGAAAAGTAATGCAGAGAATTCTGCTAAAGCAAAACAGCAATTTTTGTCGAATATGAGTCATGAGATTCGGACTCCACTAAATGCCATAATCGGATTTACTAAAGTGATGCTAAAAACTGATTTATCTACCAAACAAAAAGAGTATTTGAATTCTATAAAAACGAGTGGTGATACTTTAATTGTACTTGTGAATGATGTTTTGGATTTAGCCAAAATAGAATCTGGCAAAATGACCTTTGAACAAATTCCATTTAAATTGGAATCTTCTATATCTACGATGATTCAATTGTTTGAACCAAAAATTCAGGAAAAGAATTTAAAGATTGTAAAAGATTATGACAGCAATATTCCTGAAGTATTATTAGGTGATCCTATACGTTTACACCAGATTATTATTAATCTGTTAAGTAATGCAGTAAAGTTTACTTCTAAAGGGAATATAACAGTGGGTGTAAATTTAGTGAGTGAAGACGTTGAAAAGGCAACTATTAAAATTTCGATTTCAGATACTGGAATTGGAATCCATGAGAATAAATTTGAACGGATCTTTGAAAATTTCCAACAGGCATCGGTTAGTACCTCTAGATTGTATGGTGGAACTGGTTTAGGTCTTGCTATTGTAAAGAAATTGGTGGAATTGCAGGGTGGAAGTTTACAATTAACGAGCAAGGTAAACGAAGGCTCTACTTTTAGTTTTATTTTAAGTTTTCAAAAAACTACTGAAAAAGCAATCTCTGATAACGAGATATTGGAACAAGTTTATGAGCAAAAAAGCATAAAGATTTTAGTAGTAGAAGATGTAATACTTAATCAGTTGTTGATGAAAACACTTTTAGATGATTTTGGTTTTGAATGGGATATTGCAGACAATGGAAAAGTAGCTATTGAAAAAATGAGTAAGCAAACTTACGATTTGATTTTAATGGATTTATTAATGCCAGAAATGAATGGGTTTGAAGCAACTGAAAACATTCGAAAAACACTGAAATCTACCATTCCTATTATTGCCCTTACAGCAGATGTCACCAAAGTAGACATGGAAAAATGCATGGCGGTAGGTATGAATGATTATATCTCTAAACCAGTAGATGATAAGATATTGTATCGAAAAATTTTAGAGCAATTACAGAAACCTTTGCCTGAAAGCGATTCGGAAGAAATAATAAGAAAGGAGGAAGGTAAAATGAAATACATAAACCTAAACTCTTTAGAAAAAAGGACAAAATCAAATCCTAAATTAATGATGGAAATGATTGCCATATATTTGGAGCAGACACCTATTTTAATAAGTACTTTAAAGCAAAGTATGCTTAATAAAGATTGGGATACTTTATACGCTACTACTCATAAAATGATTCCTTCTTTTGCTATTGTAGGACTTCACACAGACTATGAAAATATCGCTAAGAAAATTCAAGAATTCGCTAGAACTCAAAAGCAAACAGAAGGAATATTAGACTTAGCCTTGCAGCTTGAAAGTGTTTGCAATAAAGCATGTAAGGAATTAGAAGAAGAATTTAATAAATTAAAAAATAGTACCAATGGACAACCAAAAAATTAAAATTTTCTTGGTAGATGATGACGCCCTTTTTTTAAAATCATTAGAAATAGATTTTCAACTACAGGGTAATTATGAGGTAGAAACTTTTTTATCTGGTGAGCTTTGTTTAGCTAATTTATCTCATCATCCTTCAATTGTTATATTAGATTATCACTTAGATGGAACTGACAAAAATGCTATGAATGGGATAGAGACTTTGGATAGAATTAAATCGTTTGATTCCTCTATATCTGTTGTGATTTTATCGGCTCAAGATAAAATTGACGTTGCTATCAATTGTATGCATCATAATGCCCATGATTATGTGGTAAAAAGTGAAACAGCATTTTTACGTTTACAAAAAATAATTGCCGATATTTTAGCTTCTCAAAAAACGAAGAAAGAGTTAAAATGGTATATGGATAGAATGTAATTTATTCGAAAGATTACAATGCTAGTAGAATCCTTTCTACAGCTTTATTCTGCCCTTTTCTAATTATTTGTATTTAAATTTTATAAGCATAACTGATGCTACATAATCGTTTTGTAGCAAAGTGAGATGTTTTTGTATTTCCCCCTTTTCATTTAAGAATAGAAGGAACGTATTCTCTAGGGTAAAGAGAATAGTATTCTTTAGAAAGTAGAAATTGTACAACTCTTTCTGAAAATTGTATAAAGCATCTTGCTGTTGTACCCTCAACTTTGCCCCCGATAAATTAACCTTTTAAAAACAAAAACCATGAAACGAACGATTTCCTTAATTACTGCGGGAGTATTTCTTTTTCTTTCGAGTTTGCAGGCGCAAACGACTTGTTCAGATGATCGAGTTGCTTACGTTAACTCAAAGAATGTAGGCGGCACAGGCGCTTATACCATTTCAATTGGAGCAGAAGAAAAAGCTGCTCAAACTTATCATTATTCTGGCCCTGGATTAGTAAGTGGAGCTAGAGTCTATGGAACCGTACCTGGATTTTTAGGTGTGGCATTACAAGTAAGTGTTTACAATGTAGATGCAAATGGGAGACCTAAAGGGAGTGCACTTAGAACGGCTCCTATACAAGGGTTTTATCCTTGGAGTGCTGCATTTTTTGATGTAAGTTTTTCTCCAGCTGTATCTGTAAGTTCAAACTTTGCTATAGTTGTTGAGATACTTAACTACCCTGGTGCGGGTCATAGTTTCTTGGTTCAATACACAGGAAACGGAGAAGGAAATGGAGAAGATTTAGCATCACTTGCTGGAACATCTACAGGAGGCAATTGGGCAAGTGCTAAAGATGCATTTGTAAAGGATGGAGATTTATACATCTATCCTAGAATGACAAACTTTAATACTCCATTGTTTTCAGCACCTTCTTGTATAAGTACAGGAACGAATGTAGGATTTATAAACAACACAGAAATGACTACAGATCCAATGTTTAACACCATTACTGCTGCTGGTTATACTGGAGGTAAGTTTTTATATTCTTGGGATTTTGGAGACGGTTCACCGGTTTCACATCTTCCAAATCCTTCTCATGTATTTGCTACTGCAGGAGCTTATAATGTAACTCTTACTACTACAATAGATGGATGGGATGTAGATTGCATTAAAACATATACCAAAACGATTTCAGTAGGACTTACAGCTAGTGCTACTTCTATTGTAAATGTTTCATGTAATGGAGGAAGTAATGGAAGTGTAATAGCTGCAAAAGCAGGAGGAGCTAAACCATTTACATATCGCATCAGTGATGATACCTATCAGAATGGAAATTCATTTACTGGATTAACAGCAAAAGATTATACGTTGTATGTTAAAGATTCTTTAGGTTGTGTTGCTAGTACAAGCTTTACTATTACTCAGCCTGCGGCTATTGTATTTTCATCTATTTCTACTACCAACGCAAGTTGTGGAAAGAGTGATGGTGGAATTTTAGTAGCTACCACAGGTGGTGTATCCCCTATTCAATACAGATTAAATTTTGGTAGTTTTCAATCTTCTGGAAAATTTGATTCTTTAGCTGCTGGACCATACACTATTACGGCAAAAGATGCAAATGGATGTACGAATTCAGCTATTGCAGGAATTAAAAATTTTGGAGGACCTGCATTTAGTGTGTTGAACTCTACGAATGTAAGTTGTTTTGGAGGTAATGATGGTACTATTTCTCTTTCTTCATTGGGTGGAACAGGTGCTATTAAATATAGTATAGATGGTGGAACTACATTCCAATCAAGTGGTAATTTTTCAAATGTAACTGCAGGTAACTATTTCGAAATAGTTAAAGATGCTGCTGGATGTACTGATGTAAAAGTGGTAACCATTAATCAGCCGGAGGCAATTACCCTTACAGTATCTTCAGTTCCATTAACTTGTTTTGAGAGTGGTGATGGTCAAATAAATGTTACTTCAACTTCTGGTGGTACTGGATCTTTTTCATACAGTATTGATGGAATTAATTATCAATCTGGAAAGAATTTTTCTGGTTTGCCAGCAAGTACATATACTGTTTATGCAAAAGATGTATCTGGATGCGTAAAATCAACTTCGGTTTTAGTTTCTCAACCTACTGCTTTAACTGCTACAGTATCACCTACAAGTACTGGGTGCTATGGTTATCAAAATGGTTCACTTAGAGTATTTGCAACTGGAGGAACTCCAGAGTATGTTTATGGAATAGGAGATGATACTTATTTCCAAAGTTCAAACACATTTAGCAATTTGGCAGCAGGTACTTACTCTTTAGTAGTAAATGATGCTAATGGTTGTGTTTATACATTGACTGGAACAGTTGCTCAACCAACTCCGGTAGTTCCTGTAGCTACTCCTACAAACTCTACCTGTGGAAATAGTAATGGAGGAATTTTAGTAACAGCATCTGGCGGTTCAGGAGCAGGATATACTTATAGTTTAAATGGAGGCGCTTTTGGTGTAGGTTCTTTTTCAGGATTGACAGCAAACACTTATGTGATAACAGCAAAAGATAATACAGGTTGTTTTTCAACTACAAATGTTACCATATTTGATGCCAATGGACCTTCTATCAGTACCATTAATCATACCAATGTAAATTGCAATGGAGGAAATGATGGATCTATAACTGTAGGAACGGTTTCTGAGGTACGGGAACTATTCAATACTCTATAAACGGAACTACTTTCCAAACTTCACCGGTATTCAATAGCTTACCTGCAGGTACTTATAATGTAACTGTAAAAGATGCTGTAGGTTGTACTGGAAATGGAACTGTAAATATTACAGAACCAAGTGCTTTTGTTATAACTACTTCAATTGTAAATGAATTGTGTAATGGAAGTTCTACAGGATCTGTAACACTTCTAGTAGGCGGTGGTAATGGTACCTTGGCTTATAGTATTAACGGAGGAAGTTCTTATCAGTCAAGTAAAGTTTTCTCAAATTTACCTGCTGGTACTTATACTATTATTGTTAAAGACGCTGGAGGTTGCTTGGGTTATGTAAATGCAAGAATTCTAGAGCCAAATCCAATAACAGCAACTTATAGTTCTTTAAATGTAACTTGTCATGGAGCACGTAACGGAACTCTTTATGTAACTGCTAGAGGAGGAACGGGTGCTTGGAAATATAGTTTGACAGGTTCATCTATCAAACGTCTACAGATTTTACTGACTTCCAGGAGGTTCTTATAACATTTATGTAAAAGATGCAAATGGTTGTGTAAAAGTATTCCCAGCATCAGTATATGAGCCAGCTACTTTATCTGCTACAGCAAATGTTTCTAATGTAACTTGCTATGGAGGAAACAATGGAGTAGTAGATTTAAGTGTGAGTGGTGGTACACCTACAGGTAAATTGCTTGGTCAAATGGTCCTGTTACAGAAGATAATTTTAATCCCAATAGGAAATTATGGTATATCGGTTACGGATGCAAATGGTTGCAGTGTTTCAAAATCATATCCTATTGCGCAACCTGCTACTCCTCTTATTGTAAATAGTACTGTAACGAATTCTACTGCATCTAACGGAGCAATTGATATAACCGTAACTGGTGGTGTAGGTGGATTTAAGTACCTTTGGAATAATGGAGCTATTACGCAAGATTTAACAGGCTTAGTTCCAGGAGTATATTCTGTAGTAGTTACGGATGCTAATGGATGTGCTGCTTCTTCTACTTTTGTTGTAGGAGGAAATGTAGGAATAGCAACATTAGAAGCCGTAAACGCTCAGGTTTCTGTTTATCCAAATCCTGCTAAAGATTATTTCGTAGTAGAAGTAAAAGGATTTAATATTGATAAGATTGAATTATACGATGTTCTCGGTAGATTAATGTCATCTGCAGAGCCTAGGAATTCAAAAACAGAAATCAATACTTCTGATTTAGCTCAAGGAATGTATCTTGTTCGTATCTTAGTAGATGGAAAGTTGATTACTAAGAGAATTAAAATTATTCAATAATTGATTTTTTGAATAAAGTGGAAAGCGTCCTGCATGAATTTGCAGGGCGCTTTTTTTATGTAAATAACTATTGTTCTTAATGTTGTTGATTAGTTAATGACTGATTTTATTAGTCAACATTAGTTCTTAGGAATATTGAAATTCTCCTTGCGCTGTTTTCAAGATTACTTCGTTTGTCTCAGCTGCTTCTACATAGCCAATTTGTTGTGCTTCTATTCCATAAGATTTTGCTATATCAACAACAGCAGAAAGATTCTTTTTATCGGTGTAGATTTCTAAGCGCGTACCACAGTTAAGCACTTTATACATTTCTTTCCATTCTGTTTTAGACTCCGATTGTATGGTCTGGAAGATAGGTGCAATGGGCAATAAATTGTATTTTACGATTCTTAAATTCTCTATGTAATGCAATACCTTTGTATGCGCACCACCTGTACAATTTATAATTCCCTTGATTTCGTTTGGCATTTCTTCCAACATCTTTTTAACCACAGGAGCGAAAGTACGAGTAGGAGAGAGGAGCGCCTGTCCGATATTTAGAGGAGTACCTTCTAAAGTATCGGTTACTTTTTTAGAACCTGAATAAACCAAGCTACTTTCAATAGTGGAATCGAAAGTTTCAGGATACTTTTCGGCATAGTATTTACTCAATACATCGTGTCTGGCAGATGTGAGTCCGTTGCTTGATATACCTGAGTTATAGGTGTCTTCGTAAGTTGCTTGTCCAGCTGATGAAAGCCCAATAATTATATTGCTTGGCTGAATGTTTTTAGTGAGAACTAATTGCTCTTTTTTTAGGCGAGCAGTCATAGCGGCATCTACTGTGACAGTGCGAACTATATCCCCCAAATCAGCAGTTTCTCCACCCATGAAATTGATATGAATTCCATAATCATTCATGCGTTCAAAAAACTCTTGTGTGCCCTTGATTATTTCCGCAATTACTTCTCCTGGAATTTTGCTTTTGTTGCGATTTATCACAGAGGTAAATAAGAAATTACTAGTAGCGCCCACACAGAGTAAGTCATCTAAATTCATCACAATCGCATCTTGCGCTATTCCTTTCCAAACCGATAGATCGCCCGTTTCGTTCCAGTACAAATATGCCAAAATAGATTTTGTTCCAGAGCCATCGGCACTCATAGCATTACAAAGGCATCGTGTTTACCTGCCATTAATCAGGATATGTTGCAAAAGATTTTGGGTATAAACCGTGATACAAATCTTTAACAGCAGCATGTACATCTTCTTTGCTGGCTGAAACTCCGCGTTGTGAATACTTGTCTGTCATTAGGGTTGAAGTGGTTTGAAATGGTTACAGGTTTTCGAGTTTTCGGGTCAACGAGTTTATATTTTTGTAACTTTTAGTATTTGTTTGAAATTGTTTGGTGTTTTTTGAATTAGTAACTGGTTTTGATTGTTGGTCATTAGTCTTTAGTACCAGCTTACAAATTTCTCCTACATTCTTATATTCGCCAATCTTTCGTTAAACTAGCATGTAGCGTTCGGATTTGATTAAAGTCTAATTGTTGCTCTGCATCTGATTTGGCTACTTTAGGATTGGGATGAGTTTCTATCAACAATCCATCTATGCCCATGGCTACACAAGCCCGGGATAAATCGGCCACTCCGTAAGCATATCCTATGGCATGACTTGGGTCTAAAATGATAGGCAGATTGCTATATTCTTTTAGCCAACTTACACCACACAAATCCAAGGTAAATCTTGTTTTCGTTTCAAAGGTTCTGATGCCTCTTTCGCACAAAATAACATTCGGATTTCCGCCACTTAATACAAACTCTGCTGCTTGTACAAATTCTTGAAGCGTAGTACCAAAACCCCTTTTGATGAGTACTGGCTTTTGAATTTTTCCACACTTTCTTAAAATTCCTTGGTCATACATTGCCTTGGCGCCTATTTGAATAATATCGGCATATTCTATCACCTCGTCTATGTGGGTGCTATCGCGTACTTCTGTGATGATTTGCAGTCCATATTTTCTGCGCATTTTATCTAACAATTTCAAACCTTCTAATCCCAATCCTTGGAAAGTATAAGGTGAGGTACGTGGCTTAAAAGCCCCTGCCCGTAATACTTTTACACCTAACTCTACACATAATTGAGCAGATTGTTCTATCTGCTCTTCTGACTCTACAGAGCAAGGTCCAGTAATCACAACTGTATTGTTGGAATCGCCTCCAATCACGGTATTTCCCAAGTCTGTTTTTCTGACGTTGGAAAGATATTTTTTGCTCGCTAATTGAATATCAGAATCAGTTACAAAAATGTTAGTGGCAGCTTGTTTGAGTTCGTCATTTACTTCTTTCAGTTTAGAAGAGGTGAGCAAAATAAAATCTCCATCGCCTTTTAGTAGAATAGATTCATTTCTATGCGCTAGGTCTTTTGCTTTTTCTTCTGTGATAGTTAGTTGTAAGTGTATTATCATTTTCTAGTATTGATAAGTGAGATTGAGTAGTGAGATCAATAAATTTCAAAACTCTGTTTACTTTTATTAAATATCTTAAATCTAATGTCTTATTTCTGTTTTCTAACATCTTACTTCTGATGTCTATTTTCATCCTCTTGTTAAATTATTCAACAGTAAGGCTCCTTTCAGTATGTTATCGCTATCCGTTACGGGCAAAAATAGTACAATGAAATTAAGTTCATTTACAGTTTTCAACATAGCTCCCAAAGAATCAAACTCATTCAGTTTTACGGGCGTTCTATTTATCATTTCTGTTACATCTATTTTTTCTAAATGCTCTAATTGTTGCAAAATTCCTCTGCGCACATCGGCATTACTTATTACACCTTCCAGTCTATTGTATTCATCTGTGACCAAAGCAAAGCCTTGTTTGTAATGCTCTATCACTTGCAATACTTTCTTGAAATTGACTTCGCTTTTAGGTATTATAGGCAGATACGATAATGGTGTATAGAAATCTTTTACCAAAAAATTATCGGCAATTGGAGCTTTGAAAAAGCTCATCATCCCAGCACTTAGAGATTCCTGACCAAGCAAATAAGACCCTGAAACTACAGAGTCAATACCCAATAGTTTTAGGATAAATGCAATTTCATTATTCACTCCGCCATCTATCTGAATTTTGAGCGAAGGAAATTGATTCTTTACCTCTATAATTCTTTGGAAGTTTTCTTTGGCAAATACACCACCACTTTTACCAGGCTCAGTGCACATGAGCATTACAAATGAAAATGCCGAAACCCATTTCTCACTTAGAAAATCCAAAGCAGTATCCTTTGTAATAGCCAATCCAAATTTTGTCTTGGGCAAATCGCTTGTATTGGGTAAGCTTTTCACTAGCTCATATTGAATAGAAACAAATTCAATTTCCAATTCTTTGATTAGTGGAAAATATTTTTCTGGCTGAGGAGAAATTAAGTGTAGGTCAATAGGGGTTTGGCTATATTTTTTAATAGCACGAATATCTTCAAACACACTTTCATTATCAGCACAATCTACATGTAGCATATCAATGCCGTGAGCATCTAACTGCATCACCAATTCTTCAAGTGTACGCTGTTTGTTAGAATATATAGAAGCAGATATTTTCAAATTGCAAATTGAAGGGCAATAATAAGGTTTTTAGATTGTTGATAGAAGAGTCTTTAAACTATTTTTTGAAAACTGTTAACACACAGAAACATGGGTGTGGTTACAAATATTGGTTTCCTTGAGGTGCAGATGAATATTTAAGCGAATCTCTTCGACCTTTTTCTATGTCTCTGCTCTGTTTGTTTATTCTCCTATATATGTTACTTCACAACGGCTGTATTTTTATTTTATAAGTTTTACCTGAGGGATTGCTTAATTCTTTTTTGCAAGAGAAAAGAAATGAAACAGCAAGAAAAGAAAGAATTAGAAAAGTACTTTTTTTCATAATGGTAATTTTATTTAGATATTAATTTGTACTTACATTGATGGTTATATCTATAAATATGTATAGATAACTAGCTAAAGTTAAAAAGTTCTTTCTAAGAATAAACTTGAACTAGTAATTATGAATGAACTACATCACGAAAGCAGTCCTTACCTTTTGCAACATGCCAATAATCCTGTGGATTGGAAAGCTTGGAATGACAAGGCATGGAATCTAGCGAAAACAGAAAATAAACTCGTGCTAGTAAGTATTGGTTACTCTGCTTGTCATTGGTGTCATGTGATGGAGCATGAGAGTTTTGAAGATACAGATGTAGCAAAAATTATGAACGATTTTTTTGTTTGCATAAAAGTAGATAGAGAGGAGCGGCCCGATGTAGATCAGGTGTATATGGATGCTGTTCAAATCATTACTGGGAGAGGTGGTTGGCCATTAAATGCCATTTGTTTACCAGATGGCAGACCTATCTATGCGGGTACTTATTTTCCTCGAGACCATTGGAAACAAGTGCTTTTATACTTTCATGATTATTATCAAAATAAACGGGAGGAAGCACTCACACAAGCCACTGAAATTACTCGTGGTATCAAAGTGATGGATAAGCTCGATTTTATTACTGATATTAGCTTTCAGGCTAGTGACAGAGATTTGATTTTTAAAAAATTTGATGCAGTTTGGGATTATGAAAAGGGTGGGAGAGCAGGTGCGCCTAAGTTTCCGATGCCTGCCAATCTGCATTATTTATTACGAAATTATTACTACACTAAAAATGAAAAGGCACTCCAAGCACTTACTGTAACGCTCGATAATATGCTTCGAGGTGGTATTTACGATCAGGTAGGTGGTGGATTTGCGCGCTATTCGGTAGATGGAGAATGGGAGATTCCGCACTTTGAGAAAATGCTGTACGATAATGCACAATTGGTTTCTGTTTATTCGGAGGATTATCAGTTGACAAAAAATGAAGCTTACAAAACAGTGGTGTATGAAACCTTGTCGTTTGTAGCCCGTGAGTTAATGGATAAGAGTGGAGGATTCTATTCCTCTCTGGATGCCGACTCGGAAGGAGTGGAGGGGAAATTTTATGTGTGGAGTTATGAGGAGTTGAAAGAGATTTTGAAGAAGGAATTTGATGCTTTTGTAGCGCATTATTATGTAAGCAAAGAAGGAAATTTTGAAGGAGAAAATAATTTAATTGTCAGAGAAGAGAAGTTAGAAAACAGAGAGCAGGGAAATTGCAACTCCGAACTCCCAACTTCCAACTCCCAACTCAATGCATGGAAACAAACCCTGCTCATGGAAAGAGCTAAACGCATTCGACCAGGATTGGATGATAAAATACTCGCCTCCTGGAATGCCTTGATGCTAAAGGGATATGTAGATGCCTACAAAGCCTTTGGTGATAAGCAGTTTTTGGAAGTGGCGTTGCAAAATGCTCAATTTATAAAGGAAAGTTGTTTGCAAAATGATTTTCGTTTGACTCGCAATCATAAAAATGGAACATCAACTATCAATGGATTTTTAGATGATTATTCCTTTGTTTGTGAGGCTTTCATTGCCTTGTATCAGGTGACTTTTAATGAAGAGTGGCTGCGACTTTCAAAAGGCATAGTCCATCAGGTAATTGCAAAATTCTATGATGCTGACAGAGGAGTTTTCTTCTATACTTCGAGTGATGATAGTGCCTTGATAGCCCGCAAAACAGAAACATCCGACAATGTGATACCAGCTTCTAATTCAAGCATGGCAAAGGTTTTATTTCAGTTAGGTACTTATTTAGAAGAAAATAATTTCCTTTCCATATCTCGTCAGCTGATGATGAATATGAAAGAAACAACTCTAGGCTATCCTACCTTTTACGCCAATTGGGCGCAACTGATGGATTGGTTAATAGACCCACCTTATGAAGTAGCTATAGTGGGTGAAAATGCAGCTAAGGTTAGAGATGAACTTCAGCAATATTATCTTCCCAATGTACTTGTTTTAGGTGCAGAGCAAAACAGCGAACTTACATTACTACAAGATAAATTTAAGGCAACTGAAACTTGGATATATGTGTGTCGAAATAAAACTTGTGGACTGCCTGTAAAGACGTTGAGAGATGCGTTGAGGCAGATTGAATGAAATTTGTATTTAAAAAGTAATCTTACTACGAAATTACTTTCTCTACAAAATACATATCTACTTCATCCTTGTTTTTGATAGGTATTCTACCTCTGTGAGTACATACAAATTCATCTTTTATTTGCAGATATACATCTTGCGAAATGTTTACCTTTCCCACCTCTCCGTTAGATTCCATGCGGCTTGCCACATTTACGGTATCTCCCCAAATATCAAAAGCAAATTTTTTAGAACCTACAACACCTCCTACTACTGAACCAGAATTAATTCCAATCCTAAGTTCCCAGATTTGACGTTTTTCTTTCTTTCTAATAGCCTTATCTTCTTCCATGAATTTTTGAATATCCAAGGCTAAGCGAATCATTGTTTTAGCATGTGTTCCTGCATCTGAGTTTAGGCCGCTTACACACATGTAGGCATCACCAATCGTTTTAATTTTTTCTATCCCATACTTTTCCATCAGCAAATCCAGATTTTGGAAATAGTAATCAATTTCGTTAACCAATTGCTCAGGAGTAAGTTTGGCACTAATGCCTGTAAAGTTTTTAAAGTCTGCAAAAAGTACGGTTACATTAGGATAGTACTTAGGCACTACTAGTCCATTCTGTTTTAACTCATCGGCTATATTTTCTGGCAAAATATTTAAGAGTAAATCATCAGAGCGGTTTCGTTGTTTTTCTACTTCTATTTTTTGTTGTGATATTATTTTATTCGATTGGGTTAGTTTTTTAGATGAGCGCACTAGTAAAAACAAACCTGCCAATGCTACAGTAAGCATAGTAAACACCAACATCAATCCAATTTTGAAATTCTTCTGATTTGCCCGCTGTACTTCCATTTCAGCGTTTCTTAACTGATTATCTAGCGATAGCAGCGTCAATGAATCTTCTATGGCTGCTTTTTCTAGAATTTGGAGTCGCATTAAATCAGTAATAGAATCATTTTCTTTGCTAATCTTATCTTTTTCGTTTTTTATTTTTTGAGTTTGCATTTGAGTCAACTCTAGTTTTTTATTGAGCGAACTCATATCTTGATCTTTTCGGCTAAGCTGTTCTTGCATGGCTTTAGAACTCGCTTCTAACTCTTGTTTTTTTCGTTCTACCTCTTCTCTTAGTTGCAGTATTTTAGTAGCTCTATCTTTTGTTTTTTCGTACATGGCAAAATATTTTTTTGCCTTTGTTGCATCTTTGGTAGCTTGGTAAGCAAGGTAGAGATTCTGCTCAGCAGCCATTTCACCTTCTACATAATCTAGTTTAATAGCTATATCCAATGCCGCATCTGCTAGCTTGATTGTTTTTTTTGGTTTAGAAGAAATTAAACTTTTCGCTAAGGAATTTAATTGATTAATCTTTTCGGGACTATCATTCATCTTTAGGATTTTTGCTTCTGACTGTTCCTCTTGCGCACAGAGCGAATTGGTAAACGTCATTAATACGATAAGCATAAATCCTAATTGCTTAGGAAGCGCAGAAACCATTTTCATCATTCTGCAAAATGATAAAAATTTTACATATATTAAAACAAGCTTTACTATTAGAAATAGTATCCTAGATTTGCTTTAATAATTTTGATTATGAAAAAGATATTAGTTGCCAATAGAGGAGAAATAGCCCTTAGAGTCATGCGCTCAGCCAAGGAAATGGGAATAAAAACAGTGGCTGTTTTTTCTGAAGCTGATCGCCATTCTCCGCATGTGAAGTATGCTGATGAAGCGGTATGTATTGGTCCGCCTTCTTCTAAAGAATCCTATTTGGTGGGGCAAAAAATTGTAGAAGTGGCGAAGGCATTGGGGGTAGATGGGATTCATCCGGGTTATGGTTTTCTCTCTGAAAATGCAGCCTTTGCACGTTTGGTAGAGGAGAATGGAATAACTTTTATAGGACCTACTCCTGAGGCTATAGAAATAATGGGCGATAAATTATCTGCTAAAGAGGCGGCTAAGAAATTTGATATACCGATGGTAATGGGAAGTGAGGGTGCCATCACAAATGTGGAAGAAGCAAAAGTTTTGTGTGAAAAAATCACCTATCCTGTTTTGATAAAAGCATCGGCAGGTGGCGGTGGGAAAGGGATGCGGGTAGTAAATGCCCCAGAGGAATTAGAAGAACAAATGAAACGGGCTCAAAGTGAGGCGCTTTCTTCTTTTGGAGATGATGCTGTTTTTATTGAAAAATATGTAGGCTCCCCTAAGCATATTGAGGTGCAAATTTTGGGAGATAATTATGGCAATATCGTTTATCTCTTTGAGCGAGAATGTTCGGTGCAGCGCAGGCACCAGAAAGTTGTAGAGGAAGCTCCAAGTAGTTGCCTATCGCCTGAAAAGCGCAAGGCTATTGGGGAAGCGGCAGTGAGAGTAGGCAAGTCTTGTGCTTATATAGGTGCAGGTACCGTTGAGTTTTTAGTAGACGAAGCTTTGAATTTTTATTTCTTGGAAATGAATACCCGTTTGCAAGTAGAGCATCCCGTTACCGAAATGATTACAGGAATTGACTTAGTGAAAGAGCAGATAAAAGTAGCGCGGGGCGAGAAGTTAAGTTTTACACAAGAAGATTTAAGCATCAATGGACATGCGCTGGAACTGCGGGTATATGCTGAAGATCCGTTGACTAATTTCTTACCAGACATTGGTAGACTAGAAGAATATAAAAAGCCAGAAGGTCCTGGAATACGCGTAGATGATGGGTTTGAAGAGGGAATGGATATTCCTATTTATTATGACCCCATGATTGCAAAATTGGTAGTTCATGGAAAAGATAGAGAAGAGGCCATTAGCAGAATGCTACGGGCTATTGATGAATATAAAATTACAGGAGTAAAGAATACGCTTAAGTTTGGAGCATTTGTAATTACTCATCCAGATTTTGTTTCTGGTAAATTTGACACCCATTTTGTGGCTAAGAATTTTACTCCAGAAGTTTTAAAATCTTCCAAAGAAGATGAGGTAGAAATAGCGGCTTTGCTAGCTGCTCATTTATTTGAGAATAAGGGCAAACCAAAAGCAAAATCGAATAATCTACTGGAAGCTACGAATGGAAGAGGTAACTGGGTAAAAAATAGAGTGTGATTTTCTATT
Organism: Chitinophagales bacterium; assembly: GCA_044228065.1. Classification (GTDB taxonomy): domain Bacteria; phylum Bacteroidota; class Bacteroidia; order Chitinophagales; family LD1; genus JBGAVP01. The sequence continues at coordinate 59,207 of JBGAVP010000014.1, read as the reverse complement.
CATTTTCTTCAAAAAAATGCTTCTCTATTTCGTGTATTTCCAGTTCAGTTTCAGTGAGTGTTCTTTTGTCTTTTTCTTTAAATAAATAGGAGAGCAAAAAACCTACTATGGCTCCAAATAAATGACTTTGCCAAGAGATACCTTCTTGTGGTAAAAATCCTAAAACCATTCCTCCATACATCATTACTACAAAAATGGAAATGGCAATAGAAGTACGGTCTTTTCTAAACATTCCAGAACCAACCAGAAAATTTGCTATTCCATAAATCCGCTTAGAACGTGTATGATGAGCAAAACTACCAATGCTATTTTAGGGTAAGCGTTTAGCAAAACGGTGAGTAAAATAAGTATGGCTAAGGAGTTAGAGGCAATATGGGTGAGGTGGTAAGGGTCATGTAAAAATGGGGCAAAAATGATTCCACGTAATCCAATTATTTCATGAGGGATAACACCATAACTCGACCAGTCAAAACCAAATATCATTTGAATGAACTGAACTATCCAAAGCACTGAAACTAGGGTAATGGTGATTAGAATACTACCTCTTAAATTATCTTGTTCTTCCATGATTGGATGTTGCCTTTCAAAAGTAAAAATTATTATTAGTTATGATGTCGTTGTTATATGAGTGGTTAACCGATTTCAAATCTACTTCCAAATATTTTTATATAATTGTATAGAGAGCAATTGAGGCTTAAGTTAGCTCGTTTTATAATCATTCATAATTAAAAAATTTCCAAATGAATAGGTATCTACTAGTAATACTTTTCTTCATATTTGATTTTGATGGGATATGCCAACTGCCACAATATTTTGTTTCAAACGATGTGTTTCAATCGGGTTACTTCATTGAAAATAAAGGTCAAGTAAGAGATAGTAATAAGAAAAATTTGACAAAATATGTATTAGAACACAAAGGTATGCATATTGACTTTAAGGAGTCGGAACTTATTTTTCAATTAGCAAAAATCGTAAATAAGGAAGAAGCAAAAGAAAAGGCAGGAGAAGAAGAGACTGAGGCAAATAGGAGACTGTTGCAGTCAAAAATTGTAATGAAGTGGATAGGGGCAAACAAACACCCTGCAATTGAAACAAGTAATATATCTAGCCACTATTTTAGTTATGGAGATTTTAGCTGTAAAGGTTTCAAAAAAATTACTTATAAAGATGTTTATAAGGGGATAGATGTTGAATATCTTATTTCTGAAAAAGGGTGTTTTAAGTATTCCATTATTGCCGAACCCAATGCTGATATTTCAAAGATTAAGTATTCCTATAATGGAAAGCAGATTAAAGTTGTAAAGTTGAATAATGAGATTCTAATAGTATCTAATTTCGATACACTTTTTGAAACCGAACTAAATGCAAAATTTGAAGACACAGTTGTTTCTTGTGATTATGTGTTAAAGAAAAATGAATTGAGTTTTAGAGTTCCCAAAATCGTTAACAAAAAACTAGTCATTGACCCTTACATAGGTAACCTTACATCGTTAGCCGCAAATGGAATTTGTAGCAATATAGGCTATGATGTTGATTATGATGATAAGGGCAATCTTTATGTATATGGTGGAGGAGGAGTATATACTTCTGCTGAAAATTGTAAGATTGCTAAATATAACCCATCTGGAAATTTACTGTGGACTTTTATGGGAAATATTCCCTCCATTAATTGGAATTCAAGAGGAGAATTTGGTCAACCTAGTAATTTTGCGGTTAAAAAAACAACAGAGGAGATATTTTGCGGTCAAATTACAAGTAATGTTGCAATGCGATTGGTTAGATTGAACAATCTTGGGTTATATGATAATTTTGTAACGACACCCAATACGCAGCTTAAAGAAGTTTGGGATATTCAAATGAACACCTCTGGATTTCTTACAACACTAGGAGGAACTATTAATGATAAATATTCATTAGCATTGATTGATACAAACCAGGTACTTGCTCCTAAATGCGTAACTGGATTAAATACATTTCAACAAGATATCGTTTGTGGGGCTTTTGATCCTCAAGATAATTTATACTTAATTTTTAATTCTAATAGCTTAACTTCTACCAGTACTCCAATTTTGAATAATAGATTATTGAAGTTAATTCCGCCTTATACAAGCTATGATTGGAGTAGTCTTTCAGGTTTGAATTCATTTGATGAAGCTAGGAACAAGCCATACTTGTTTTATAATCCTAGCCTCAATGGGAAGGAAAATTCTGGAGGTTTTAATGGATTGTATGCAAATCAAAATTATCTGTTTTATTATGATGGGAAAAATTTAAAAGCTTTTTCATTAACTGATGGATCTCAAATTGGCACATCCTTAGTCATTTCAAACTATCAGCCATTATATCAAGGCGGAATTGTTGCGGATTCTTGTAATAATATTTTTGTAGGTGGAAACAATGGAAATATTAAAGTATACCAATTTGATGGAATTAATTTTAATCCTCAGGCTGATATTGTTCTCTCTGGATTTGGAGGGAAAAGCGTTTTAGATTTGAAATATAGTAAAACATTAAATGTGCTATATTTTTCCGGGGTTGGTCTAGTAGGTATGGTAAATCCAAATGTTTCTTGTATAGATACTTCTCTTTTATTGCTTGTTGATAAAAATTGTAATGGGCAAGTAATAGTCTCGGTCCAAAACTATTTGCCAAATAGTAAGTTTAATTATACTTGGACAGATAATACTACAGGTTCAACCGTAAAATTTACAAGTAATTCAACTAATTCATCGGATACCATAACTGGTCTTCTTCCAAATACATCATATAGTATTTCTGCTGTAGCTAATAATAATTTTAATTCGAGCAACAGTACCTCATTTGTATTTTCTTGTGCTTCCAATGCTAATGTGGAGAATAAAATAGTTTGTTTTGGGAGCTCCTATCGTGGCCATACTTCCTCTGGTACATATAGGGATACTCTTAGTACTATTAGTGGCGACTCAATCATAATTCTTCATTTAATTTTCAGAGCTCAAAAAACGAAAGATATCTCACTAAGTATATGTACAGGTGATAGTGTTTTTTTCAAGGGTTCCTTTAAGAAAAATACTGGAGTTTTTCGTGATACGATACTTACTTCAGATGGGTGCGATTCTATTATAACACTAAATTTAAATGTTGCTACTAAGACTTTTAAAAGTCTTGTGGTTTCAATTTGCAAAGGGAATTCTTATTTTTTTAATGGTCGTTATCTTACTCAAGATGGCAATTATAGAGATACCTTAAGAAATGTACTTGGTTGTGATTCTGTAATTACTGAATTGGCACTGTCCTTTTTTCAACAAAATATTCCTGTTTTATCTTTGGGGATTTGTCCCAATGCATCGGTAACTTATAGGGATTCAATTTTTAACATGCCTGGTAGTTATGATGTATACTTTAAATCACCTTCAGGCTGCGATTCTATGGTGAATGTTCAAGTTATACAAGTTAATAGTCAATATGTATCTATTTCTAAAAATATATGTAAGGGGGATACTTTTTTATTTGGTTCAAAAAAATTATTTAAGTCTGGTACGTATACAGATACTATAAGAACATTAAACACTTGTGATACAATTGTTGTTTTATCGCTTGTTGTTTCACCTCCTATTTCAGCAACATTTTTCAAAATAATTTGCAATGGCTCTACCTTTTTCTTTGGGGGGCAAAATTTATCAGTTTCTGGAGTGTATAGAGATACCATAAAAACTTTTCAAGGTTGTGATTCTATTAGTGTGCTAAATTTATCGGTAGTGCCTTTTTTTAGTAGAAATATAAGTGTGTTGAAATGTAAAGGTTTAAATTCATTCTATGATTTTTATGGAAAAATATTATATACGGCTGGTACATATAAAGACACTATTCCTGGGGTTAATTGTGATACAGTCGTAACACTTACTTTGAATTTTTATGGAAACATAACTACACAAATTAATCAAACTATTTGTTCTAATGAATATTATAATTTTGGAGGTGCTAAAATTAATTTGCCAGGTAGTTATTCTCAAGGACCTTTTAAATCTGTGTTAGGTTGTGATTCTTTTGTTAATCTTAATTTATCTGTATCAACATTCTCTTCATATAATATTACAGATACTATTTGTCAAGGCACAAGCTATCTTTTTGCGGGTAAAAATCTTACGAATACTGGTGTATACAGAGATACATTTCAGTCGGTAAAAGGATGTGATTCTATTACCACTTTGAATTTGGTTGTAAAGTCTAATTTAAACTCAACCATTACAGATACTATTTGTCAAGGCTCAAGCTATCTTTTTTGGGGTAAAAATCTTACGAATACTGGTGTATACAGAGATACATCACAGTCGGTAAAAGGATGTGATTCTATTACCACTTTGAATTTGGTTGTAAAGTCTAATTTAAACTCAACCATTACAGATACTATTTGTCAAGGCTCAAGCTATCTTTTAACGAAATCACCTTCTTTAATGCTTATTCTTCATATTGTTCTCGAAGTAATATTCCTAGTTTACCTACGATTTCTTTGAATGGAATAACAGGAAATTGATTCCTAATATTATTGATAACACAAAATCTCAATCATATAAATTTATAGCTGATTTTAATCAATGTGCTTCTGATACAAGTATGGTGATTGAAATTTACAACTCGGTATTAGCAACAAAATCAATTAAAGTTTGTCCTAATGAACTCTATAAGGGGAACTTCTTCCAAAGGGATACTATTCTGGTTGATACTTTACAATCAAAAAACGGTTGTGATAGTATTGTAATAGACAACGTAACAGTAAATGATACTAATTCTATTTCGGAATTAGTATCCATTTGTGCTGGAGATATTTATCAAAACCATTTATATAATGAAGATACTGTTTTAATCTATCACTTGAAGAATATTAACAATTGTGATAGTAATTATGTTGTCAATTTAAACATATTGCCAAGACCTATAATTATTGCTGAAAAAGATACTGCAATAAATATAGGTGAAGAGGTTGAATTGACTGTAAAAGGTGGAGTAAAATATATTTGGAGTAATGGAAGTATTGATTCAATTATTTATGTTTCACCTTTTGAGACAACTATTTATGTTGTATCATTAACTGACTCTAATGGATGTTCTAATAGTGATTCTGTCTTGGTAAAGGTATACAATTCAAGAGTGGTAATTCCTAATAGTTTCTCTCCTAATATGGATGATAAGAATGATTATTTCTATCCTGTTTTTCTCGGTCAGGAAAAAGTAAGTTCTATGCATATCTTTAATAGATGGGGCGAGTTAGTTTTTGATGGAGTTATGCCTTGGGATGGAACTTTTGAGGGAGAATTGCAACCAAGTGGTTTATATACTTATTCCATAATAATTGAATCATTTGATTCAAAAAAGAAGAGCAATATTCTAAGAAATTTTGTTGGATCAATTTTCTTGATTCGGTAGGAAGTTAGTTTTCTGTATGTACATAATAATGTTTGAGTAATTTTAACTAATATCTATTTTTTACCTTCACACAAAACTTATTCCATCGTGAGAAAGCTTCCATTCTTCCTTTCATTTATCAGCACTATCGGGTTAATTGTCGTGCTCAATACTCCATTTGGCAAAGTTCCTGCCTTAGGAAAATTCTTCGACCCATTTGGTGGTTTTTGGCAAAATGCAGAAAGCACCAAGAGTTTTAGTGATGAAACATACGATTTGAAAGGATTAAAAGAATCGGTGCAAGTGTATTTCGATGACCGATTAGTGCCACATATTTTTGCTAAAAACAATGAAGATTTGTATTTTATGCAGGGTTACATTACTGCAAAATTTCGTTTGTGGCAAATGGAAGTGCAAACCCAAAATGCTGCAGGTAGAGTTTCTGAAATAGTGGGAGAGAAGGCGCTCGAAAGTGACCGATTACAACGTAGAATAGGCTTGGGTTTTGGGGCAGAAAAGGCGCAAGAGTTTATTGCCAAAGATGAGGAAAGTCAGCGCATGATAAATGCATACTGCAATGGGGTAAATACTTTTATTAAGAATTTAAAGCCCAAAGATTATCCTTTAGAATATAAACTTTTAGGTTATGCTCCAGAAGAGTGGACTTCACTGAAAGTAGCGTTGTTATTAAAGAACATGGCGAATATGCTTTCGGTGTATGAGTTCGATATTGAAAATTCTAACTTTATATCTAAATATGGAGAGGAGCAATTCAAATACCTTTATCCAGAGAAAGACGACTTTAAGGATTTTATAATTCCAGAGGGAACAAATTGGGATTTTAAAAATGAGGCTACTTCTGAAACTACTACTAATGCAAAGGATTCAAAGGCTACAGCGCTTCAAGTTGACCATGATTTGGAAGAAGTAAATGTGCATCCACAGCTAAAAAATAGTGCTGCAAATATTTTGGAAAAACCTGATGACATAACAGGTTCTAATAACTGGGCAGTGAGTGGTAGTAAAACAAAGTCTGGTAAACCTATTCTTTGTAACGACCCACATTTACAATTGAATTTGCCTTCTATTTGGTATGAAATGCATTTGGTATCACCATCTATGAATGTATATGGAGCAACACTTCCAGGCTCTCCTGCTGTGATTAGTGGGTTTAATGATTCTATAGCTTGGGGCGTAACCAATGCAGGTCGTGATGTGCGCGATTGGTTTAAAATTCAATTTAAAGATGATAGTCACAATGAATATTTGGTAGATGACAAATGGGAAAAAACTGACAAGCGTGTAGAGCATTTTAAAATGAAAGGCGCTACTGAGTTTTTAGATACTGTTTTGTATACACGTTATGGTCCCATCGTTTTTGATGAAACCTTTAGCAAGGCTAAATCGAAAAACTATTTGGCCATGAAATGGACTGCTCATCTACCTTCCAATGAGTTTAAGACTTTTTATTTAATGAATCAAGGAAAGAATTATGATGACTACATCAGTGCATTAAATACCTATACTTGTCCTGCTCAGAATTTTGTTTTTGCATCTCGCTCTGGTGATGTAGCTATTAAACAACAAGGGAAATATCCATTGGCATCTAATAAAATAGCAGATGGTACCGATTCTAAAACAGATTGGAATTTCTTTATTCCTAATGAACACAACCCTCAAGTGAAAAATCCAGAACGTGGTTTTGTGAGCAGTGCTAATCAGTTTCCTGTAGATGCGCTTTACCCTTATCCGATTTCGAGAGTAGGTATTTATGAAAATTTTAGAGCCATGCGCATTAATCAATTGCTTTCAGAAGCATCGGGTATTGATGCAAATTTTATGAAGAAAATGCAACTCGATAATTACAATGAACTGGCAGCAATGGCACTGCCTACTATGCTTCGAGTGTTAGATAAAACAAAATTAGATAAAGAAGAACTAGAGGTAGCGAGGAGTTTAGCAAGTTGGAATTATTTTAACGATGCATCAGAAAAAGCTCCTATCTTTTTTGAGGAATGGAGTGTAGAATTTTACAATGCTTTGTGGGATGAAATGCTGGATCCTTCTTTACCTATGAAGAAGCCAAACTTGTATTTTACAGCAGAATTTATTCAGAAAGATAGCAGCAGTTCATTTTATGATAATCTGCAAACAGGTGAACGCGAAACTCGTGAAAGCCTTCTGCTCATTAGTTTTGACAAAGCAGTACAAAAGCTAAAAGAGAAAAATGGAAGTCTGGAGAACGTAAAAGACTGGGGAACTTATAAGGCAACTATGGTGCATCACCTATCGCCCGCATTGGATGCATTTAGTAGTATGAATGTTTATTGTGGTGGCAATAGGGGCATTATTAATGCGACCAATGCCACCCACGGACCCAGCTGGCGCATGATTGTAGACTTTGGTGATATGAAAGGCTATTGTGTTTATCCTGGTGGGCAATCAGGCAATCCGGGTAGTAAATTTTATGATAGCATGATAGAGAAGTGGGCAAAGGGAGAATACTATGAAGCTCACTTTGCGAAGGACGAAATGCAGTATGCTACGGGTAAATTATTTTCATTAACCGCTAATTCAAAACCATAATATGAAGAATATTTTAGCAATAATTTTAATGGCTTTGCTGTCTTATTTCACTCAAAGTTTTTTTCCTTGGTGGAGTATTGGTGTAGTTTGTTTTGTGGTATCTTATCTACTGAAACTACCTTCTGGTAAGGCTTTTGTGAGTGGGTTTCTGGCTATCTTTTTATTGTGGATAGGTAAAGCAATTTTAATAGATCAAGCCAATGACCATATTTTATTAAATAAAATCGGTGTACTTTTCTCTCATGCTCCCAATGCGCTTTTAATTTTTGTTACAGGATTCATTGGAGGATTAGTAGGGGGAATGGCTGCATGGAGTGCTTCGTTTTTGGGTAAAAAATGATTTTCATTCCTAGTATCGCTGGAATCTTTTTTCTACATGAATTTTTCCACTAAAACCAACTTCAGTATTAATCTACGTAATAAAATATTAGTAATATCATAATTCATATTTACAATATGGAAAAAGAATTTTACCCTAACAAGGTTATCTTCAATCAGAGATTAATATGTAAATAGTGATAGTGATTTAGAATTAATCACACGTTTTATGTCATAAAAAGAAAAGTACCAGTAGATAATTACTTTGTAATGTGATATATCGTTTATTTCAGAGGGAATTAATTTAGAAAAAATGAAATAAGAATTCGAGGAGTAGTTTTAAGTAGTGCAAGCACGTTTAATTGCTAATTTATCCACTAATTTTAAAATAAAATGCCTTAGGTTTGCGCCTCTATTTTTGAGACCAAAATACTATGGAAAATAAGAATACACTGATTGGATCCGTATTAATAGGATTGTTGCTTTTCGGAATGTTTTACTTTCAAAGTAAAAATGAGAAACCCCAAAGCAATCAAACACCTACAGAAATTAAGGACTCTTTAGCTAAGTTAGATGCTTCCTCCACAACTTTAAAGCCTGCAGATGGCATTGCCACCACTAGTGTAGCTACCTCTGAACTAGAAGTGCCTAAAGATAGCGCAGCCTTAGAATCTCAGTTTGGAGTATTTGCAAATGCTGCTAAAGGTGAGGATAAGGAGTTTGTAATTGAAAATGAATTGCAAAAAGTTACGCTTTCTACGAAGGGTGGTAAAATTAAATCGGTAGAACTTAAGAAATACAAAACTTGGGATAAAAAGCCGTTGATTCTTTTTACGGATAAGAGTAATGAGTTAAGCTATCAGTTTGCTTTGAATGGCAACAAAATCATAAATACTAATGACTGTTATTTTGAACCAGTGGGAGAATCTTTTAGTGTAAAAGCAGGAGAGGAGAAGTCTATTTCTTTTCGCTTGAAAGCCAATGATGACAGCTATTTTGAACAAAAGTATTCGCTAAAAGGAGACTCTTATATAGTAGGATACGATTTGAATTTGAATGGTTTGAATTCTGTAATACCTGCTAATAGTACTTTTATAGGTGTAAATTGGAATAACACACTTCTGAATTTAGAGCATTCGGTAGAGACAGAGCGAAAGTATTCTGCGCTTTATTACAAATATCAAAATAGCGAGGTAGCACACTTAGATGAAGACAAACCTGCTCAGGAAGCCACTTTTACTACGCCTGTGGAGTGGATTTCTTTTAAGCAACAGTTTTTTAATGCTACTCTTTTTAGTAAAACGGCTCAATTTAAAAGTGGAAGTATAAAGGCTGACTTTACAAAAACAGATGTAAACTATGTAAAAAAATACAAAGCTAATTTTACACTTCCGTATCAAAGTGCAGAGAAATCTTCTTATAATTTTACTTACTACTTTGGTCCTAATCACTACAATACTCTAAATGCTACCTCTTCTGATTTTGAGAGTATCATTAAGTTGAGTCCTGATAATTTTGTATTTAGCTGGATAAAATACATTACCAAATGGTTTATCATTCCTACGTTTAATATTCTTGATAAAGTAGGTATGAACTATGGTATTATCATTTTAGTGCTGACGCTTTTATTAAAGTTGGTATTAACGCCTCTTACTTGGAAAGCCATTAAATCGGGGGCTTACATGAAGGTGTTGAAACCAGAGATAGATGCATTGAAAGAAAAGTATGGAGATGACCAACAGAAGATAGGTACTGAGCAAATGAAGATTTATAATAAAGCAGGGGTGAGCCCTTTTGGGGGATGTCTGCCTATGTTACTTCAAATGCCTATTTTAATGAGTATGTATTATTTTTTCCCTACGTCTATTGAGTTACGTCAGCAGCCATTTTTATGGGCTACCGATTTAACTAGTTATGATGCTATTATGACTTTTAAAACAGCGTTGCCATTAATAGGAGATCACATCAGTTTGTTTACCGTTTTAATGACCATCACTTCCGTTTTATTTGCGGTGTACAATCAGGCACAAAGTGGCATGACCAATACACAGCCGGGGATGCAGTACATGCCGTACATTATGCCTGTAATGCTCATGTTTATGTTTAACAGTTTCCCTGCGGCACTTACTTATTACTATTTATTGCAAAACGTATTTTCTATTGCACAGCAATGGGTGATTCAGAAATTCTTTATAGATGAGGCTGCTCTTCATAAAAAGATAGAAGAGAATAAGAAGAATCCCAAGGCAAAGTCTAGCTGGCAAAAGAAACTAGAGGAGATACAAAAGCAGGCAGAACAACGTCAAAAAAGCTCGAAAAAATAATTTCTTATTGAAATTTTAATTTTCTGACAATATTCTGACAAAGTATTTTTGAGGATTCTATCTGTTTTAACACACTTTTTATATACTTTTGAAATCTTAATTTTTTTAAAACAATTATACCAAACATGAAAAAACTTTTATTCTTAAGTCTATTGCTAGGTGGATCGGTGTTGAATTCTTCGGCACAGGTTACATTTACACAAGTAGGTAGTACTACTTATGATTTGCAATCAAACGGTTCTTCTGCTCGAAGAATTATTGTTACGCCAACAGGTAAGAAAATAATTACTTTTACGGAAAGTCAAACAAAGGATGTAAATGCTGTTGACCGTGGTACAGGATATAATTATTTTAACGGAACTAGTTGGAATGTGACTTCTTTCCCTTTCCCTACTACGTTTACTCGACCAGAATCTAATCGTACAGGTTGGCCAAATCCACTTCTTTTGAATGGAAATAAAGAGTTAGTTGTATCGCATTCAGTAGATGCTGCGAGCAGCTATGGGTTAAAAGATATTTACAGAACCGCTGCAGGAACAGGACCTTGGACTACTTATGACGTAACTCCAAATGCTGAAACATGGGCAAGAGCTGTAAATGCAGGCGATTCTATTTTAGTTATTTACTCTTCATCTGGTGGAACTATTAATGGTATAACTGGCGGTTTAGGTATGGTTCGTTCTTATGATGGTGGTATTACTTGGACTACAGAAGATACTATTCCTGGAATCAATACTAATTTCTATACTGCTATAAATGGGGATGATTATTCTATCGATATTCAAGGTAAGAACATTGCTATCGTAATGGGAGAATATGATGTAACCCTTTTGAAATCTTCAGATTTTGGTAATACTTGGACTAAAACAGCTATTATAGCAGAAAACAATTTAGACCAAACTTCATTAGTTACTAAAGATAGATCGGATCGTGCTTCTACTGTAGCTTTCGATAAAAATGGTAAATGCCATGTAATGTTTGGAAGAAGTAATAATTCATACGATGCTACACAAGCTACTCCTGGTGTTTATTACAGTTTTCTTAAAAACGGAATTATGTATTGGGATGAATATATGGTAGGACAAGCTCCTATTGTTATTCCAGCATCTTTGTTAACCAATGAATCTTCGAAGAATAAATGGCCAGTACCTTTCTATAACTTGAATAGAAAGGGAGGAAATGTTAAGTTTCAAGGATACGGAAATAACTTAATCTCTAGTCCTTCTATAGCGGTAGCTGATAATGGAACTGTATTCGCTACATTCTCTAAATTACGTGTAGATAACGATTCTATTGCGGCTAATGTTACTAATAGAGATAAGAGTGGTTTTGATTTAGATGATGTTTATTTAATCAAATCAAATGATAATGGTAAAACTTGGGTAGGTCCTTACAACTTAACGAATAATGATACTTTGGAGGACTATTTTGCGTCTATAGCTAAAACTGTAGATGGTTCTGTACATGTATTGTTTCAACAAGATGTAAATTACGGGACTGCGGTAGGTGCTTCAGGAACAAATGTAACAGAAGGAAGTAGTGCTTTTGTAAATAACAGTATTATATATGCTCAAGTAGATACGAATGTAATTGCTACTCCAGTAGATATTACAAAGCCTGAGTTAACTTACAATGATGATTTGTTGACAGATACTATTACTACTTATTTAAACTGTGCTTTAGATCTTTCTAAGGGAACTATCTTGTCAAAATACATTTCACTTTTCGATAATTCAACTGGAGCTGATTCTAATATGGTGCGCTATTCAACCAATTTGAATACTGCTGTTGCTGGTTATTATAATTTGAATGTTTGGGCGGAAGACGCTTCTGGAAATATTTCTGCAAAACAACCATATTTAGATGGAAACGGAAATCCTGCAAATCCTCTTACGTACTATAGTTTTGATACCATTACTTTTGTAATACATGTTATTACCAATGATATAACTGCACCTACAGTATCTTTAAATGGTGGTGATACTGCTTATGTTTATCAAAATACTTCATACATAGAAAAAGGTATCACTTACTCTGATGATAATTTGTGTGCTGCTATTCCTACACCACTTTACAGCAGTAATGTAGATTCTTCTAAGATTGGACAATATACTGCTACATGGACTGTAAAAGATGCAGCTAACAACCAAACTACTGCAACTCGTAAAGTTATATTAGGATTGGAGCCTACTCCAAATTTTGGAGTATTGCGTAAAACTTCTAAGTCATTCCAATTCATAGATTCTTCTCTTTATGTACCTACCGCTTGGAAATGGACTTTCTCTCCTTTGACTCAAACTTATACTTCAAAAAGTCCAACCCTTAGTTTCAATAAAGACACTACTCTTAATGTATGTTTAGAAGCATCTAATATTTTTAATGCTGCTCCTTTTAATAAGGCTATTAAGAAGTTTTGTAAATCAGTTTCTATTGATGTATGGGGAACTGGAATTAACGGATTATTGGATGAAAGTTCAGTTACAGTAGGACCTATACCATCGAAAGGTGAATTGAATGTTTACTTAAAGGGAATTTCGGCTGATGCAAAAATTACCTTAACTAACATTACAGGTCAGACTTTAATGACTAACAATTACAGCATTAATGGTGACGATGTAATTAAGTTAGACTTACAAGAATTCACAAATGGTGTTTACTTCTTAAAATTAGAAACAGAAGGACGTAGTGTATTGAGAAAAGTTGTTTTAGAAAGATAATCTATCTAATTACTTTGTAAAAAAGTCCCGCTCAAAAGGCGGGACTTTTTTTATGTAGTTTTGAGATAGAATGAATTTTAAATACTTATCACCTTTAATGTTTCCTTTACTAGGTTAGCTTTGGTTATTAGTTCAGTTTTGTTTTCTCCTAGCAGGGTTACATGTCCCATCTTTCGGCCAGGCTTTGTTTCTTGCTTGCCATAAAGGTGAACAAATACTCCTTTTGTTTTTAAAACTTCCTCTAATCCTTTGTATTGTACAGGTCCTGAAAATCCAGCTTCCCCTATCAAATTAAGCATTAGTGATGGTTTAATGATTTCAGTATTGCCTAAGGGTAGATTTTGGAGAATGCGCATTTGCATATCGTATTGAGAAGAGTAATTTCCTTCAATAGTCTGGTGGCCGCTGTTGTGCGCTCTGGGAGCGGTTTCGTTCACCAGTAGTTGCCCACTTTTGTCTAGAAATAATTCTACTGCAAAAATGCCGGGGCTATCCAAAGCCTTTACCACATCCAATGCTATTTTTTGTGCAGCCAGTGCTTGCTCGGCAGATAATTCGGCAGGAGAGAAGAGGTAATCTACTAAATTGTAGACAGGGTCAAAAACCATTTCGGTGGGTGGATATACGGTGGTTTCTCCGCTGCTGTTTTGAGCTACTATGACAGAGATTTCTTTATTAATATCTACTAGCTTTTCGAGTACACAAGGTTCATCAAAAGCACGTGCAAAATCAAGTTCATCGCGAAGCAGTTCTACCCCTTTACCATCATAGCCACCTTGTCTTAGTTTTTGTGCTAAAGGTAATTGGGTAAGATAATTATGTAGCTCGTATTTCTTTTCCATTAAATGGAAATCGGCAGTAGGGATGTGGTGCTTTTTGTAAAATTCCTTTTGTAACCCTTTGTCTTTTATGATTTGTAAGGCGGCTGGTTTTGGGTAAATTTTCACTCCTTCTTTTTCTAATTGAAAGAGTGCTTGTAGGTTTACATTTTCAATTTCTATGGTGAGTACATCCACTCTTTTTCCAAAGGCATAGACTTCATCAAAATCTCTGATATTGCCATTTACATAACAATGGCAAAGCGATGATGCAGGTGCCGTTTCTCCGCTTTCCAGCACATAGGTTTCCACAGGATAATTTGCTGCCGTTTGTAAAAGCATTCTTCCTAATTGTCCACCTCCTAGTATTCCTATTTTGAGCATTTCTATTTTTTAATTCAGATTCATTAAATCTACATGAATTTTAGTCACCTGAGGTACCAAATCCATTATTTGGTTATTATCTATTACATAGTCCGCTAATTTTACTTTCTCTTCCTCAGGTAATTGTGCTTTTATTCTTGCGGTTACTTGGTCATAAGTAGCAGCATCACGAGCCATTACACGGGCTATGCGGTCTTGAAGTGGTGCCGTTACTACTATTAGTTTATCTAAGGTTTTGTAGGAGCCAGTTTCTACCAAAAGAGCCGCCTCTTTTAAGGTATAAGGGTAGCCCTTGTTTGCCAGTACCTGATTCCACGATTCATTATCCTTAAATACTACAGGATGTACCAGACTATTTAACTTCAGTAATTTTTCTTCATTGCCAAAAACAATTTCCGCCAGCAATTTTCGGTTTAAATTTCCTTCGGCATCGTACACCTCATTCCCAAATTCATTTTGAATGGATACTACCAGATTCTTATCTGTTTCCATTAATTCTTTAGCCCGTACATCGGCATAGTACACCGGCACTCCCATCCGTTCAAATATTTGGCAAACCGTGGTTTTTCCACTGCCTATTCCGCCTGTTATTCCTACTTGTAGCATAGTTTATTATTATAAAAAAAGGCACCATTCTGTGCCTTTTAAACTTATTGGATAATACAATAGCGAATTATGATTTTGTGTCCTCAGAACTATTGATAGCCTTCGTTATATCAGCCGAAATCCCCGATTTTTCTATACGAATTTTCACTCCTTTATCTACTTCTACTAAAAAGGTGGTGTCGTCTATTTTATCAATAATACCGTGTATACCATTAGTGGTGACTACTTTATCGCCTTTCTTAATTTCTTCTAAAAACTTCTTAGCTTCTTTCGCTTTTTGCGATTGTGGGCGAATAAAAAAGAAATAAAATACGGCAAAGATAGCTCCGTAAAATAAGAGCATAATTTCTGGTTTCATGGATTTGTTTTAGGGGGTTAAGTGGAATGTTTTATTTATTTTTCTTCAGGTACTTCTACTCACCGTTTAGGAAAAGTTGATCGCTATGGGTTACGGTATTGGCTTGAAGGGTTACATTTTTGTGCATTTCGCCTTGTTTCCCTTCCGAGTTAAAGGTTACTTTTATCTCTCCCTCCGCACCTGGTTTTAGAGGCTCTTTCGGGTATTCTGGAACGGTGCAACCACACGACCCAAATGCATTAGCTATAATTAAATCGTGTTGCCCTGCATTTTTGAATTTAAAAATGTGCGTCACTTTTTCGCCTTGTTTAATCTTCCCAAAATTGAATTCCGTTTCTGCAAATTCGATGGAAGTGGTATCCTTTAGAATGGATGCTGGTAGGCCTGCATTGGGTATTCCTTTTTTTCTGCAAGAGGTAATAGTGGCTAGGGTTATAAATGCCACTAAAACAATAGTTAGTTTTTTCATAGTGGGTGCAAATATAATTGTAAATACCTGATTTTTGGTGAAAGATTGTGAAATGATAGGATTCGTTAAACAGCTTATTTTTGCTTACGCTTTGCCTCAAAAATTACTCGTTGATTAATGGCTTGTACTAAAGCAGGTCCGCTATAAATAAAGCCAGAGTATAATTGTATTAAACTAGCTCCTGCTTTGAATTTGTTTACGGCATCATCGGCAGTCATAATTCCGCCTACCCCTATTATAGGTATCTGGTTTTTAGACTGAGAAGAAATGTATTGAATTACATCCGTAGATTTTTCTGTAAGGGGTTTTCCGCTCAATCCACCAGCGCCATAGGCTTCGATTTCGGAAGGAAGATAATGCGGCAATTTTTCGCGAGCTATGGTCGTGTTAGTCGCTATCAATCCGGCAATTTTGGTTTCGTAAAAAATTTCAATGATATCGTTGAGTTGTTCCCGATCTAAGTCTGGCGCTATTTTGAGTAATATCGGTTTAGGTTTTGCTTTCCCTTGGTTAATGTCTTGTAGCTGATTTAAAATGAGCCCTAATGAATCTTTATCTTGTAGTGCTCTCAGGCCAGGAGTATTGGGTGAACTTACATTTACTACAAAATAATCTACTACATCAAACAGTGTATTGAAGCAAATCTTATAATCTTGAGCCGCTTCTTCATTGGGTGTAATCTTGTTTTTACCTATGTTGCCTCCAACTATAATGTTACTTTTTCTGTTGGCTAAATTTTTAGCTGCTTGCAGTGCTCCCACATTATTAAATCCCATTCGGTTGATGAGAGCAGCATCTTCTTTTAGTCTAAATAGCCTTGGTTTGGGATTCCCTTCTTGTGGTTTAGGGGTAATAGTTCCTATCTCTATAAACCCAAAACCCATTGCTGCAAAGGCATCGGTCACTTCTGCATTTTTATCTAAGCCAGCAGCCAGCCCTACAGGATTTGGAAAGTCTAATCCAAAAATGGATTTATGTAAAATAGGATGCTCAACTGTATCTGCTTTTGCAAACTGATTAAGGATCGGATTTTTAAGCGCAGCTATAGTTAAATGGTGCGCCTTTTCTGCATCTAATTGAAAAAGGAATGGTTTTACGAGAGGGTACAAATTCATTGCTGCGAATGTAAAAATCTAAGGCTAATCTTCAAAAAGAAATGCTTTGAGTTTTATACAAAGAATTTTTTGTAAAAGTCCAACGCATTCTGATGCATAATTTTTTCTACCAATTGCTCCGGTGTATAGTCATACCACAAATCTTTTTGGTAGTTCGTTTTTTCTAAATAGGCTATCAAATCTTTTTGCAAATCAGGAATTTTAGCGGAGGAATGATAGGGTTCCATATGGGTAATAGTTCCATCAAAATCGGTTCCTAGTGCCACTACATCCCAAGCAGATTTTTCTTTAACAGCTTTTGCAATTTGAAAGGCATTATCCCAAAAAAGTTTGCAATATTCTAGTCGCTTTTTGTGTGTGTCTTCTATTTCTACAATTTTTTTAATCGCTTTTAAACCACCTAACATTCCTCTATCCATCATAATTCCTATCAAGCCTTTGGACTGATGAATAATGCGGACTTCTTCATTCGATAAATTAATACTCCATTTAAAAAAACGCTGCCATCTTGCTTTTCGTGGTAAGTCATTTTCGCGTATAGAGCCCTCCATGGTTTGAATGCCGTTTACGCCTGCATGACTACTGATAATAGGAATAATATCTTGTGGATTTAAGAAATTATAATTGGCTATAAAGTCATAGTATTCCTTGCGTGCAGCTATGCTCATGTGTTTTGTATCTATCAGAATTCGCTTCCCATTTTCTCTGCTTAGTAATTGTCGTATTACCTGCCAGCCTGCTTCTGTAATACCTTTATTTTTTCCCTTGTTTTGATTTACAATACTATTAATTGGCGCTTTAAAGCTGGTGGCATGTCCACAGAGTTGATTCCAAAAATGGTGAGCAAGATTTATGGTAAGCGGTGGATTTTTCCATTTCTTGATGATGGATATTCTTTCCGTCACCAGCTCTAATAATTTTTCGGTAGAAAGCGATTCGGTAGTTTCCCTACCAGTTCCTAAGGCGTGTCCTCCTTCTATGCTTACAATCCCTATGAGTGTGTTTTTCATTTTTAGTGCAGCTTCTAATTCTGCATAATTATTTACCAATACAAATTCATATTTTCCATCCGGGCTTTTCCCTTGTGCTTTTTCTATAAAGGCATACTCATCTTGTAGGTCTTGGAAATAATCATCGTACTTTTTTAAATGAACAATACGCTCAATATCAAAACCTGTAATTACTTCTTGAAGAATATTGATTTTGTTTTTTCCTATCAAGGCTTTTGGGATGTTTCTTAGGTGCAGAAATCCTCTTTCGATGGGGTACAGCGATACATTAAAAATGCGCACATTTCCCTCTGCTAGGGCATACAGATTGGTTTGCGATTCCTTTAAAACATGTGCCGATTGTTCGCTAATTGTTTTCGCAAATTTGCTATCAATATTGTGATGGATATTCTCCCACATACCATATTTAGGAAGCGGATGTCCTGAATTGAAAGATTTTAGATTTGGATGGCAGTGCAAATCTACTGTCATTATTTCTTTGCTCATGAATGCTATCTTTGAAAGTGAATACTCGTTTTATATCTGCTTTCAAAGATGGAAAATTGTAAGCGAATACAAGTTGATTCTTTCTTCTTATTTTACATTTTTATAAAATAGTACGGAAATTAAATCTCATGAACAAAAAAGATAGGGTGATTTTTGTGATGAATAAATTGGAAGAATTATATCCAGAAGTGCCTATACCACTCGATCATAAAGATGCTTATACACTTTTAATCGCAGTGTTACTTTCAGCACAGTGTACCGATAAGCGCGTGAATTTAATAACACCCTTACTTTTTAAAAAGGCCTCTACGCCACAAAAAATGGTGAAACTTTCGGTAGAGGAAATTAGAGAAATAATAAAACCTTGTGGTTTGTCACCTGCTAAGTCTAAAGCCATTCACAGGCTATCTGAGATAATACTAGAAAAACACAATGGACAAGTACCGCAGACCTTTGAAGAATTAGAAGAATTACCAGGAGTAGGACATAAAACGGCTTCTGTTGTTATGTCTCAAGCCTTTGGTGTGCCTGCTTTTCCTGTAGATACACACATTCACAGACTTATGACCAGGTGGAAATTGACGAATGGAAAAAATGTAGAGCAAACGGAGAAAGATGCCAAGCGTTTATTCCCAGAATCGCTGTGGAATAAATTGCATTTACAAATTATTTTTTTTGGGAGAGAGTATTGTCCTGCAAGAGGGCATAACGAAACAACTTGTCCAATTTGCTCCGCGATATAAACATGCAACGAATAGCTCCCTATTTACTGTTTTTCTGGCTGTTGATTTTAGTCGCAGTGCATCTGTTTTTTTTAAATGCAGACGCTTATTCTTTTTTTGAAATAGGTAGGGGAGCTTTTACAGATGAGGGTTGGCATACTTATCAATTGCGTAATTGGATTAACGGTCATGGTTTTGACTTGTTAGCTACAGACTCTTTTTTGAAAGGTCCTTTTTTTAATTTGTTATTGCTTCCTTTTTTCTTGCTTTTTAGTCAGCAGCTTTGGGTGTGTAGAACAGTGATTGTAATATTCTCTTTGTTTCCCTTTCTATTCTGTTTGAAAAGACCTAGAAATATTGGTTTCTACTTTTTGCTGTTAGCGATTGTGTTTACCCATCCATTGGTATTTTGTTATCAGCATTATCTTTTGCCTGAAATGCTTGCTATTACAGCTATTCTATCTGGAATTTTATTTTTGCAGGAGCATTTTGAAACCAAAAGAGTGCTAATTTTATGCTTTGGAATGTTGTGTTTTGTTCTTGCTTTTTTATTGAAAGCACAGTTTGTATATACATTGGTTTTTCCATTGGCTTATGCATTTTTGTATGTGCTATCTGCTTTCGAAAAGGCTTCTAAAATCAAGGTGAATGTTGTTGTTTTATCAATGCTCGGTATTTTTCTACTGTTGTATTTTTTACTTTGGTATTACCCCAATAAAGCAGGCTTTGAGTATTATTTTTCTCTGTTGAGTCATGGACAATATACTAATCCACACGATACTTGGGAAAGGGCAAAATACTATTACAACGAGTGGCTGGCATTTCAACCTTTCTGGAAAAGTTATGTCTCAGTTTTTTGGGGAGCATTTTTAATAGGAGTGGTTTTATTTCTATTTGCAAAAACTTCTAAATTTTATCGCGTTGTTTTTTTCTTATCAGCAGTTTGGGTTTTATTGGAAACGCATAAGTTCCTAGCAGCCTATATTCCTATAAGATATTTGTTGCCTTTAATTGTTGCTGCATTACTTAATGTCACTATTGTGTTTTATGAATTATTGAGACTAGCTATAAGATGTTTTGATAACGCCATTGCCAAAGTAACCTTATTAGTAGTTTTGCTGGCAACGGGTTTAGTTTTTTCTAAGAATCTAAAATGGGATTATCAAATATTTCAACAAAGAGAATTTGCTTTAAATGGTGCTAAAGATTATTTAAAACTCCACCTAAAACCAGATGATAAAGTATTGGGAAATTGGTCTCCTGCACTTTGTATGGGTTTGCCCAACCAAGTACAAACAGTGAGCTATGCAGTAAATGATTGGAAAACGATTTATAAAACGTACAAGCCTACTGTAGTTGTATCGGAAGAAAATCAAGTGGAGTCTGATGGTGTATTTAGAGAACTGAAAATTGATTTAGTAAACGAAAGTGATTCCGTAAAATCATTTCCAATAGCTTACTGGAAACTTAATATTTACTGGATAAAGCAAAATAATAGTAATGAAAAGAAATGAAGCAATTAATCCTTGGCAGACTCTTTCTAGTGAAGAAAAGTATGATAATAAATGGATACGAATTATAGAAAACAAAGTTCTAAATCCTGCAGGTAATGAAGGGGTTTATGGTGTAGTACATTTGAAGAATATAGCTGTAGCCATTGTTCCACTCGATACAGAATATAATACCTGGATAGTAGGGCAATATCGCTATGCTTTAAATTCTTATGAGTGGGAGGTGCCGGAAGGTGGTTGCCCAGAAGGCACGCTGCCATTGGAAACTGCAAAAAGGGAACTACATGAAGAAGTAGGATTGGAAGCTACGCATTATGATATGATTTTAGAAATGCAGCTTTCGAACTCTACTACCGATGAAATCTCCTATAGCTTTGTGGCAAAGGGTTTGAGCTATATAGGTGAGCTGCCGGAAGAGGATGAGCAAATTACTATAAAGAAACTACCGTTTACTGAAGTATATGAAATGGCTATGAGTGGGGAAATAAGAGATGCTCTTTCAGTGGCAACCATTTTAAAAGTAAAATGCTTGATAGATCAAGGTAAGATTTAGAAATACGTATAGAAGCGAACTTCAGTGGTATCTACTCCATTCAATCGAGTTACCCTTTTTATTACCCTGTTTTTATCATCTTTATCGTAGCTGAATTGTTGGGTAAAATCTCCACTAGCTGTACTCCAATTTTCGGCTTTTTTTAGATTTTCTGAAGATGAGCCTAAAAATATTCTTCCTAAATTTTTATTTCCTAAAGTGTTTTTTTGATCTAAAAAATACAATAAAGAGATAACATAATTTCCCGATGAGGATACGGATGCAGAAGTCTCAGTTACTGTATTGTTGTTTTGAATTTCATATTCTTTATGGTTCACATTATTACCTATGTCTTTCCATGAGGTTCTAAAATTATTTGCATCATATTGGTATGAGAATAGTGAGGTAGAGCTGGTATTGTCATATCGAATATAAGATGTTGCTATTCCGTTGGAGTTTAATAAATAAGTGTATTGATAATCTAAACTCCCATCAATAGTCCTTCTGTAAATGATAGAGTCACTTAGATATTGATAGGATTCTATAATATTACATTGTATAGCCGTAAGCAATCTGTTTTGATTATCATAGGTGCAAAAAGTGGTGCAAGTATCACCTAATTTAGAAATTGACTTTAATAAAATTGGCGCTTCGGTTATGACGTTACTTTTTTTACATGATGGCATAAGTATCATGCAAGAAAAAAGATAGAGAAGTAGTTTTAGTTTCATAAATTCCATCCTAAGATAGTTCATTTAATACATTAAATAGAAGGGGAAGCCTGAAATTTTTAAACATGACAATAAAATGACAATGTATTATTTTTTCTCTACCGCAATTTTTAAGGCTCTGGTAAAACTCTCTTCCAAGCATATCAATGTTTCTGTGCGATTAATACCTTCTATTTTTTGAATTTTATCGTGAAGGGTTACTCGTAAGTGGTCAGTATCTTTGCAAATTATTTTTAAAAACAAACTGTAGTTACCTGTAGTGTAGTGGCAAGAAACTACTTCAGCTATTTTTTTTAATTCTTTTACTACAGTGTCGTATTGGTTGCTCTTGTTGAGATACACGCCTATAAATGCAGTAATATCTAATCCTAATTCTTTGAAATTAACTTGCAGTTGAGGAGCTTTTACTATTCCTAATTGCTCCATTTTTTTCATGCGCACATGAACCGTTCCTGGCGACACAAAGAGTTTTTTACCTATTTCGGTGTAAGGAATATTCGCATCTTCCATAAGTATGTTCAGAAGCTGTAAATCAAGATTATCAATTTCATAATTCAGTGCCATATTTTGGGGTTCATTTTATATTTAATTCAAAAAAACAAAATATTTTTGAATAGAATGTAATTATTGTTTGAAATGTTTGTTTTATTGGTAAAATATCAAAGCTATTTTTACTTTTGTGGTAACATTGTTGGGTGATGAAATTCGGCAGACATACCCTCCAGTCTCGGGGGTGGGGATAAAAGGATAAAGCAGCGAGCAATCAAAGACTAACTTCCCCGTGTAGGTTCGACTCCTACCTCAACAGCTAAAAGTCAGGCAATCTCGCCTGACTTTTTTATTTTTATCGAAACTTTACACATGGGCAGTTATGCAGATAATAATTTGATACGGGACGAGCATGTATGCTACGAAACAAAATATCATTGGATTACGTTCTTTACCCTGAGGGGATTTCTTTCGCTTTTTATTATCCCTGCTTTGGCACAGTGGAGCGATGAATTTGTAATCACCAACAAGCGTATTATTGTAAAAACAGGAATTGTTTCTCGCAGAACCTTAGAAATGAATTTGAATAAAATAGAAACTGTGAATGTAGACCAAAGTATATTAGGTAGAATTTTTGGATACGGCACCATTACTATCATTGGTACAGGGGGAACTAGAGAATCTTTTCCTACAATAGCCAATGCCATTGAGTTTAGAAAAAGATTTCAAGAAGAAGCATCGGTATAAAATGAGAAAGAAAATAGATCCTAATTTGTTACGTTCCTACATGATGGGAGCCGCTAATCCTTCTGGGGGTATGAAGTACGGGGGAACCTATCAAGAGATAGATTTGCATTTGAATGAAAGCGGGTTTAAAGAAGGCAAGAAGGATGAGAAATACGCTTTGGAGTATCAATTGGAGTTATTCGAGAAAGAACTAGATACTGCTATTGCACAAGGGAAGTGGGAGTTGCGAATTATTCATGGCATAGGAAAGGGGAAGCTAAAGCAGGAGTTGCATAAAATATTAGCAGCCAATCCTAATGTTAAATCTTTCGAGAATAGTTATCACTCAAAGTATGGTATGGGAAGTACGCTTGTCTATTTTAAGTGACAGTCTAACATTTTAGCTGTTTATATCCACTTATCCACAAGTTTTCAACAATTTATCTTTGTTACTCAAACTTAAATTGTAAACTATGAAAACGATTCTTCGCACAGCAACATTTATTGCAGCTATTCTAGTCTCAAACTTTATTTCTGCTCAAAGTAATTCTGGAACTATGGCTATGAATAACCCAGAAACGGAAAAGAAAACAGAAGAAGTAAAAGCAGATGTGCCTGTAAAAGCAAAAGAGATCACGCTCGATTTAAAGAACAGTTGTGAGCGTAAGGTTCTGGTGTTTGCTGGTCCTAAAACGGATTTGTTTAGCGGAAAAGGACAATACATTGGTGGTGTAAGCACCAGCAAAATGTTTATGGTAGAGGGTGATGTAATCTGTATAATGAACGACCCTAAAACAATTCAAGCCTGCTCAATTGTAAAAGAAGGACTGACAAAAGTAACGGTGAATAGTAGTGGGAATGGATTTATAAAGTAATTTCTATGAAGTTTTAAATTCTAGAAAGGCATAAGCTTTAGCTTATGCCTTTTTGTTTTCAATTGATTTACTTACTTTTAGATAAAACTAAATCTTATGAAACAAAACTTACCTACTCCATTTTTCAAGAAAGGATTATTTACCATATTATTCTCAGTAGTACTTTACAATTTTACTTTTGCGCAAGTACCGCAAAAACTAAACTACCAAGCGGTAGTGCGAAATGCAGCAGGAGCTCCATTGGTAACTCAGTTGGTGAGTTTGCGATTTACGGTGCATGATCTTACATCTGCTGGCATCACTCTTTATCAAGAAACACATAGCTCTGTTGCTACTAATCAATTTGGTTTAGCAACAGTGGCTATAGGTGGAGGTGTACCTGTGTTGGGAAGTTTTTCTAGTATAGATTGGGGTAGTGGCGATAAGTATTTACAAATAGAAGTAGATCCTGCAAATGGCACTAGCTACTCTATAAACAGCACTAATCAATTACTGAGTGTGCCCTTCGCATTATATGCATCACGTGCCAATGGAAGTGATGGAGTTACAGGAGCTACTGGTGCGCTTGGCGTTACAGGACCCACGGGATTGAATGGAATTGCAGGTCCTACAGGTCCTACAGGTCTTGCGGGTGCAAAAGGTGCAACTGGTGCAACTGGGATAACTGGTGCAACTGGGGTAGCAGGTGCAACCGGAGCTACAGGTCTTTCGGGTGCTAATGGCGACCGTTATGCTACTACCTCTATCACATCATTAACAATAGCATTAGGGAGTAAAACACTTACCGTAGGTACTGGCTTGCAGTATAGTATAGGGCAAACCGTTTTAATAGCCAACACAGCTGCTAATCAAATGGTGGGCACTGTGACAAGTTACACTTCAGGTACTGGAAGTCTGGTGGTAAATGTAACAAGCATATCAGGGAGTGGTACATTTACATCTTGGAATGTAAACTTAAATGGAGCACCAGGGCCCGCAGGACCTACAGGTGCTGGCACCGCAGGACCTACTGGAGCAACGGGTGTAACTGGAGCAACAGGCACACCTGGCTCACAAAATGCATGGGGGCTTACGGGTAATACGGGTACAGATATAGCTACTAATTTTATAGGAACTACTGATAATAAGCCTTTGGCTATTAGAATATATAATCAGCAAGCGGGCTACATAGATTCGTTGGAAAAGAGAACGCTTTTAGGCTACCAAGCAGGAAACAACAATACAGGCAGTTATGCAACTGCCATTGGGTTTCAGGCATTGAGTAATGCAAATGATGGGGTATCGAATACCGCTATAGGAGCTTTGTCTCAACAGAAACGAAAAGAAGGTAATTGGAATACTTCAGTTGGCGTACTTTCATTAGCATCAGATTCTTCTGGTAGTAGGAATACTGCTGTGGGAGTAGCTTCTTTACAATTTAATGTTTCTGGGGGCTCCAACACTGCTGTTGGATTCCATGCTTTAGAAAACAATAAAGCTAGTGCTAACACAGCACTTGGCACGAGTGCTTTGGGCAGTAATAGTTTTGGAGGGGATAATACAGCTGTTGGAATTTTTGCTTTGCAGCTCAATACAACTGGGTCCTACAATGTTGCTACTGGTTCAGGGGCATTAAATTCAAATTCAAATGGAGATAGGAATACGGCAAATGGGTATCAGGCTCTATACACATCAAATCAATTTGATAATACTGCAATTGGTTATAAGGCTTTATATAGTTCTACTTCACTTGGTAATACGGCAATTGGAAGTAGGGCTTTAGAATCTTCTTCTTCTGGAGTTTTTAATACAGCAACTGGTTTTGTAGCATTAACTTCTAATACAAAAGGTACGGAAAATGTAGCAAATGGTTATTTAGCATTGAAGAATAATACTGAAGGTGATTTTAATGTTGCAGTTGGTGTGGGTGCTTTGAATTCTAATACTACAGGAAGTAATAACACTTCAGTAGGGAGACGTACATTATCTTTAAATACCACTGGTTACAACAACTCAGCCAATGGCTATTATTCTTTGTACTCCAATTCAACTGGTTTTCGTAACACAGCTAATGGAGATTCCTCTTTATATGCTAACACCACAGGTTACAGAAACTCAGCGAGCGGTTCACAATCTTTGAAACTAAATACAACAGGTAGAGAAAATACGGCTGCAGGCTATCAGAGTGCATTCAACAATACTACTGGTTTTCAAAATGTAGCTTTTGGTTATCAGGCACTATACAACAGCACCACAGGCGATAAAAATACTGCTATAGGACCACTAGCTGGCTTGTTGCTAGATGTGGGCGATAATAATATTTTTGTTGGCTATGGAGCAGCTCCAAGTGCATCTACGATTAGTAATCAAGTGACGATAGGAAATTCATCAAATAACAGCTACCGAATCTATGCATCGGGTTGGGTAAATGCTTCTGATTCCCGTTTGAAACATGCTATCAAAAGTCTTCCTATTGGGCTTGATTTCGTGAAGCAGTTAAATCCAGTTGAGTATATTTATAACAATGCAGAGCATGAAGAAACATCTCTAGGTTTTATTGCCCAAGAAGTAAAATCCTTAATTCAAAAACAAGGAATGACTAACAACAGTATGGTGGTGCCAATTGATATGGAGCAACATCTTGGGCTGAAAACTACTGATTTAATTCCTGTGCTTACAAAGGCAATTCAAGAACAACAAAAAATGATAGAACAACAACAAAAAGAAATTGATGAACTAAAAAAGTTAGTAAAAACTAAGTAGGATTTATTTTAGATTTATTTCCAAACTTCCCACCATTGCTTGTCTTTGGTGGGATTTGTTTTTAGTAACAATTCATCCGAAAGTATCTTTACGCGCTCTTCGTGATACCAAGGGTCGGTTATTTTCACTGCATTAATAATCATTTGTGCTAGTTCGCTCGGAGGACCTTGTGAATCTTGCCCATAACTGCATTTAAAACTTAGGTCTAGTTCGTTGCTTCCATTAAAAACAATCATCAGTTTGCAATTCTTCCCCAAGATGGGCTCTTGTTCATAAACTCCTGCAAAGGCTAAGGTTTCCTCTTGAACAGTCATCATCATGGCTTCAAAATGCCCATCATAAGATGTTGTTTTTAGCAAAGGCATTTCTCTTTCTGTTATACTTCCATTTCCTCTTCTGCAAAGGGTTCCATCCTTTGCCATAATAATGAATAGTGCATTTTTATCTTCTATATCCAGAGATATTAGTAGTTTATCTATTTGATTTTTGGTACTCATGGTTTCACAATTTTAGTAAAACTTTTTTGTATGAAAATATTGTGGATGCTATATGGATAAAATATTCTACTATAACCATAGTGTTTTGTACTTTCGCGCACAAATAACAAATAGAATTTGATATGAAAGAATTACTCTCCGAAAGAATTAATACTATGCAAGAATCGGCCACTTTAAAGATGGCAAAGATTGCTCGTGAATTAAAAGCACAAGGGCACGATGTAATAGATTTGAGTATAGGTGAACCCGATTTTGATACTCCACAACATATTAAAAATGCTGCCAAACGCGCTATAGATGAAGGTTACACCCATTACACTCCGGTACCAGGGTATTTGGATTTGCGCAAAGCAATAGTAACTAAATTAAAACGTGATAACAATCTAGATTATACCGCAGATGAGATTGTTGTATCTACAGGAGCGAAACAGTCTATCGCTAATGTAGTTTTGAGTTTAATTAATCCGGGCGATGAAGTCCTATTGCCTGCACCATATTGGGTGAGTTATTCTGCCATAGCAGATTTAGCAGAAGGTAAATCAGTAGAAATACCAACCACTATTGATACCGATTTTAAAGTGACTGCGGCACAATTAGAAGCGCATATTACTCCCAAAACAAAGTTGATTATTTTCTCTTCGCCTTGTAATCCTACGGGCTCTGTTTATACTCGCGAGGAAATGAAATCAATCGCTGAAGTTGTGGTAAAGTACCCCAATATATTTGTGATTTGTGATGAGATTTATGAGTTTATAAATTATACAGGAGAAAGACATACAAGCCTTGCTGAATTTCCAGAGGTGAAAGCACAAGTAATTACTGTGAATGGTTTTAGTAAGGGATTTGCTATGACGGGCTGGCGTTTAGGCTACATAGCTGCTCCACTTTGGATAGCTAAAGCTTGCGATAAAATACAAGGGCAAATTACTTCGGGAACCTGCTCTATTGCACAGATGGCGGGCATTGCAGCTGCTACAGAAGATTTAACTCCTACTTATGATATGGTGAAGGAGTTTAAAAAGAGAAGAGATTTAGTGTATGGTTTGTTAAATGACATTCCTGGGTTAAAAACCAATTTGCCAGCAGGTGCTTTTTATTTTTTCTTTGATGTGAGTGCTTATTTTGGAAAAAGTAATAATGGATTTGTAGTGAATTCTCCAGAGGATATGAGTGCTTATTTATTACAAGAAGCCAAGATAGGATTGGTAAATGGAGAGGCTTTTGGAGATAAAACTTGTATTCGTTTATCGTATGCTGCATCCGAAGAAAAATTGTTAGAAGTATGTAAGCGATTAAAAGATGCATTGGCTAAATTGAATTAATTTACTTTTGAACTGAATAACCAACAAAAAATGCCCGAAATTTTTGACTTTTCTTCTGTGAAAGTTTTAGTAATAGGAGATGTAATGCTCGACCATTATTTGTTTGGTCAAATCAACAGAATATCACCAGAAGCACCAGTGCCTATTGTAGATATAGAGAGCGAAGAATCGCGCTTAGGAGGTGCAGCCAATGTGGCTTTGAATTTATTACAATTGGGGGCAAAGCCTACTTTGCTTACGGTAATTGGCGATGATAAAACTGGGCATGATTTCATGAGTTTGCTCAAAAAAAATGGAGTTAAATCTGGTCATGTAATTGTTTCTGAAAATCGTACTACTTCTTTAAAAACAAGAATTTTTGACGATGAAAGGCAGGTGGTTCGATTTGATAAAGAAGACGATGCCGATATTGGAAAAGAGTTGGAAGAAAAAATGTTGGCAGAGTTGATAGAGTTATTGCGCAAAGACAAATACGATGCTATCATTCTTCAAGATTACAACAAGGGCGTTCTAACTAAAAAAATAATCAAGCAAGTATTGTTGCTCTCTACTAAACTAGGGATTCCAGTTGCAGTAGACCCAAAAGAGTACAACTTTTTTGAGTATCAACAAATAGATTTGTTTAAGCCCAATATTAAAGAGTTGGCAGAAGCGCTGCAACATAAAATTGATCCAAAAAGTATTAATAGCTTACGAAGAGCAGCAGAAGATTTGAAGAAGAAAAATCGCTTCGACAATTTGTTGCTTACATTAGGTGCTCATGGCATTTTTATTTACGAACAAAGTGGAGAATCTTATATTGTTCCTGCTCGCCCTATAAAAACAGCAGATGTTTCTGGTGCAGGCGATACGGTTATAAGCATTGCTACACTTGCTTTTGTAAAGAAACTACCTTTTAAAAAAATAGCGCAACTCTCCAATATGGCTGCCGCAAAGGTTTGTAGAAAGGTAGGAGTTAGCCCAGTAAGTTTAAAGGAACTTTCAGTGAAGTAATAACTGTTTTAGCGGTTTATTTAATTTAGTTCTATGACTACTTATCCTCCTGCTTTTTTAGAGCGAATGAAGTTGCATTTTGGGCAAGATTTCGATACTTTTCTAAATGCTTTGGATATAGATGTCACTACTTCTATACGCATAAATCCTTTTAAAAGATCCCATACAAATGGTGCTGAATTTCCTAAGGGTGAACAGATCCCTTGGAGTACGAATGGATATTTTTTAGATAAGCGACCTTCCTTTACTTTCGATCCCCTTTTTCATTCAGGCGCTTACTATGTACAAGAGGCCTCTTCTATGTTTTTAGAAAAGGTTTGGAAACAAATTGTGCCTGAAAATAAATCAGTAAAAGTATTGGATTTATGTGCAGCGCCTGGCGGCAAAAGTACGCATCTGTTATCGCTTTTGAATTCAGAAAGTTTACTTGTTACCAATGAGTTGATTTCTCAAAGAAATTCAATTCTTCGTCAGAATATTATTAAGTGGGGTTGCCCAAATGTGATTGTAACGCAGAATAAATCCGAAGATTTTTCTAAACTGGAAAACTATTTTGATGTCATTTTAATAGATGCACCTTGTAGTGGTGAAGGGCTTTTTAGAAAAGATAAAAACGCTATCAATGAATGGAGTGAAAAAAATGTAGAAATCTGCTCTGAACGGCAAAAAGATATTTTAAGAAATGCGGTAGGTGCTCTGAAACCTAATGGCTACATAATTTATAGCACTTGTACATTTGAACCCTCAGAGAATATAGAACAGGTAAATTGGATGTGTAGTGAATTAAATTTAAGCAACGAGAAACTTGCCATAGATGCAGAAAACTGGGCAATAGAAAAAGTTCAGAAACAAGGAAAAGAAGGCTATGCTTTTTATCCTCACAAACAGAGAGGGGAAGGTTTTTTTATTTCAATATTGAAGAAAGATAGTTCCGTTTTTTATAACGATGAGAATACGAATTCATCCGTTAGAAAAGCTGCGAATGTTTTGAATTCTTTGGTTTTAGAACAGGTAAAAACCTATGTAAAGGGCTTTGAAAATTTCACCATGCAGCTTATTGAAAATCGTGTTTACTTAATGCCTCAGCACCTTTCTGCTGATTTAGCATTTTTACAAAAAAATCTTTTTGTACGTTACAGTGGAGTAATGATAGGAGAGGTGAAGGGAAAGGATTTTATTCCTTCTCATGAATTAGCATTGAGCCAGATAGTTAGAGATGATGTGGCAAGTATAGAAGTGGACTATGAGATGGCTATACAGTTTTTGAGAGCAGAGCAAGTTAGTCTAAAGGGTGAAAAAAGAGGGTGGAATCTTATTCGCTTTCAGGGTTTTAACCTAGGCTGGGCAAAGGTTCTAGAAAATAGGTCCAATAATTATTTTCCGAAAGAGTGGCGGATTCTAAAAGCTGAGCAGTAATACTAGAATATGGTTTCTGCCTAAAAAAGCGACTTTCTTACTAAATCATCAATATCTATTTTTCTGTGAATATGTTTGTGTTATTAACTAACTCAAAAAATATTTCATGAAAAAAATTACAACATTCTTTATGCTAATAGTGGTTGTAGCTTCTGTTTCTTCTTGTAAGAAAACAACTTCAACTCCTACTCCTTCTTCAACTGCGCCAAGCGTTACACCACCTTCAGATGCTGATGGAGCTTTTGCAGCCGTAATTTCTAAGTCAACTACAACAGTTGCAGGTATTAGTGTTCCATTGGAGATAGGAACTGCTGTAGCATGGTTTGGTAAAGCAAATGCTTTTGTAGATGGAGGAAATGTGACTTGCAATTCAAGTGCTTTGACTAAGAATAGCAATGCTTATGTTTTTGTTCCTTCTACTTCTACTCCTACAGGTCTTGATTTTTCTTCTAGCACAACTGCATGGACAGGAAGCGGAGCAGGAAGTGTAGCTGCTTTTAGTTACAACGATGTTTCTAGTTTTCCTTATGTTGATGATATTAGCAGTAGCACAGAAGTTAGTGTTGGTTCAAATTATACGTTGACTTCATCTAGTTCAACTAGTGGTGATTCAGTAATTTTCAATATATCTGGTCCTAAGGGAAATGTTCTAAAAACAAAAGCGGGTGGAACTACATCTTGTACTTTTACTGCTGCTGAATTAGGTACTCTAGGCACAGGCAATAATTCTGGTGTGATTCAAATTGCACCTTATCGTGTAAATGGTCAAGTGATTAACGGAAAGCAATACTATTTCGTAAAAGAAACTTGCGTTACTAAATTTATAAACTTGAAGTAATAAGATTTTGAGTTTGGTGTTATCCCTGCAGGAGCAATCCTGTGGGGATTTTTTTTGCGATAAATTTATTTATCTCTTGCCATGATTTTCTTACGTACCCAATCTTTTTTCTTAAACATATTGGCTTTTACATTTAAGAATGTGTTTGGTAGAAAGCGTTTCAAGTACCATACCAGATTGGCTTGGAAAGGATGGAAGATGTGGAATTTCCCCGCCCCAGCTTGCGATAAAATTTTATCAGCTACCACATCGGGAGTAATTTTTGCTTTTTGTGAAAGCACTTTTCCTACAGAAGTAGCTTCTTCAGGACCTCGATTGTGCTGCATAATATTACTTCTGAAAAAAGTAGGCATTACTACCGAAATACCAATTCCAAAAGGAACCAATTCGGCATACAAAGTTTCTGATAAAGAAATAACTGCCGCCTTTGTTACATTGTACATAGCCATGTTCGGCATATTGGCATAACCCGCAGCAGATGCAATGTTGATGATGTGTCCTCCCCCTTGTTTTTTCATTTGCAATACAGCAAAATGACAGCCATAGACAACCGCCATTTGATTAATGCCTGTAATCCAATCCCAGTGCTTTAAATCGTATTCTCCAAAAAGCCCACCATCACCTACTCCTGCATTATTAATGATAACATCTAAACTGCCCGTAGTACTAACAAATTCGTTAAAGGCCTTTTCATACGCCACTTTATCCGATACATCAAACGTAAAAGTAAAAGCTTTCCCCCCCCTTTCCTCTATCAGCTTTTTTGTTTCTACTAAAGCATTGGCATTAATATCTGTAATACCCACCGACCAACCATCAGCAGCTAGTTTTAGCGCCATCTCTCTGCCTAAGCCAGATCCACCACCAGTTATAAATGCTGTCTTATTTGGGAACTTCTCTGTGAGTTTGTAGTTGGCCATTTTGTGGGTTTTATTTTATTTCTTGGTGAATTATTTTTCTGTATTCTATTATCTAATATCTCACTTCTATCAATTCAAACTACTGAAATTTACAGGAACTACGCGCGAAACCCCTTGCTCTACCATCGTTACACCATAAATAGCTTCTACGGATGACATGGTTTGTTTATTGTGAGTTACAATAATGAATTGCGAATCTTTAGAAAACTCATTGATGATTTTATTGAACTTGGCAATATTGGTATCATCTAATGGTGCATCTACCTCATCAAAAATACAGAATGGCGCTGGTTTCAAAAGATACAAAGAGAAAAGCAAAGCCGTAGCAGTGAGTGTTTTTTCTCCTCCTGAAAGTTGGTCAATCACCGTAGGGCGTTTGCCTTTAGGTTTGGCTATAATTTCAATTTTCGATTCCAAAGGGTCTTCCGGATTTGTCAAAAACAAATCGCATTGATCTTCTTCCGAGAACAAGGTTCTGAAAACTCTGATGAAACTATCGCGCACAGCATTGAATGCATCTAAGAATTGTTGGCGAGCTGTATCATCTATCTCTTTAATAGTATCTAGGAGAGAGCCTTTCGCATCTTCCAAATCTTTTTTCTGAGCTACTATAAAATCGTATCGTTGTTTCATTTCATCAAAAGCTTCCAGAGCCATAGGGTTTATCTCACCATAACCCTCCATGCGTTTTTTGATTTTTTGATGGTCTTCGTTGATTTCTTCTTTATCCCATTTAGGGTCCAGCTCCTCGTTAATAATGTCGTTTACATTTACATCAAATTCTACATTCAATCGCTCACGGAGTCCAGCCAGATTCAGTTTCAGCTCATTGAATTTTTCCGTGATACCTGCAATTACCAATGCGATTTGATCTCTTGTTCTTTGTTGTTCGCGAGATTTTGCATCTACTTCATTAATAACAGTTCTGGAATCGTAGTAGTCTTTTTCAGCTTTCGAAACCTCTTTTTCGAAATTCTCTTTGTCAGCATACCCCTCTAAAAGAGTACTTTCTATTGCCTTTAATTTTGCTTGATTATCCTCAATTAGTAACGTGCTTTCAGTAATTACATCGTTGTTTCTGTTCAATTGAGTAGTGAAACTTTCTACCTGACTCTTTTTGAAATTTAACTCTTGTGTGATAGTATTCACACGATTTTGTTGCTGATGAAACTCAATATTTTTTTGATTGAATTTAGAAGAAGCTTCACTTAAAGCATTCGTTAATTCAATAAATTCTTTATCGGTTTTTTCCAAAACTTCTTTCACCGCCAATTGACTTTGTCTAAAAGTGCTAAGGTTGCTATTAACCGTTTCTACTTCTATGCGAAGTGCATCTAATCTTTCGGTAATGGTTTTACTTTTTACATCCGATGATTCTAAGAATTTGATTAAACTTTGAATGCTGGCTTGTATTCCAGAAAGCTTGCTATTACTTTGATTCAGCGTGCTTCTTTGTGTATCTATCTCGCGAGCTTGGGTAGCGTTTTTAAGTTGATTAATTTTTATTTGAGTATCGGAAACTTTGGTGTGTAATTGATACGTAACGCGCTCTAATTTTTCAATTTCTACTTTTAGTTTTTCTAAATTTTTTGCACGACCTATCTTCTTGCCTTCAAATAAACCAACTGCTCCACCACTCAAGGAGAAATCTTGACGAATATACTTTCCACTTTTAGTCAATAGCACTACTTTTTGCCCATTGGTATTCAATTGTGCTACGTCAAAAGATTTTGAATCATCTACCATAAAAACTCTGTCCAATAAAAACGCACCGAGTTTGGTGTACTGCTTATCAAGCTCTACTAGCTCGGTAGCAGCACGCGCATTTTCAATGAGCACAGGTTGTTTGGCTACATACTTTTCAAAATCATCTAAGATGAAAAAGTTTGCACGACCCATAGCTGAGTTGCTCAATAAATTCACCGCCATTACTGCTTCTTCTAAATTTTGAACTACATAATAATTCAAATACGGCTCCAGGTAATTCTCAATAGCTACGCGGTATTCCTCGGCACAATACAATATATCAGATAGGAGCGGAGCCTCTTTGCTCCACTTGGCATTCTTCTTTAAAAACTTTATAGACTCAGGAAATCCCTCTAAGTTTTCTACCAGACTTTTAGTCAGTTCGTACTCGTTTTTCTTAGCATCTAAGGTTCGGGTTTCTGCTGTTAATTCTTGACGGGTTTTTTCAACAGAGGCTTCAAAATCTGCGATTTGAACTTTGCGTTCTTCTTCATCTTTAATTAATTTTTGAAGACTGGAATCCGATTTTTCTATTTCTGCTTTTAAGGTTTCCAGATTCTTTTGAAGCTCCTCTAATTCCTTTCGTTTAGTAACCGTATCCTCTTCACTTTGGAACAAATCGCGTTGTAAACTTTCATTGCTATTTCTGTTTACCGCCAATGTTTTTTCGAGCTCAAAAATTTCTCTTTCTTTTTCTGCATACGCTTTTTGTTCTGCGTTCAGATTGTCTTTAATAATATTGTGTTGCGTGCGAATTTCAGTGAGGTCTTTTTCTAAAACAGTCAACTCCGCTTTTCGTTGTTCTAAAATATCATTCTCAGAATTTTGGTCTATAGAAAGCTTGTCAATAGATACTTTCAATTTTTCTATTTGGTCGTTGGCTTCTATAATTTGCTTTTCGGAAGTATCCATTTTATCACGTGCAAATTTCAATTGCGAGTTCAATAAATTTCGCTCATTCTCGCGCTCACTTACCCCACTCACTAAGGCATTCAATTTCTTTTGAATTTCCATTAAAGCCTTTTCTTTGTCTACATTATCCAGCTTTTCCTTTTCGAGTGCTGCTTCGGCAGTTTGAATCCCCGTTTCTATCTCCAGTTTTTTATCTTCTTCTGCTTGCTTTTGCTTTTCTAAATCTTTAAAGCTTTGCTTGTATTCTTGTAATGAAAACTTGGCCAAAATGAGAGATAGGTTTTTGTATTCCTCTTTCAGTTCATAAAACTTTTTGGTTTTAGAGGCTTGCTTCTCCAGTGTTTTTAAATTGCCTTCTATTTCAAATAGCAAATCTTTTACGCGCTCTAAATCGGCATCGGTAGATTTTAGTTTGTCAATCGTTTCTTTCTTGCGTTTCTTATATTTAGAAACCCCGGCAGCTTGTTCAAATAATTTTCTTCGGGAATGGTCGCGATCGTTGAGAATCTCATCTACCATGCCTAGCTCAATGATAGCGTAAGAATCGGCACTTACACCAGTATCCATAAAAAGCGAAGTGATGTCTTTTAAACGACAGGCTACATCATTTAAGCGGTATTCGCTTTCTCCGTCACGAAAGAGTTTGCGTGTAATGGTGATGGTTTTGTAATCAGAAGAAACTAAGTTTTTAGTATTCTCGAATGTGAGCGAAACCTCAGCTAAGCTAGAAGCCTTGCGGTTTTTAGTTCCATTAAAAATCAAGTTCTCCATTTTCTCCAAACGCAAAGAACTCGTCTTTTGCTCACCCAGCACCCATCTTATAGAATCTACCACATTCGATTTTCCACAACCATTCGGCCCTACTATGCCCGTAATGTTGTTGTTGAAATTAATAGTGGTTTTTTCAGCAAAACTTTTAAATCCTTTTATTTCTAATGTTGTTAACTGCATCTTTAAAAAGTTGTCTGTTGTTAGTTGTCTGATGCCAGCTAATCTGAGCTCAGCCCAAAAAGGGATTGCGAATTTAAGAAAATCAAAATGTGGATAAACCTAAACTAACATGTTTATATCCACAGGTTTTGAACAAAATTGGAATTATAAAGCATTGATTGTTAGCTTTCTTTTTATTTTATAAAAGTTTTACCAAGCTATTTGTTGAATACGGTCAATTGAAAAGTGAGTGATGGCGAAATTTAGGAAAGGGTAGATTTGTCACAGAATTGTAAGATATTTTTGAAAAGACGATTTTACTTGCAACTCTTCTTAGTTTTATGGCTCCCGCTCTTCGGAATTTGCAATTCCGAAGCCCTATCCAAGGATTTGTAATCCTTCTTACTCATACCAGTAAATTTAGCCGTTCCACATGTTCTGAAAGGCATGTCGAACTAAAGATAAAAAAGCCATTTGAATATAGAAAGTAAATGCTTAACAAGGTTAGAACATTTATGTTATCTAAACTTCTTCATGCTCTCTGAAACAGCATAAAGAGCATTTGTATGCTTGTATTTGTAAAACAGCAACGGTCCGCTATAAAGCTATTCAGCAAAAATACGAAGTGCAGCGGTAGAGAAGCTAAATTCTCATTAATTTAAATCTGCTTTGTCACAGAATTGTAATATATTCTGAAAAGAATTCCTTTTTATGCAACTCTTCTTAGTTTTATGGCTTCTTAGTATAAATCAATTTTATAGAATAAAACCTTTACCTTAAAAAATCTATTTTTGAACCCTCAAAATTAAGGTATGTTATCAGAAACAATTATTTCCAAGGCAGAGTATTTAATAGAATTAGAAGAGCGCCATGGTGCTCATAATTACCATCCACTTCCTGTAGTTTTAGAAAAAGGAAGAGGAGTACATGTTTGGGATGTAGACGGAAAAGTCTATTACGATTTTCTATCGGCTTACTCGGCAGTAAACCAGGGTCACTGCCATCCTTTAATTATAGAAACCCTCAAAAAGCAAGCAGATAAACTAACGCTTACTTCGCGTGCTTTTCATAATTCCGTTTTAGGAGAATATGAAAAATACATTACCGAGTATTTTGGGTACGATAAAGTATTGCCCATGAATACGGGTGTGGAGGCTGTGGAAACGGCTATTAAGCTGGCTCGTAGATGGGGTTATGCTAAAAAAGGAATCCCCGATAATCAAGCAAAGATAATTTTTGCAGATGGCAATTTTCACGGCAGAACCATTGCTGCTATTTCTGCTTCCAACGACCCTTCCAGCTATGCAGGTTTCGGACCACAAGTGGGGGGCTTTTTACGAGTACCTTATAATGATGTGTCTGCTTTGGCAAAAGCCTTAGAAGATAACACAGTTGCTGCTTTTATAGTAGAGCCTATTCAAGGTGAAGCAGGGGTAATGGTGCCCGATGAAAACTATTTAGCGAAAGCAGCAGAGTTGTGTAAAATGAGTAATGTTTTATTTATAGCCGATGAAGTGCAAACAGGTTTGGGGCGCACAGGAAAAATGTTGGCTTGCGATTACGAGGATGTTCGCCCAGATGTAATTATTCTAGGGAAAGCCTTGAGTGGAGGGGTGTTGCCAGTTTCAGCGGTGCTGGCAGACGATGAGGTAATGATGAATATTAAGCCTGGTGAGCATGGTTCTACTTATGGTGGAAACCCGCTTGCGTGTAAAGTAGCCATGAGTGCTTTGCAAATTATTAAAGATGAAAATTTGGTACAAAATGCTTTTTATCTGGGCAAATATTTCAGACAAGAGTTAGGGAAAATTAAGCACCCACTTATCAAATTAATTCGCGGAAAGGGATTGTTAAATGCATTGGTGTTAAACACAGAAGACGAGAATTTGGGTTGGAATCTTTGTTTAAAGTTTGCAGAAAAGGGATTGTTAGCTAAGCCTACGCATCACTATATCATTCGTTTTGCGCCTCCTCTGGTAATTACAAAACAAGAGATAGATGATTGTGTAAGAATTATAAGAGAGGCTATAGAGGAAATGTAAGTTGAGTAATTAATGACAAAGAAAAAGCTCCTAAATTATAGGAGCTTTTTCTTTATGGGGATATTGAAATATTATTGTCCAGCATACACACCTACAGGAACAGTGTGCATCCAATCAAAAACATCTTCGCCTTTTCCAGATTTAATATCCATCAAGCGCTTTTTTAACTTGTTGGATATTTCTCTTTCTTCTACAGCAGGTAGTTCGTAATCTTCTCCTTTGTAATGAAACGCACCAATGTGCGAAAGCACAGCAGCAGTTCCTGCTCCAAACATATCTTGCAATTTGCCTTCGTGGTAAGCATTAATAACTTCATCTACAGAAACATCGCGTTCTTGCACTATATATCCTTCATCTTCAGCTAAGCGAATAATGCTATCACGAGTAACTCCGTCCAAGATAGTTCCTGAATCTAAGCCTGGTGTCACTAGTACGCCATCAATTACAAAAAATACATTCATAGTACCAATTTCTTGGAAGTATTTGTGATGAATGCCATCTAACCAAAGTAACTGGTCGTAGCCTAACTTCTGTACCTCATGAGTAGGCATCATAGCAGCACCATAGTTTCCTGCTGCTTTGGCAAAACCTACACCACCAGGAGCAGCACGCACATATTTTTCACTTACAAATACACGAACTGGTTTAGTGTAATATGCACCTACAGGAGAAGAGAAAATACAAAAGCGATAATGCTCAGCCACCCTTATTCCTACAAATTTTTCTGTAGCAAACATGAAAGGACGAATGTATAGAGAAGATAAATCGGTATCAGGTATAAAGTCTTTATCTAGGCTTATTAATTTATCTAATGCATTCATAAATAAATCTTGCGGAATAGTAGGCATAGCCATTCTTTGAGCAGAAATATTTAAACGATTCCAATTTTTTAAAGGGCGGAAAATAATAGGGTTTCCCTCTGCATCTTGCTCTGCTTTCATGCCTTCAAAAATGGCTTGTCCATAATGAATAGCAGAAGTGGCAGGGTGCAAACTAAAATCTCCAAAAGGGATAATTCTACAATCATGCCAGTCACCATCATAATAATCGGCTACAAACATGTGGTCAGAAAAGTTCTTCCCGAAAGGAATGTTATTAAAATCAATCTGGCTTGCGCTGGAGTGTTGCACTTTTTCTACAGAAATTTTATAACTCATAACTTTTAGTTTTAGTTGAAAAGAATCATGACAAAATTATAATTATTTTCGAGTGCAATTAGTTCTTAAAAAAGTATTTTTAGACATTTCCCCAACAACTCGTTAAAATCTTATGGATATTCCATCTCAACTCTTTAAAGAAACCAAACTATATCAAATTCCTGAAATGAAACTGGAAGGGCAGATGTTGTATGATGCATTTCCCTTAGAATCTAATAAAGTCGCAGTCTGTTTTTCTAGCATTCAGAAAGAAATGGAGGTATCAGAAAAGGAGTTGTTATCTAAAATTTTGGGAGCAGTGAAAGTGGATGTTTCTAAAACAGCACTTATAAATAGAAATTTCACTAGTGATTTTTCATTTAAAAAGATGGATGAAAAATTTGCGGTAAAGCGTGTATTGGTTTTTGGGAATGAGTTTATGGATTTCTTTGCCAATGCTCAAGTTAAAAAAAATAAAGTTTTTTTTCTGGGGGAATTAGAAATTCTAATTGCTGATGATTTAAAGACACTTCTAATTAATGATGCTGAAAAGAAAGCATTGTGGGCTGGTATGAAAGAACTTTTTGTTTAAAATATTTCTCTTTAAAATTCGCTCCTGATGCATCTCATTTTTGCCACTTCCAATGAAAATAAAGTAAAAGAAATTCGCTCGATATTGCCAGAAGGGATGGAGGTGAAAAGCTTACGAGATATAGGTTTTGAAGGAGAACTCGAGGAAACAAGAGGAACTATTTCTGGTAATTCTTTGCAAAAAGCCGAGTATCTAAGTGAGCATTTTAAAGTAGCTTGTTTTGCGGAAGATACAGGCTTAGAAATAGATGCATTAGGAGGTAAACCTGGAGTTTATTCTGCAAGATATGCAGGTGAGAAAGCAAGCTACCAAGATAATGTGAGCAAGGTTTTAAAGGAGATGGAGGGGCTGCAAAATCGCTTGGCAAGATTTGTTACTATAATCACATACTATAATGCAGGAAAATACGTTCAGTTTGAAGGAATATGCGAGGGGGAGATTTTAAGAGAAGAGCGCGGTATAGAGGGTTTTGGGTATGATCCAGTTTTTATACCCT
The DNA here is from genome assembly GCA_044228065.1 of Chitinophagales bacterium. Lineage (GTDB taxonomy): Bacteria > Bacteroidota > Bacteroidia > Chitinophagales > LD1 > JBGAVP01. Next base: position 18,466 of record JBGAVP010000014.1, on the reverse strand, counting down.
TAGGATGCAACCATTCATTTGCTGAAATGCGTCTTGAAGAAAAGAATTTATACAGCCACCGAAAAAAAGCATTTGCTAAATTTTTGGAGTTCTTAAAAAGTAAACCCGAGCCTTGACCCTAAGTAGAAATTAATTATATTCACTCAAGCTCAAAAATTAAACTTATGAAAGCGTCTGCTCCAGGATTATACACAGAGGCACAAATTATTGAAGGCTGTATGAATGGCGATCGTAAATTTCACGAGATACTGTATCATACACTTTCCTCTAAAATGTTTTCGGTATGCTTACGGTATGCTAATGAGTACAACAGTGCGGAAGATTTAATGCAAGATGGGTTTATTAAAGTGTTTAATAACATCCATAAATTTAGAGGAGAGGGTTCTTTTGAAGGATGGGTTAGAAGGATTTTTGTAAATACATGCATAGAGCATTTTCGTAAGAAGTCGAATATGTATGTAGTGGCTGAGACTGAAGTATTGCATTATGAATACTATGAAGACAATGCATTGCAGAAATTAATGAAAGAAGATTTAGTGAAAATGATTCAAACTTTATCTACGGGCTATCGTACCATTTTTAACCTGTATGTAATGGAAGGGTATTCTCATAAAGAGATAGCAGAATTGTTGAATATTTCGGAAGGTACATCTAAGTCACAGCTTGCCAGAGCACGTTATTTACTACAAAAGAAAGTAGCCGATTTAATGGGGGTGAAAATACCTCTTGATGAAAATGAAAAGGCAGCATTATAAATGGAATGAGTATTATACTGAATAATTATAAAAGAGAAAATATGGAAATGAACCAGAATCAAATTGACGAAATGAATGAGCGCTTTGAAAGTGCTGTTCGAGAGAAGCTTACGGGTTTTGAACCCGAAGTACCGCATGCTTTATGGGGTAAAATTTCTGCTGAATTAAATCAACAAGAATTTACCACTGCAAGTGCTGCAAAACCTACTATTATTCCTATTTGGAGAAATTGGAAAGTAGCTGCTGCAGCTGCCATTGTTATCTCTTTGGGAGCTGGATTATTTATGTCACAAAATCAAACGAATGAAATAACTTCTACATCTTCTATTGCTACAACTACTGCTACACCTTCTTCTTCAGAGAATAAAATGGATGTTGTTTCTGTTTCAGAAAAACCTGCAATTATTGCTGAGACAAAAAGCACTTTAGTGAATGCTAAGAGTACAGTTGCAACTAGTAAAGATGCACCTGTAACAGAAATTACTCCCATTGTTAGCAATGAACAAGACACAAAAGAGGAGTTAAAGGTAGCACAGAATAACGAAATAGTGACTCCAACTGATAACAGTGTGGATATGGGAAGCATTCCTATGTTTTCTTTGAAATTGATGAGTAATCCTACTTCTTTGAATGATGAGATTACTATTATTCAATCTGCTTCTGAAAACAAGCACAAATCAAAATCTCCAAAAACAAAAGTGATTTTTATGGGAAAAAAGTTTGATAAAAAACCATCAATAGATTATACAGTTCCAGTAAGATTTTAAAAGATTCTGTACACGTTTTAATAAAAAAAGCCCCAAAAAATTGGGGCTTTTTTTATTAAAGGAGTTGACTTATTGGTAATCAGCTACAAGGTCTTCAACTATTTTAGTGATAGGACGAATCGAATGAACATCTTCTATAGATTTTCCGGCACACCAGTATGTTTGATAGCTAGCGGAAAAAGCTGCTTTTTCAAGCATTTTCATGCCTTTATAGAACGTCAACATTTTTACATATTTCTTAATGCTCTTGTTTTTGGAAAGCATTTTTTCAAACCAATTTTGCTCTAAACCTTCTTTCTGAACATAAGGGGTATTGATAACAGTACATGGGGTGCCAGAAAGCTTAGTTGTTCTTACAATGTCTTTAGCCTTATAATCTACACAAGCTTGCTTATATTCATGAGATACTGGAGCCTCTATGGATGCTATAAAAGGACTGCCCACTGAAACTCCACACGCACCTAAGTCCAACATCTTTTTTAAATCTTTTCCATTCCCAACTCCTCCTGCGGAAATAACTGGTATTTTACAGTTGTTTTTTAAGAGGGTAATAATTTCTTCGGGAGAAAGATTTCCTGCATGACCGCCTGCTAAATTATTGACTGCTATTACAGCATCAGCACCCATGGCTTCTACTTTTTGTGCAAAGGTTAAATCTACTACATCACAGAAAACTTTTGCCCCCTTTTTTTTGCATGCATCAATGATAAGTTGTGGGCTACCTAGGGATGTAATTATAAAAGGAACTTCAAAATCTACACAAGTTTTTAATTGTTCTTCTAAGCGAATGTTAGATTGATTGGCAATTAAATTAATTCCAAAAGGTTTATCAGTTGCTTTTTTTATTTCTTCCAATGCCTTACGAAAATCGTCATCCGTTCTGTAATTTAATGCAGGAATAGCCCCCGTAATACCAGCTTTAGCAGCTTCTATCACCATAGTGGTATTGGAAACTAAAAACATAGGAGCCATTATTATAGGGTATTCTATCCCTAACATGCGAGTAAGTGCGGTATCTATTTTTGGCATAAAATTATTTGAATGGTGAAAGTAAAAATATTTGAATTACGAATAACTTAACTTTTTCTTCTTTTTAATTCAGCAACTACTAGTTTTAACTCCCTGCCCATTTGACCAGAAACAGAAGTGTTTTCTTGTGCTCTTCTTATCAAGTATGGTATCACATCTTTTACTGGGCCATAAGGTAAATACTTACAAGCATTAAATCCCAAGTGAGCAAGGTTAAATGTAATGTTATCGCCCATTCCATAAAGTTGTGAGAATAAAATATGGGGATGTTTACGGTCAATGTTTAGTTTATCAATTTTTTGAATTGCCAATAAATTAGAGGCTTCGCTTTGCGATGCTATACACACTGAAATGTTATTGAGATTTTCTAAACATAAATTCATACCAGTATTAAAATCTTCATCTACAGCTTTTTTGTTTTTGTGAATGGGCGATGTATATCCCATATCTAGTGCGCGTTTTCGCTCTTTCTCCATGTAGGCACCTCTCACAATTTTTGCCCCTAAAATGAATTTCTTTTCTTGGCTGATTACTAATCTTTTTTCGAGATATGCCAAGCGATCCCATCTATAAAATTGAAAAGTATTGAACACGATTGCATCCTCTTTATTAAACTCTTCCATCATTTCATCTACCAAAGCATCTAATGGATCTTGTATCCAAGATTCTTCTGCATCTACATAGAGTTGAACCTTGTTTTTATGAGCACAAGCGCATAATTTGTGAAATCGTTTTCGAACTCTTTCAAATTCTACCTTTTCTTCTTTCGTTAAGTTTTCTTTAGACTGTATTTTTTCAAATAGGCCAAAACGCCCGAAACCAGTAATTTTTACGCACAACACTTTCACATCTTTGTTATTACCTGCAAACTCTAAAGCTTCCAGATTTTTCTCCATAGTTCTGTCGAAATCAGCTTCTGTTTCTTTTAGTTCTACTCCATAATTGAGCATAGAAAGTACATTGCTCTCTCGCAGTTTTTTAATGGTTTTTTTACATTCATTAAAAGTTTCGCCACCGCAAAAATGATTGTAAACAGATATTTTAAATAAAGGAGAAACGGGTAAACCTACCGCCAGAGCCAAGTTGGTAAATGAACTTCCTAAACTAACTAACGTATTGTTCCCAAAAAGGGAGAATAGAAATTTGGCTTTATGTAGTTCCGCATTGGTTTTGGCGGCAAATGCAATGGTGGTGTTTTCAAAAATATCTTTAGAAATCATCTTCAAAAATAATTATCCTAAGGTTAAAAGCAATAGAACACATTTTGGGGCAAGCTGTTTAGCAAAGTGTATTTCTCAAAAGTATTTTTAATTTCGTAACCCTTGTAAAAAATTATGGCACTGCAAATTGTGTTTTTAGTGGTTGGACTAGCCTTGGGCTTTTTGATTGGATATTTACTATTCAAATCGAAGGCGGAGAGTGGCAGTGCTATAGCAGAAGATAGAGTTAAGAATCTAGAACAAGCAGCTGAAGAATTAAAGAAAGAACTCAGTTCTGAAAGAATGAAATCTGAAAATCTGGTAGGGCAATTTTCCTCTGTGAAAAATGAAAACGAAAACTTAATAGCGAAATTAGGAGAGCAGAAACTTCAAATGGAAGAGTTGCAAACTAAGTTTTCAAAAGAGTTTGAAAACCTTGCCAATAGAATTTTTGATGAGAAGAGCAAGAAATTTTCCGAGCAAAACGAAGAGAAGTTGGGTAATATCTTGAACCCTCTGAAAGATAGAATACAGCATTTTGAGAAGCGTGTTAACGATACGCATTTAGAGTCTGAGAAGGAGAGAAGTGCATTGAAAGAGCAACTCCGAACTATGGCCGAGATGAATAAGCGCATGAGTGAAGAGGCGCTGAATCTCACTAAAGCATTAAAGGGGGATTCTAAGAAGCAGGGTAATTGGGGGGAAATGATTTTGGAAAAAGTTTTGGAGCGTTCTGGTCTTACAAAAGGTAGGGAATACGATGTGCAACAAAGTTTTACAACTGAAGATGGTACTCGTTTACAACCCGATGTGGTGGTACGATTGCCTGATAATAAAAACATCATTGTAGACTCTAAAGTGAGTTTAGTAGCCTATGAAAAGTATGTAAGTACTGATGATGCAGATAATGCATTGCAAGAAGTTTTTTTAAGAGAACATATTAATTCACTTAGAGCACACGTTAAAGGTTTAAGCGGTAAGAACTACCAAAATTTATATGGTATCAATTCGCCCGATTTTGTGCTGTTATTTGTACCTATTGAGCCCGCTTTTTCATTGGCGGTAAGTCACGATAACGATTTGTTTACAGATGCTTTTGATAAGAATGTAGTGCTGGTAAGCCCTGCTACTTTATTAGCTACACTTCGCACTATAGCTAATGTTTGGAAGCAAGAGTATCAGAATAAGAATTCGTTGGAAATAGCTCAACAAGGAGCTGATTTGTATGATAAGTTTGTGGCCTTTGCTGAAGATATGATTAAGGTAGGTAAACACATGGACGATAGTAAAAAGACTTACGGAGAGGCTATGAATAAATTGATAGATGGAAAGGGGAATTTGGTAAAACGTGCTGAGAATATGCGTAAATTAGGATTGAAAGCTACCAAGCAATTACCTCAAGGATTGATAGATAGAGCAGATGATTAACCGAATTTAATTTTAAGAAGAAAGAAATTGTTATCCTTTTTTACATATATAATTATTGCTCTCATCGGTATTATGATGGGGACTATTTATAAGCGCTCATTTACGAATGTACAGATGCTAAATATAGCCCCTGCTAGGTTTGCGCGCTTGTTTTTAATCTGTGCTAGTATTGGAATTGTAATCTGCAGTTTTTTAAGCTATAAGGCTATTAAATCATTTCATGAAGTAGGAATGGCAGAAGACATGGCTCATGCATTTGAAGATTATGAGTCCATGTTGGTTTATTTTCTCAATCTGGGATTTATAGTGCTTATGGTCATTTCAAATTTACACTCTCAGGTTTCTAAAAAGATATCTTGGCATTTCTATTTGCTTACATTCCTCATCTATGCTACGTTTGCCGTGCTTGATAATTTCTTTTTAGAAGATGCATTTTTCCATTTTAAGAAAATAAATCTTCTATGGAAGGGAGAGTTCTCTTTAGCAGAAGTTGGCGGATACATCAGCCTCTTTGTAGCTGCAGGCTTATGTGTTTTTAATGCATTGATGACAAGATGGGGCTTAAAAAAGTAATGCTAGTATAGCACTATAATTTTTTCAGCATCCATAAATCACATCCGAAGTGTCCACTACTACCCATAGGTTTGGATAAGTACTGAAAGCCTAGTTTCTCATAAACTTTTAGTGCTGCTATTAACTCGGGCATAGTTTCTAAATAGATGTTTTCAAATGATTTGCTTTTAGCAAACGAGATACATTCCTCTCTAAGTATTCTCCCTATTCCTTTCCCTCTGTATTTTGGATGAAGGTACATTTTTACTAATTCACAAGTATTTGATGGCAAACCTTTTGTAGGGAAAATACCACCACCACCAATTACATGACCATTTTCTTCTGCAATAAAATACACTGCATTTTGTTCTTGAAATAATTCAAAAAGCGAATCTGTAGAGTTATCAAAATAGACAGTCCCGGGCTTAGCAGCTCCAAATTCTAATAAAGCATTGCGAATAATTTTTGCTATGGCAATATTGTCTGAAACTTCAATTTTGCGAATCGAAATTTTTGAGTCCATGAAACTTCGAATGAATGAAGAATGAGTTATTTTATTCTAAAAAAACAGTTGGTTAACTACAGCCCTTTTTTCATTATTTGCATAATGGCACCTAGCCAGTAATTTCTAAAACCAAAGCCTGATGGTTTTCCAGTTTGTTTTTTTATGGAAATTATTTTACCAGTAGAGATGTCGAAAAGAGCTACATACACACTAGCTTCTTCGGTGGTTTTACTAAAAGTTTCTACTACAAAAACCAACCCTTGTCCAGTTCCTTTTCCTTTATATTTTTTTACAACGGCTTCTGCATCTGCTTGTGGGAGCGTGTAGGTATTGTCTGTAACTAAGGTGCTTGCTACTACTTTGTTATTTCTTTCTTTAGCTATGTCCAAATTGATATTTACGGTAGGTTTTACATAATATTTTGAAATGCTGTATTTGTCTTTTTCGTTTACTATAATGGAGTTCCATTCATTCAAATAGTAGCTCTGAATTTTAGAAGGGTCGCTAAATCCTGCTGAGCCTATAAACTTTGCTTTTGAAAAATCAACTCCAAACCAAGTGACTTCATTTTCATTTTGTGCAAAAGCAAAGGAGAGTATAAAAACACAAATAGTGGATAGGATTAGTTTTTTCATAAGGTGGTATTGTTTGTTTTAAAATTAAAATTTGATATTGCGAAAGCAAACTATTTTTTACAAGTTATTATTTTTAAATATTAAGTACTCAATTCTTTGTATATAAATAATAGTATTCGTCTGTTTTAATTGAGATATTTTTGCTTTGGTGAATAAGTTGCCATTTTTCATTTGATTTTCTATTATCTAATTCAGCATTTAATAACAAAAGTAAATTCTTATTATACGGAAAAATTGAATCTGCTAAAAATGCAACTCTGTTAACATCTAACATTTTATTTAATGAAGAGTAATTGGTATCGAAAGTAATGTAAGTCCCTAGTCTTCTAATATCAGGATACCATATTTTTTTCTGTGGAAAATAAACTAATACAGAAGAAGCAGCATACGACCGAGAACCAATTATAAATTTACTTTGCAAATTATTTGCAACCATAAATTCAGCAACTTCTTTAGAATTTGAAAATGGTCCATTTATTTCTTTTTGGACCATTTCATAACCAAAAGTTACTTGAGAAAAAATGGGTATCAATAAGAGAATGCAAATAAATTTGTGGATGTTTTCAAAAGGTTTTTTTTTGAAAAGTGATTTTTGAGAATAAGTTATCCAAATCGCGAAAAGTGTAAAAATAAATAGTAATCCATGATGTCTATTGTCCCCGGCATATTTAAAAGCTACAAGCCATAAAAATGCTACAGTATTTAGGATCATAAAAAATGCTGAAAAAGGTTTATTAATAAGTAATACAATTATCACAACCAAAAAGAAACTATAAAACAATTCAGGTGTTTGATTTGTACTAAATGCAGAATTAATGGTTAGAAGAATTTGTTCGTAATGGTTCGTTATATCATAATTGTAGTTTCTTTTCATACCTGCTTCAAAAAGTAGAAATAGCACCCAAAACAATGGTACGGAACCTAAGAAAAGTGAAAATAAATAGCTAACGCTAATTTTTTTCACCTTCAATAATTCAATAAAATAAAAGACAAGTAGGATACCACCAGCACTAAATGCCAATACATGCGTTGTACACAGTAATCCAGCTAATATGCAATACAGAAATGGTTTTTCAAATCGTTTAGGAAAAAGAGTAGCTATAGAAAATAGCAATAGAATTACAAGTGAATAATTTCGGGCTATAATTCCATATTCAAAAATGAAATAGTAACCACATAAAGTCGATATTTTAAAATACCAAGGAAAAGGGCTTTTGAAAATGAAAAGATAGGCTACCCCTAAAACAATGAGTGTGTGAAAAACAAACATGCTTTTATAAGGCAACCCAATTTTTGCCAATAAAAAAACCATCGAATACCACAAAGGTGGATGCCCTTCAGATGGCAATTGCTTAAGTACATCAAAATAAGAGAGGTTATCTACTATAAGCCATATTTGAGCCTCATCGCGCCAAGGCTCGTGATAGCATAAACTAAGAATGGAAATGAAAGTAGCATACAAAAAAAACAACCCCCAATTTAAAAACGGTTCAAATTGAAAGGATTTACTTTTAATGGAAATGGTATTCATTTTATTTCCCCTTAAACTCAGCTTTTCTTTTTTCAATAAATGCTGCCATTCCTTCTTTTTGGTCTTCAGAAGCAAAGGTTAAATAGAAGTTCTTGCGCTCAAATTGCAGTCCTTCATCCAGTGTAGTTTCAAAGGCTTTGTTTACTGCTTCCTTAGCCAGGCGAGTGGCGATTGGTGATTTGGAAGCTATACTGGAAGCTAGTTTTACACTTTCTTTCAGTAATACTTCTACAGGTACAATTTTATTGACAAGTCCTGCTTGAAAAGCTTCTTCCGCTGAAATGAATTTTCCGGTGAGTACCATTTCCATAGCCAATGCTTTTCCTACTGCACGTGTTAAACGCTGTGTACCCCCTGCGCCTGGCATGGTGCCTATATTTATTTCTGGTTGTCCAAATTGAGCAGTTTCAGAGGCTACTATCATATCGCAGGTCATGGCTAGTTCACAACCGCCACCCAAGGCAAAACCTGATACTGCGGCTATAATAGGCTTCTTTGTTTTCTTGATTTGATCCCAAGTAGAAAACTGATCTTTCGATAACATACTGATAGCAGTAGCATCCGCCATTTGTTTAATATCTGCCCCAGCTGCAAAAACTCTTTCTCCTCCAGTTAAAATAATAACACGAATACTTTCATCTTCATCAAAAACTTTCAGTACATCTCTTATTTCGCCCATCAGCTGCGTGTTTAAGGCATTTAGTTCCTTTGGTCTGTTAAGCTCTATCAATGCTATAAATGGAGCATAATTAGGGGTCAGTTTTATAAATTCTGGTTGCATAGTTGGGATATTTTTGTGCTTTGCTAAAGTAAAAAGATTTAGTTTTCAAAAAACTCTTTCATTCTAGTATTTCTGGAAATTGTGTAGTCAATACTTTTGCAGTCCTAAAAAAATGTGTTCTTTGTAATTCGCTTTTAGAAATTTAATAGGAACACATGAGAGTTTTAAAATTTGGAGGTACATCTGTAGCGAATGCAGAAAATATTAATAAGGTAATTGAGATTGTAAAGCATGCTTTGAGCAATGAAAAGTTAGTGGTGGTGGTATCTGCATTAGGTGGCACTACTGATGCCTTGATTCATGCGGGAAAAACAGCTGCCAATGGAGAAGAACAATACAAAGAATTTTTGCAAAATATTGAACAAAGACATTTGCAATTAATAAAAGAATTAATTCCAGTTTCCGAGCAAAGTTCTATTCTTAGTAAGATAAAGAGTCATTGTAACGAATTGGAAAGTATTTGTGAAGGTGTTTTTTTATTGCGTGAATTATCGGATAGAACCCTAGATAGAATTATGAGTTTTGGCGAACTGATGTCGTCCATCATTATTTCTTTCAAATTGGAAAGTTTGGGGTTATCGCAACAATGGACAGATGCGCGCAGTCTGATTGTAACCAATTCTAACTATGGTTCTGCTGCTGTGAATTTTGACGCTACCAATAAATGTATTCACCATTTTATTAATCAATCTACCAAACAAGTTTTTTTAGTGCCAGGTTTTATAGCTGCTGATGAAACCCAAATAGTGACTACACTTGGAAGAGGAGGCTCTGATTATACAGCAGCTATTTTTGCGGCAGCCGTGCAAGCTTCGGCTTTAGAAATTTGGACAGATGTAAGCGGTATGATGACTGCAGATCCAAGATTGGTTCAAAATGTAAAGGCCATTCCACATATTTCGTATCATGAGGCTATGGAGCTATCTCATTTTGGGGCTAAAGTTATTTATCCGCCTACCATACAGCCAGTAATGAGTTTGAAGATTCCTGTTTGGATTAAAAACACTTTTGCTCCAAATGATTATGGAACCTTGATTGAAAGCCAGATAGAGGAGAATAAAAATGTAGTGCAAGGTCTTTCTAGTATAGGCAAAATTTCTTTGCTGAGGTTAGAAGGAAGCGGTATGGTAGGTATTCCAGGGTTTTCTAAAAGACTTTTTGAAGCACTCTCCAATGAAAAGATTAATGTAATTCTGATTACGCAAAGTTCTTCGGAACACTCTATTTGTGTGGCTATAGATGCAGCAAATACCAATCGTGCTAAATTGGCGGTAGATGAGGCTTTTTCTTTAGAAATTGCACAGCAGAGAGCAAGGTTCTTCAGAGAAAAACATTTCAGCTGTTATTCTTTCTAAAGATGTAAAGAAAGCAATCAACGTATTGCATGAAGAGTTTTTTGAAACGGTATTGAAGCAAGTAAATCTTTTTGTGGCGGGTGCTGGAAACGTAGGAGGGAAGCTGTTTTCTCAGTTATTACAGCAACAAGATTATTTACAAAAGCATCTTCAGTTGAATATAAATGTAGTGGCTATTGCCAATAGTAAAAAAGTATTACTGAAAGAAGAGGGTCTAGATTTGAAATCGTGGGACACTGAATTAACCAATGCTCCGCTCATGACTTTGGAAGAATTTAAGGCTTTAATTATTGAGAAGAATCTTCGAAATTCTATATTCATTGATATTACTGCCGATGCTGGTGTGGCAGCCTTGTATGAAAGTCTTTTAGAAAAAAGTATAGCTGTAGTAGCTTGCAATAAAATAGCAGCTTCTTCCAATTTTAAACGATATGAAAAATTAAAAGATTTAGCCAGAGAGTTTAATACTTCATTCCTTTTTGAAACCAATGTAGGTGCGGGATTACCTGTAATTGGCTCTCTGAATGATTTGATTAGAAGTGGGGATACCATCCAAAAAATGGAAGCTGTGCTTTCAGGAACTCTAAATTTTGTTTTCAATAATTACAACGGCACCGTATCTTTTGCTGAAGTAGTGAGAGAGGCACAAAATCAAGGTTTTACAGAACCTGATCCTAGATTAGATTTAAGTGGAATAGATGTAATGCGAAAGATTTTAATTCTTTCCAGAGAGGCTGGTTTAAAAATGGAATTGGAAGATATTGCATGTAATTCTTTTATGCCAGAAGTTTGTATGCAAGGGGATGTAGCTAATTTTTATTCCACAATGGCGCAAGAAGAAGCTCACTTCAAATCGTTGTTCGAAGCAGCATCTCAAAAAGATTGTAAGCTTAAGTTTGTAGCTACGCTAGAAAATGGAAAAGCCTCTGTGGGTTTACAACATATACCTAAAGAACATGACTTGTTTCACTTGTATGGAAAAGATAATGTGGTGTTGTTTTATACCAATAGATACCCATTACAACCCTTAGTGATAAAGGGAGCAGGAGCAGGAGGAGATGTAACAGCATCGGGAGTTTTTGCAGATATTATTCGTGCTGCCAGATTATAATTAGGTTTGATTTTAATACTGACACAATAGATTTTAATGATGAAAGAAGTAACGGTATTTGCTCCTGGAACAGTAGCCAATGTAGTCTGCGGTTTTGATATTATGGGCTTTGCGCTCCATGATCCTTGTGATAAAATGGTTATAAGAATCACTTCAGAAAAAGGGATAAAAATCATTAATAAAGATGATTATAACCTTCCCACCGAACCTGAACGAAATGTTATTGGTGGTGCTTTAATAGCTATGATGAAAGAAATGGGAGAGGAGATTGGGTTTGAAATTGAAAGCACTAAAATAATAAAGCCCGGAAGCGGTATTGGCTCTAGTGCTGCCAGTGCAGCTGCTGTGGTGGTAGGTGTAAATCATTTGCTGGGGAATCGTTTTTCTAAAATGGACTTAGTTCGTTTTGCTACTTATGGCGAAGAGATTGCTTCTGGTGCACGTCATGCCGATAACATTGCTCCCTGTATTTATGGGGGAGTTACTATTATCCGCTCGGGTAATCCATTGGATATAATTCCTATTACTTTTCCTCCACTTTTTGTAACCATTGTTCATCCACAAATAGAAGTGAAAACTTCGGATGCGCGTTCTATTCTAAAAAAGCAACTTTTATTAAAAGATGCCATTGTTCAATGGGGAAATATTGCAGCTTTAGTAGCTGGTTTTATGCAAGGCGATTATGATTTAATAGGGCGCTCTTTACAAGATGTAATTGTAGAACCAGTCAGAAGTATTTTAATACCAGGCTTTGAGGAAGTTAAATTGAAGAGTAAAGAAGCCGGAGCACTGGGAGGCGGTATTTCTGGCTCTGGTCCATCTATTTTTATGTTGAGTAAAAACGAAACTGAAGCAAGTAATGTTGAGAAGGCTATTCAACAGGTTTATCAAAGAATAGGAATAGATTTTCATACTTATGTAACCACCATAAATACAGGTGGTGTAAAAGTATTAGTATAAATTTCGTTTAGTTGAAAATAAAAAGAGGGATAAGTTTCCTCATCCCTCTTTCCAGTTAATTCTCTTTATGATTAATAAACTTTATAGCCTGAGAATCTATTTTCAATATCGTAAGCACTTATAGTAAAGGTAGAACTACCATTATTGGTAAGCTGTACATTTACTGTCTCTCCAGCAGATAGTTTAATATTTGTACTTAATGAAAGATGATTGAAAGTTGAGTTAGTTGTTGGGAATTGTGCAGTATAGTCTATGGCACTACTTCCTGAATAAAGTTCAATGATTACATCCGAATTAACTGAGTTTGGTCCAAAAGTAAGTGAAAGATCAAAATGATATAAACCTGCTGAAGGCGCTGTAAATGTGCTTGTAGCCGGGTTATATGCATTGGCATCATCAAATTCTTCTGTTTTTAACTGCACATCTATTAAGGTTGCACCAGAAGCGAAACCTTGTTGTGCACCAATGGATCTATGCGCTGCAAATCCTGCAGAAGAACCACCACCACCGCCTGAAGGAGTTTGCCATGTGGCTAGACCTGCAGCATCTGATGTAAGCACTTTTCCTGCTCCTGGAGTTCCTCCTGTAATTTTTACCTGACCTGCTACTTCTAATTTAGCTGCGGCAGCAGGTGAAGCAGTACCTACTCCTACACTCGTTCCATTGTCAAATATTTGAGAAATAGCAACCGTATTGGCAGAATTGAATTTTGCTACATAATTTACAGTACCACCACTCACTCCTGCTCCAGCAGCACCAGTGGCACCAGTAACCCCAGTGGCACCTGTAGCGCCTGTTGTTCCAGCCCCAGTGGCACCAGTAACCCCCGTAGCTCCTTTTACGCCAGTAGCCCCTGTAGCGCCCGTAGCACCTGTGGTTCCTGCCCCTGTAGCGCCAGTTACCCCTGTTGCTCCCGTAGCACCTTTAACACCCGTAGCCCCAGTTGCACCTGTGGTTCCTGCACCTGTTGCACCTGTTGCGCCAGTTACCCCTGTTGCTCCCGTAGCACCTTTGACACCCGTAGCCCCAGTTGCACCTGTGGTTCCAGCACCCGTAGCTCCTGTTACTCCCGTAGCTCCTGTAGCGCCCGTTGCCCCTTGACTACCAGTTGCTCCTGTAGCCCCTGTTGTTCCAGCACCCGTAGCTCCTGTAACCCCTGTGTTTCCCGTTGCTCCTTGACTACCAGTAGCCCCTGTTTCTCCAGTAGCCCCCGTAGTTCCAGCTCCCGTAGCTCCTGTAACCCCTGTGCTTCCCGTTGCTCCTTGACTACCCGTAGCCCCCGTTGCTCCTGTAGCACCCGTAGTTCCTGCTCCTGTAGCACCCGTAGCTCCTGTGCTTCCCGTAGCTCCTTTAACTCCAGTTGCACCAGTTGCACCTGTAGTTCCAGCACCAGTTGCACCTGTATTTCCTGTGGCCCCTTTAACTCCTGTAGCCCCTGTAGCCCCTTTAACTCCTGTAGCCCCCGTAGCACCTGTAGTTCCAGCACCTGTAGCTCCAGTTACTCCTGTACTTCCTGTTGCACCTGTATTCCCAGTTGCTCCAGTTGCACCCGTAGTTCCCGCACCAGTTGCTCCTGTAGCCCCAGTGTTTCCTGTAGCTCCTTGACTTCCTGTAGCGCCAGTTTCTCCTGTAGCCCCCGTAGTTCCTGCTCCAGTAGCTCCCGTAGCCCCAGTGTTTCCTGTAGCTCCTTGACTTCCTGTAGCCCCAGTTTCCCCCGTAGCCCCTATAGTTCCAATTCCAGTTGCTCCTGTAGCCCCAGTGTTTCCTGTTGCTCCTTGACTTCCTGTCGCCCCGGTTGCTCCCGTAGCCCCCGTAGTTCCTGCTCCCGTAGCCCCCGTAGCCCCAGTGTTTCCTGTAGCACCTGTAGCACCAGTAGTTCCAGCACCTGTTGCGCCAGTAGCCCCAGTGTTTCCTGTCGCTCCTTGACTTCCTGTCGCCCCTGTAGCACCCGTAGATCCAGCCCCCGTAGCTCCTGTGTTTCCTTTTAATCCTATAGCGCCTGTAGCTCCTGTCGCCCCCGTAGCTCCAGTTGTTCCTGCTCCCGTAGCGCCTGTTACGCCTGTTGCTCCTTGGCTTCCCGCAGTGCCTGTTGGTCCTTGACTTCCCGTAGCTCCTGCAGGCCCTGCTGGTCCTGTTGGTCCTTGGTCGCCCTGAACTCCCTGTACACCATCTTTTCCTGTAACCCCCTGTGGTCCTTGAGGTCCTATACTTCCTTGAGGTCCTTGTAATCCTTGTATACCTTGAGGTCCATTTGTTCCTTGTAATCCTTGCGGCCCTTGTGGTCCTTGCGGCCCTGTTACGCCATTTGCGCCTGTTACGCCATTTGCGCCATTTGCTCCTGTTACGCCATTAGCACCTGTAGGTCCTTGTAATCCATCTGGTCCTGCAGGACCTTCCGCACCATTTAATGATACTGTCCAATTAGAGAAAGTTCCAGATCCAAAAATAGTTTCTACATTTACTACCATTGCTCCTGTAATCTTATTATAGGATATGAGTGTTCCTATCATTCTATTAGTTGCTGAATTGGCAATAATAATGGTTTGCCCAACTGCATAAGAAAAACCAGTTTCAACCGTTAAGTTTTGAGTTCCTAAACCAATGGAAAGCGTATTTAAAGAGAAGGAACTATATCTGTCACCATCATTTCCAGATGCTCCTTTTGCGCCTGTAGCCCCCGTAGCTCCTACAGCTCCAGTAACTCCAGTAACTCCTTGAAGTCCTTGATTACCTGTAGGTCCTTGACTACCCGTAGCTCCCATAGCCCCTGTTGTACCAGGTAATCCTTGAATACCCTGTGCGCCTGTAGGTCCTAATGGACCCTGAACCCCTTGTAATCCCTGAATCCCTTGGGCGCCATCATTTCCTGAAGCACCTCTTGGTCCTACAAGACCTGGAACGCCTGTAGCTCCTTGTGGTCCTGTAGCGCCAGTATTGCCTTGGCTGCCCGTAGCACCCGTATCTCCTTTAGGTCCTTGAGCACCTGTAACACCCGTAGCTCCACTGGCAGTTTTTCCTGCATACAATGCAAAAGGTACACTCAATAGCTGAGTAGTGCCCATATCAAAATAAGTGCTGCCACCATTTGGATAATATTCCACCTGTAAGTATTTAAGTCCACTTGCCCAATTTATGGTACTAAAATTCCCAGAAACCGCGGTTCCTCCTCCAATGGGAAGTGAAAACAAACCAAATTTATTGGTAGTAGTAGTGTCCGTTTCTATATACTCAGCGGTTCCCGAAGGAGAGCCATCGTGAATGGTATATCTTATTTTTACAAGCTGATTAGGAACTACCGTTCCTCCAGCATCTCGCAAAACAGCTTGGTAGTTTATTTGTTGAGGAACCTGAGCGTATAAAATGCTCGCAAACAAAGTTAGGAATAGGGTAGCTTTTAATCTCATACAGATGGGGTTTTATACGCAATTAAACGAAAAAAATGTACTAAAGTTACACGAATTTGTAAAATGATTTGAACAAAATAAAGTGCGTAACTTATTGGTAAATAGAACTCGATTAAATAAAAATAAAAACAATTTATTTTTTATCTAATTTCTGAGCAGAAGGAATAGATAACCCGATATGGAGTGAGCTGAATTAATTGAGGTTTACAACCTTGTAATCTTGTATCTTAAAAAGATGAAGCCCTTTATTAGAATAATAATTGGTGCTGTCTTCTCCTCCATTTTTTTTGTTCTTTACAATTCTGGTCATATCAAACTTATAACCTAATCCCTGATAAGGTCTGGTAAGCATTCCCGTTGTGAAATTCAGCCCAAAATTAGTAATCAAAAGAGTTACGTAATTGGTAATATCATAGCCGAGATACGATTCCTTAGAAGGTAAATGGTTGTTGGCTACATTATACCATTTACAGAAATTGCGGTTTTGATTATCTAAAGAGTCGGCATAAAAAGGCTCTGTAAAGTGCACTTCAGAGTTGTTTAAATAATCGGTGCGAATCAATTCAGCATCTACCCAGGTAGGCATACCAAAAACAATCATTTCCCCTTTACTTATTCCACGCAGCATTTGATTAATGTAGGACTCATCATAAGACGTAAATACTAAAACATTTCTGGTACGGGTGGAAGTATAGGTAGCAATGTTTTTTTGCGCAGCAGACTTAGTGGTATCGCCCGTATTAATGAAATAGTTTTTGATTTTTTTGGTGTGGGTTTGATTGTAGTTGTAGAACAAGGTATCAATGTATTTAGCAGCACTCAAATCGCGTTCTCTCTTGGTACTGTACACAATCACATTGGCATCAGAAAAAGAATCTACTATGGTCGTAAAAATTTTATCTAGGTGCGCATCTATAGTAGGTACAAAGCGAACTAAGTAAGGGTTTTCAGATGTAATGGTTTTGGAGGAAACAAAAGGCTGTATGTTTATGATTTTATTTTTCTTACAGAAACTCGCTACCAGTTTAGCTTGTGAAACCGTGGCAGGACCTAGAATCAACTGACAATTTTTTAAAGTATCGTTCTTTAAAATTATTTCTAAAATAGAATCGTTGTTGTGCGTATCGTAGGTAAATAATTCTACTTGATAAGAAGGAGAATTGGTGCTTAATGCATACAATAAACCTTCATAAAAATCAATAGATTCTCTATTCACTTCTCTCAGTTTCACAGAGCCAGACTTTGTTTGCTCCGTGGCATTGGTAAGGCTATATATTTTTGAGAGCGAATAATCTGCTTCAAAAGGAAGCAAGATTCCAATTTTTACTTTTTCGGGAATTTTAAACGTATTGCTGGAGTCTAATAGGGTAGGGGTAGTTAATGAATCTTTAGTAGTAGTGCTTGTAGAAACAGGAGCCGAATACGGAGCATCCTCCAGTGGTTTTCCATTGTATTTTTCAACCTTCACACCTAAGCGCTCTGGGTCTGCTAGTTTTACTCCTTTCAGTTTACCGGAAGACTGAGCAGTAATTTGTAAATGGCTAAAAAGAATAAAAAGGAATAGAAGCGAGAAATGTATTTTTTTCAAGGGTGTTTTTTTGATAGCTTCAGAAATTATTGTGCCAAAATAAAAAAAATGAATTATTCCCACTCAATAGTAGCAGGTGGTTTTGAGCTAATATCATAAACTACCCGATTTACACCCTTCACATTATTGATGATTTCGTTGGATACTTTTCCTAAAAACTCATGCGGTAAGTGGCACCAGTCTGCTGTCATACCATCGGTAGAATTTACAGCACGAAGGGCTACCATATTTTCATAGGTTCTTTCATCGCCCATTACCCCTACCGACTTTACAGCCGTAAGCACCACACCCGCCTGCCACACATGGTCGTAGTCCGCAATGCTCTAGAGCTCCTCTGCCTGTTTTGCCAAGAACGCCAACTCCATGACAGTCGTCGACTATTATGAAAGCTTTGTATTTTCAGCATATTTTTACAACTCTTTAGAGGTCAGGAATATCTCCTTCCATTGAAAAGACGCCTTCTGTGACTACAAAGATCTTTTCATACTTTCCTTGGCTCTTTTTCAGGATCTTTTCTAAATGGTCCAAGTCATTATGTTTGAAGATCACTTTTCATGCATGTGAGAGTCAGACGCCATCAATGATTGAGGCATGGTTGAATTCGTCTGAGATGATCAGGTCCTTCTTTCCAGCTAAGGTTTGATACACCCCGATGTTTACATGGTAACCGGAAACATAGAGCATTGCTGCTTCTGCTCCGTGAAACTCAGCAAGTTCGTAATAGAGCTATTCGTGGTAATCCTGAGAGTCATTCCTTACTTACCGTGGTTCCACAGATTTGAGGTGCAGATGCTACTCCGAAACCTCTTTCGTCCATTGCTTTCTTGACTTCAGCGACAACCTAACATAAAAATCGCTTACTTCCT
>JBGAVP010000013.1:6318-97724 GCA_044228065.1 Chitinophagales bacterium | reverse complement strand
GATTCTTTCCAAAACTAATTCAACTGATAATTTATATTCAACACATATCTTAACTTTACAGGTCTACCAGCATGCATTCCGGGCTTAAAATTAGGTAGTAAATTTACTACTCGCATAGATTCAACATTAAATCCTGCGCGCTCTCCCTTTAAAGGTTTTGCCTCTATTACTTTTCCCCTTTCATCAATAATGAAACCCATAGTTACCTGCCCTTCTATTCCTAAATCTCTTTCTCTCTCAGGATACACTACATTTTTTTGTAAGAATTCCATTAAAGCTGCTTCTCCACCTGGAAACTCAGGCATTACCTCTACCGTAGCCCCATTGTAAATTTCAGTGGTATTCGTAACTGCTTTCTCCGTTACTTGTTCTTTCCCTTCGCCACTTCCGGCTGTGCCATCTTTTTCACCAGAGCCTTTGATAAATTTATCGCCCACATCTGCGGTTCTTAAATCCTCTACAGTAGTTATGCTGTCTAGAGGTGTATCTTTGTCTTCTACAGATGCCATGGTGCCAAATTTCGCAGTTGGTTTATCGCTACTTCCACTTGGTTTTGGAGGGTCTACTTTTCTCGTTTCAAATACATCCTTTATTAGCTTGGTTACATCCGTGGGGGCTATTTCAATTTGCGTAATCCCTTTTACTACTTCTGGAAAAAAATGCGCATACAATTTTGGAAGTATAAAAAGCAGGGATGCAAAAAGCACGGTAGTAGCCATTGCTTTTAGAATGGTAGTGTTGTAAGTCTGACGAAGTTCATAAGCGCCATAAGCCTTATTTCTGTTGTCAAAAATAATGTCTGTTAGGGTCATACCCATGTAGTTAGTTTGTGTTTTCATACTGTTTAATTTTACAGTATAACGCGAACACTACCATTTTTACATAAAAACGATTGTCATAGTTTTGTCAGAATTTTGTCGTGTCTAAAATAAAAAGGCTGCCCTTTTGAGGCAGCCTTTTTATTTAGATGAAGCAAAAAATTACTTCAAAGATTTCTTTAATTCCAATGCAATAGCATCTGCTGGATCTAGCTCCAAAGCTTTATCCAAATTAGCTTTGGCGCTTACATCGTCCTTTGCATTTAAGTAATATGCTCCTAAATAATTATAGGCTTCTAATAAGTTTCTTTTGTTTTTTTGAGCATCTGCTTGACCTAGTTCAATGAATTTTTCATAAAAAGGTTTCGCGCTTCCAGCTTTCATTTCAGTGTCAATTCTGGAATTTGATTTTGCTCTCCAAATATATCCGTCAGGTGATGTTGGGTTCTTTGTTACAAATACTGTAAAAGCTGTGTCTGCTGCTGCATAATTGGCAGCACCAAAATGCGATCTACCTAAATAATAAAAGTCTAAAGAAGTACCTCCAAATTTACCAATCTTATCGCTGTATTGAGTTACAGCTTCTGCATACCGCTTCGATTGAAACAATACTTTGGCATAATCAGAGCGTAAATCTCCATTAGAAGAATCTGTTGATAAAGCTGTAGTAAAGTATTTAACTGCTTGTACGGTATCTCCTACTTGAGCTGCCAGTTGAGCAGAAATTTTAAAGTCTAAAGGTTTTACTTTTTTCTCAGGAGCATTTTCCCAGAATTTCTTAGAAAACTCATACCCCTCCTTATATCTTTTCAACTCACTGTTAGAATACATAAGTGCACGTAAAATTACATAGTTTTTAGGGTCTGTAGTTATCATACTAGCAGCCTCCGTAGCACATTGCTCATATTCCTTAATTTGAAATAAGAAGGTCAAAAATTTTGTCTTTGCATCCGCATCGTCCTGATTCAATTCAATGTATCTTTTAAATTCAGGCTTTGCTTTGTCGTACTTTTTACTCAAATAATAGGTTTCCCCTAACTCTTTATGAGCAATAGCATTATCAGGCTCTAGTGCAATAGCTTTGTTGTAAGCAGAAATAGCGTCATCATACGTTCTTGCCCGCAAGTTTAAACGACCAATTTTAATAAAAGCAAGTGTAAGCTTTGCATTTACTTCTGCAGCACTTTCGTATTTACTCATTGCTTTACCACCTTCGTTATTTTCAAGGTAAGCATCACCCAACTCCAACATGTTGGTGCTATTCTTAGCATCTAATTTAAATGCTTGTTCAAAATTGGAAATAGCTTCATTGATATCTGTGGTAGTAGGTTTAAACCAAGCATTCCCTATTTGATATAAAACCTCAGAACTTTTCATTTTAGATGCTATGGCAGCCTTTTCAAATAATGTTTTAGCAGTAGCTTTATCATTATTCAAGAGCGCTAATCTTCCATTAGCCAGGTAACCATAAGCAGTTTTACTATCAGCCCCCAACATGCTGTAAAATATTTTAGCTGAATCAGGCTCATCCGTTTTTAGATAAACATTTCCCAAATAATACGCTACTTGATTCTTATCAGCAGTTCCGTCACTCAATAATTTGCGCAACTGATTTTTAGCTTTAAAATAATTTTCATTATCCAAATCATAGCGAGCCTGCTCAAGAGTTTGACCCAATACAGTTGAAGCTACAAAAATAGAGGCTGCAAATAGTTTAATCGTTTTCATTCTTATTCTGTTTTTAAGTTTGCAATGATAAAATTTATTTTCCACTTAAGCCATTCGTATTCACCGTGACAAGACGCTCTGGCATTATGGATGGAATCAATCCTGATTTTACAATTATTCTTTCCGATCGTTCCATGAATAGGAAATTTACAAAGCCCGTGCCGAGTCTTTCTTTTTCATTATATAAGATATAATTCAATGGTCGTTGTAAAGGATACTCTTTTGTAGCTATATCGCTCTGAGATGCTGTACTGACAATAGTTTTACCTGTAGAATCCTTTTGAGAAATGGAAATTAACTTAACTTTCTTTAGCAATTCACGCACCTTTACTACATCTCTATCGCTAATCTCTGCAAAAGAAACAAACCCAAGTGCTTTATCATCTTTTTGTAGATAATCTATTACCTCATCTGTAGAGTTTAATGCAAAAGCTCCTTTCAAATTCTTCTGTGTATTTAGGTTAAACATATAGTTGACAATTCCAGATTGCTTGTTATCAAAAACAAGAGGAATTTGTGCTGTATTGTTTGAAAATAATTGTTTCAGTGTTTCATAAGAAATTATGGAATCTTTAAAAGAAGTATTCGCTAATATTGCTACTGCGTCTCTTGCAAAAACGTGTTGTTTTGGTCTTAGGTTAACTCTATTGGTAAGCATTTTATCTTCTGCTTCCGTTAGTTTTCTGGCAATCACAGCAGTCACAAAACTATCTTTCACTAGAGATTTAAAAATTTCGCCCTCCGGCAAATACTTCATTTGAATGTGGGCATTCGAGAAAATATTTTCATAACATCTAACTTCTTGATCCATTAAATATTGGAATGACTCATCGCATAGGATGGTAATGTTTCCTTTATTTATATCTTCTATGGAGGCTTCGTGAATATTCTTGTTTTTGCAAGATGAAAAACTCAATAGCGCAATCAAAAAAAATAATTGAAATGTTTTTTTCATGAGATTACGCTTCTTCTTTTAATTCTACATAAAAACGATATAATCGAAAAGCTCCATACAGAGCTAGTACCAAACAAAACACTGGGCGATAGCTATTCTGAATAAAGCTAATAATACTTTGATTAAGATAAATATAAACCGCTAGAGCTATATATAATAAACCAATCACAAACTTTAAAAGTAGTATTGGTTGATTCATGAGTTTATGCATGTATGACTTTTTAAAGACAATGATAGATTCGTTCGCTTCTAAATTACAGAAAACAAAAAATCACAATCATTCATAAAGAACAATTGTGATTTCAATTAAAAATTTTGCAATACTAAATTATTGAAGTTTGAACATGATCGGCAATACATAAGCTACTTTCACAGCCTTTCCTTGTTGCTTACCAGGTTTAAATTTAGGAAGTAATTTCACCACTCTAATGGCTTCTTTATCTAACCCAGAACTAACTCCCTTCTTTACTGCTACATCAGATACCCCCCCATCTTCATTTACTACAAATCCTACAATTACACGACCTTGTACATCGTTATCGCGTTCCATAGCAGGGTATTGAATATTTTGTTGTATAAATTTGAACAATTCCCCCTCTCCTCCTGGAAACTCGGGCATTTGCTCCACAATTGTAAATACTTTGTTCTCTACTATTGGTGCAGCATCTATTACTGGCTCCTTAATTACAGGATCTGCATTTTCGTCTCCTTTGCGGTTTTCATCCGAAATTTGCTGATTTTTAATTTCTTCTACCTTAACTGGTTCTTCCTCTTGGCGCACCTCTTCATCTTTCTTCACTACCATTTCCAAGAACTTAACAGTAGGTCTTTGTGGTGGTGGCGGGGGCGGTGGTGGTGGAGGTGGAGGTTCGTTATTCAAAGGTGGTGGCTCAGCCAATGTTACTGTAGTTTCTACAGTAACTTCATCTGCCTTTGGTTTTAAAAAGGAAAAATCCACAAAGGTTAGACCTATAAAAACTAAAGTAGCACTTACGGCTATTACAAGTCCTATCCCTGAATTTTTCTTGGTTTGGTTACGTAAGTCATACGCACCATAGTCTTTGTTACGCATATAGAAAACTATATCGTCAAATGACCAACCTAAAAATGATGATGATGTTTGTTCCATTCTTTTAATTATGCTTTAAAGATGCACAACTTAATAAATTCCATAAATCAATTATAACGCCTTCACTTTACCACCGTTATCTATGGTTTCTTGTTCCAAAGGATCAATATCTTGAATAGCATAGATTTTAGTTTTGGTAATATCCATTTCATCCAATATATCTACCATGTTTTTGTACTTGGCACCTTCCGCCATTTTAATCAATACAATTGTTTTTTCTTTATCACCCCACTCCTTTTCCACTCTTCTTTGTTTCTTGTAAATTACTTCTCTAACACCGTCTGGAGCGTAATTAGTAGGCTTCATGTCTGTAATCTTACCTTCAGCCGTTTCGTAATACCAAATAGCATCGTCTTTTGCTAGCAATACACTTATAACTTGACTTTCTTTTACATCAATTTTTTTATCATCCAACTTCTTAGGCATGTTTAAATCCATTGCCTTTGGTTTGTTGAGTGTAGTGGTAAGCATGAAAAATGTAATCAACAAAAAGGCTAAATCTACCATGGGTGTAAGGTCTACCCGAGTAGATAATTTTTTTGCTCTTACCTTCCCATCTCCATGATGCCCTCCCGAGGACGAACTATCTATTTCTGCCATGGTTTATTTTGTTTATCGAATTAGTTAAAAACTTATTTAGCTCCACCACTTGGTTGCTCCAATGTGGTAATCAAATTAAAAGTATGAATATCCTTTTCTGTTAAAACTTTAATTACTTGCTGAATCGCTTTTACATCCGAATTTTTATCTCCCTTAATAGCTATTCTTAACTTAGGGTTAGCATATCTTCCAGCCATTACCCAATCACCTAACTGATTATCGGTAGAATCCATAGGAATACCGGTTAATTTAAAGTTTTTGTAATCTGGTCCGCTTAGCTTCAATGCTTCAGGAAGTGCTTCAGCAGGAGAGCCCATGGTTTCAATCAATGCAAATTGATTTCTTTGAGACTCACTTAATCCCTTTAAAAAAGGGTAGCGATCTCCATATCTTTCCACCATGTTATCCAATGCACCCAATCTTATAGTAGAAGAAGGATAATTAAGGTATGCTTTCCCGTCTTTATCTACTGAAATCTTAATAACATCTGGTACCGTAATTTCAGAACGAGAAGATGGCATATCTATCATCACTGGTTCCGTAGGTTTAAATTTGGAGGTCAAGATAAAGAAAGTAAGCAGTAGAAACGACACGTCACACATGGCAGTCATATCCACAGAAGTACTTTTTCTTGGGATTTTTACTTTAGGCATTTTTAATGCTTTAGTTGATTAAAAAATCTAAATTATTTTCTACGACTTGCAAAAGTTTGAGCAATACTGAAACCGATTTCATCGATTGCGTAAGTCAATTTATCAATACGGCTTGTGAAAAAGCTGTAAGCAATAATTGCCAAGGCAGAAGTACCGATACCAATAGCTGTGTTTACAAGAGCTTCTGAGATACCTGCAGAAAGTGCCGATGGATCTGGAGTACCAGAGCTAGCAAGAGCTGCAAAAGATTTAATCATACCGATTACTGTTCCTAACAAGGCTACCAATGTACCTACTGATGCGATAGTCGCTATTACTGGAAGATTTTCTTGTAACATAGGTAACTCTAAAGAAGTAGCTTCTTCAATTTCTTGTTGAATAGCCAATACTTTCTTTTCGCCTTCTAAGTCAGCATTTTTTTCCATTTCTTGGTATTTGTGCAAACCAGATAAAACCACGTTCGCTACAGAACCTTTTTGTTTGTTACATTCAGCAACTGCAGCATTCAAATCGCCTCCAGCCAAAGATGTTTTGATTTTTTGTAAGAAAGTTTCAATAGAGCCAGTTCCTTGAGCTTTGTTAATAGTCAAAAAGCGCTCAATAGAAAAAGTAATTACTGTTAACAACATAGTAAACAAAAGAGGTACAATGAACCCTCCTTTATAAATGAGTGCCAAAAAGTCTCCCGGTTTAGGGTCGCCTTTTGCATCAAAGCGTGATGCATCGCCACATACGAATTTGTAAAAGATAAGTGCTACTACAAATGCAACGGGAATCACTAAAATACTAAAGTCGAATCCCTTTTTCTTAGCTGGTGCTTGTGCCATAGTTGTTCTGTTTTTGTTTTTAAATGTTTAGAGTGTTTAAGATTTTTTGAGAGTTCCAAAAATAGACGTTCTTTTTACTATTCAAAATTTTTGTACTGTTTTTTTATGTTAAGGTTTTGAACAATTAAAAATATGAATAGTGGTAACAAAACGACACTTGGATAAGTTTATTATAATGTTCTTTTATTTATGACAAAACTGTGACAATTCTATATTTTAGCAACAGGAGCTACCAATTCCAAATCTATTCTTCGTTGTGCTAAATCTGCCCGAACGAGTTGTACTTTCACCGCATCTCCCAGTCTGAAAATCCTTCCTGTACTTCGCCCTGTAAGGGTTACGCGGGTTTCATCGTACACAAAATCTTCATAACCCAAGCTTTCGGTAGATACCATTCCTTCACATTTATTAGCTACCATTTCTACAAAAAAACCACGAGCTATTACCCCTACAATTATACCATCAAACTCCTCTCCCACTTTATCCATCAAAAACTCTACCTGCTTGTAGCGCACCGCTTCCCGCTCTGCATCATTGGCTTTGCGCTCCATAAGTGAACTGTTTTTGCAGTAGGCTTCTAAGGTTTCTTTGTCTAAAAGATGAGGCGTATCAGACAATGCTTCATATACCAAGCGGTGGACCATTACATCGGGGTATCTGCGAATAGGCGAAGTAAAGTGGGTGTAAAAATCCATTGCCAAGCCATAGTGCCCTATATTTTTAGTGGTGTACTCTGCCTTAGCCATAGAACGAATGGCCAGATTCTCAAGAATATTTTGCTCTGGCTTACCTTCTATTTTCTTCAATAAGTCATTTAGCTTAGGTGCTACTTCTTTAGGCGAATCAAATTGTAAACTATACCCAAAACGCTTACCCATCAAGGCAAAGATGGCTAACTTGGTTTCATCGGGTTTATCGTGAACTCTGTAAACAAAAGGGGTTGGATGTTTGCTTAGCTTCAATTTAGAACCAAACTTCGCTACCGTTTCATTGGCTAAAAGCATAAAATCTTCTATCAGCAAATGGGCATCTTTTCGAACTTTAATCACCAAGCCTAATGGTTTTCCCTTTTCATCTAATTGAAATCGCACTTCTTCTTTTTCAAAACCAATAGCTCCATTTTTAAAACGCTTCGCTCGAATTGTTTTTGCTATACGATTGAGCAATAGCAATACCTCAGCATTATCACCTTTACCTGTTTCTAAAATTTCTTGCACATCTTCATAAGCATATCTTCTTGCAGAGTGTATAACTGTTTTAGCAATTGTTGTATTTATAATTTCAAATTTTTCATCCATTTCAAAAATGGCAGAGAAAGTCAATTTGTCTTCATTTGGTCGGAGCGAACACAAGAAATTAGAAAGTCTTTCCGGCAACATGGGACAAACTCTATCGGGCAAATATACAGAGGTAGCACGCCTTTCAGCCTCTACATCTAATACAGAACCCGCCTTGATATAGTGACTCACATCTGCAATATGAACACCTATTTCATGGTTTCCATTTTCCAGTTTTCGGTAAGAAATAGCATCATCAAAATCTTTGGCATCTATAGGGTCTATGGTAAATGTGAGAATCTTTCTATAATCCAATCGCTTAGCTATTTCAGCAGCAGGAATGGCATCGGGAATTTTATTCAACTCTTCAATAGCAGCATGAGGAAACTCAGTATGGAAGCCCGCTTGAATCAAAATTAGTTTCATATCGCGGTCGTTATCGCGTGCATTTGGGTCGAGCACTTCTGCAATTTCTGCCACAGGATTTTTCCCTTTATCATTCCAATCCGTTACACGTGCTATAGCTCGGTCTTTGTCTTTAGCACCAGCCAATCGCTCTAATGGAATAAAAAAATCAGTGCGTAAACTTCGTTCATCGGGTTTGAAAAAAGCAAACTTATCGAACACCTCTATACTACCTACAAAACTTTCCTGAGAGCGCTTTAGTATTTGTAGAATTTCACCTTCAGGTCTACCTTTTTTATTGTCGTGTACCCGCACCCTTACTGCATCTCCCTTTAGTGCACGTTTTATAAATTTCCCAGGCACATAAATATCTTTACTAAGCCCATCTACCATTACGTAACCCGCACCTGTCTTTGTAATATCTACAATTCCTTCGTATTCTTTTCCTTTAGAACCAGCCTTGGTATGATGTCCAAAGAGTTCCTCTGAAACATCGCCAGATTGCACTAAAAATATCTTACCTCTTTCTTTAATGGTAATTTTATCCTGTGTTTCTAAACGATGTAAGGCTCGTACTATTTGCTCTTGTGTAAGGTGCTTTAATAAAGGAGGATAAACTGTTTTAAGACTAGCTTCTTTTCCCAGCTTACGAATAGTTTGTAACACCAAATAGGAAAGGTCTGCTTTAGGTTCTGTTTTCTTGGTGAGTTTGTTTTTTTGTGAGGGAATAAATTTACTCTTCCCTGCTTTGTCTTTTTTCGGCATAGCACAAAGGTAATTTATAATGCTGAATGAGGAATTATCAATGCCGAATGAAAGCCAAATTTTATTTATTACTAAAATACATACTAAATGCAAAGGTGTTTCCGTTTTGAATAATAGACAAGCATTTTATTCTGTGGAAACTCTTTAAACTTCTTTCCAATTATAAACCTGATGATAAACTAAATTTGTATGAAGAAAAATAATACTCCACCAACTGGTACCATCTTACATGCAAAAACTATCAATAACTATATTCACGATTCTGTGTTTTCTTTCGAATGTATCGAATGCACAAAGAACTGCCGTTTACACGGATTCTAAAAAAGCATACAAAACAGGTTTAGAATTATTTGACGAGCGAAATTTCTTGGCTGCCCGTCAGCGTTTTGAAGAAATTTATAACGTTACTCCATCTGCACTAGATAATAAAAACACAGTGATGATGCAGAATCTGGAGTTTTATATAGCAGCTTGTGCTGAAGAAGTAAACGATAAAGATGCAGAACAGCTACTCAACAATTATTTTAAAAAATATCATGAAACGGATAAGCGGAAACTAATTTATTTCTACTTAGGTAAATACTATTTCCAGAACAATAAATACACAGAAGCTATTGACTGGCTTAAAAAAGTTGATGCTAGCGATTTGAGTTCTTCTCAACGAGTTGAGTTTAAATTCGATTTAGCATACAGCTATTTTACCAAGAAAAAATTTGATGAAGCCAAACCGCTTTTCAAAGAAATAAAAGACATTAAAGAAAAGTATTTCTACCCTGCCAACTATTACTATGCCTTCATTTGTTTCTACAAAAAAGAATATAATGAAGCGCTCAAAAGCTTTACTGGCATTGAAGATTCAAAATTGTATTCGAGCGTAATTCCTTATTATGTTTCACAAATTTATTTCCTCAAAAAGGATTACGACAAAACCATCACTTATGTAAAAGCGAACATTGATAAGACCGATGTACTTTACAAAGAAGAGATGAATCACTTGATAGGAGAAGCCTATTTTCAAAAGTCTGATTACATAAAAGCGCAACCACTTATTGAAAAATTTGTAGCTAAAAATGAGAAGGTTCGTAAAGAAGATATTTATGAACTTGCCTACTGTCAGTACCAAAACAAAGACTACGATAAAGCGATTGTAAACTTTACTCAGTTGAATTTATTGAATGAAAAAATGGGACAAAACGCTACTTATAGTTTAGCAGATTGTTTCTTAAAAACCAATCAAAAAGAAAAAGCAAAAAGTGCCTTCCAATCAGCCTCTACTATGGATTTTGATCCGCTGATTAAAAGCACTTCACTCTTTCAATATGCTAAACTTTGTTTTGAATCGGGCAATAGCAGTGAGGCTATAGCTGCTTTAGAGACCTACCTCAATACCAATCCATCAGGAACTTATGCCGATGAAGCCAATGAATTATTGGCAAGTGCTTTGGTACAAACTAAAAATTACGATAAAGCTTATCAAATTATTGAGGCATTGAAATCACCTGCACCATTAATGAAAGAAGTGTATCAAAAGGTAACTTACTTCCGAGCGGTAGAATTGTTTAACGATAAAAAATATGCAGATGCTATTTCGTTTTGCAATAAATCATTGAAGCAACCTATCAACGCAGATTTGAATGCTTTGGCATTATACTTAAAAGGAGAAGCCTTATTTACTTCACAAGAATATGAAGATGCATTGCTTTGTTACCAACGCTTTAACCAATTGTATAAAGATGAATTTGAAAGTAAATACAATGTTTCTAAACTTCGCTCTGAGTACAATATGGCTTACTGTTATTTTAAAAAGAAAAACTATAGTAGTGCCAAAACGCATTTTAATAATGCCATAGAAGAAGCCTCTGAAAGCAAGGATGCCATTGGAAAAAATACGCTTCTCCCCGATGCTTATTTGCGCTTGGCAGAATGTGCATTCATCAGCAAGGATTATGCTACAGCTATGAATAACTACAATAAAGTGGCAGCTAACAACTGGTCAAATGCTGAATATGCCTTGTATCAAAAGGGAATTGTTTTGGGATTAATGAACCGAAATGATGAGAAAATAAATACGCTCAAATCGTTAATCAGCAAATATCCATCATCTGTTTATCAAGATCAATCTTACTTTGAGATGGGTGAAACTTATTTGGATATAGAGAATAACAATGCAGCTATTACGGCTTACAGTTCTGTAACTACTTTGTTTCCAAACAGTGCTTTAACACCAAGAGCCTATTTGAAAATTGCATTGGCAGATTATAACTTAGGTAAAAAAGAAGAAGCACTTTCTAATTACAAAACAGTTGTTTCTAAATATCCTTCTACCAAAGAATCGAAAGAGGCATTGCGTTCTATCAAAGATTTGAGTGTGGAGCTAGGGAGACCAGAAGAGTATTTAGATAATGCTTCCGCTTCTCAAACAGAAAAAGATTCTATTAACTATCAAGCTGCAGAAGTGGCTTATGAAAATGGCGACTGCGCTAAAGCCACTACATTATACGATTCTTATTTGAAGAAATTCCCGAAAGGTTTTTTCATTAATGAAGCACATTACTACCGCTCAGAATGTTTATTAAAAGATAAAAAATATGAAGCGGTATTGACAGATTACGATGCACTCATTCAAAATAAAAATGGAAAATATTATGAGCGCGCATTGCTCAATGCTTCCGGAATTGCATTCTATGAATTGAAAGACTGGAACAGAGCCAATGGTTATTACAAACAACTTTTCACTGCTAGTTCTTCTACCGCTAATACTTATACTGCTATGCTGGGAGTTTTGAAAACAGCTAGCAAACTGAATAATAATGCGGAGACTATGGAGTATGCCGATAAAATAATAAGCACCAGTTCTGCCAAAGAATCAGATGTAAACGAGGCTGTTTATTTAAAAGCAAAAGCAGCTTATGCATTAAATCAAACAGAAGTTGCCTATACACAATTTAATCGCTTAGGAATGGGTGCTATTAGTGAAAAAGCGGCTGAATCAAAATACATGGTGGCTAAAATTTTGTTTGATAGAAAAGATTACAAAGCCTCTTTAGACACCTGCTTTAAAATCAAAAATCGATTTGCGAGTTACGAATATTGGGTGGTTAAAACATTTGTGCTCATGGCAGATAACTATACTGCTCAAGGAAATAGTTTCCAAGCAAAGGCAACACTGGAGAGCATTGTAGAAAATTACAAAGGAGACCAAGCGTTAATGGATGAAGCCAAAGCAAAACTAGAAACATTACAAAATGAAGAAATGAAAAATTCTAAGATTCAGTTAGTAGCTCCTTCTGATACATTGATCATGGAGAAAGATTCCATAATAAGAAAGAAGTAAAATTTGAAAAACATGAGAACCAAAAACATAAAATACAATTCTAAAATAAGTATGAATCGAAACCTGCTAAAATTTCTTTTCATTCTTAATTCAGTATTCTTAATTCTACATTCCGCTACTGCTCAAACAGTAGGTAATGACGAAGTGCTTATTATTAAAGAACACGAAGCCAAAGTAAAAGATGCTGATAAAATTATGCTTTCTCCTAATATTCCTGATATAGAGGAAACCAAGCCCAAACTGGATTACAGCATACCTACACGCGATTTTAAAGATATTTCTTTCGAGCCAAATCCTTTGAAGCCAATAGGTATGAGTAAAGAGAAAATGGAGAAATTCAATACGTCTTATATTAAGTTTGGTTTTGGAAGTCAACTCACTCCATTGGCAGAATTGGCATACAACGATAACAAAACTAAGAATTTAAAATTTGGAATATTTTACGACCACTTGTCTCAATACGCGTTCAGTAGAAAGAACCAAAAGTTCTCGGATGACAAAGTGGGGGTGTATTTAAAATACTATCCTAAAACTTTTGAACTAGGCACTAATATTAGCTTTCACAATCTTCGTACCCACTTTTACGGATATTCCGATACTACATTTGAGAGCAAAGCAGTGCGACAAGAATTCAGAAGTTATGATGCAGATGTGTATTTAAAAAATGCTCAAAAAAATCAATATGATATTGATTTTAATACAGGCGTAAAATTCAACTATTTTCAAGAAACTGCAGGCAAAGGTTATGAGTATTTTATAAATGGCAATGTGAGTCTATCTAAATCATTCTTAAAGGTACATTCAGTTTCAGGAGGATTTGAATTTGATTATTCTCAATACAAATCTACAGGTCAAGATGTAAAACGAAATCTCTATTTTTTAAATGTTGCTTATCATTTCAATAACGATGATTGGAAAGCTACTGGCAAAATCACTTTAGGGGTAGATGGTAGTAAAGTTTATGCTTTGCCCGATATCTATTTAGAGAAAAGATTGTATGAATACAGCCTCATTGCCTATGCTGGATGGGATATTCGCTTCCAAAAGAATTCATTCAAATCGTTAGCGGAACGAAATAACTTCGTACTTTCTGAACTAGAGTTACAAAACACCCGCGTAAGTGATATTAGAGGTGGTTTGAAAGGAACAATTAGCTCATTCTCCTATGATGCTCGATTCTCTTTTAAAAACATCAGCAACATGCCTTTTTACTATACTTCATTCGCTGATAATAAAAAGTTTTATGTAGGTTACGATTCGCGCGTAAAGGCTCTGAATGGACATCTGGAGCTAGGTTACAACCTGCAAGATGAATTTAGAATTTTGCTTTCTGCGGACTACAATTCTTACACCCTTACCAATACGACTCGTGCATGGTACGAACCAGCATTTAAGGCTAATTTAAAGGCTAGTTACAATATTCAAAAGAAGTTTATAATAGGGGCAGATATTTATGGATTTACTTCATATTATGGTTTGGTAAATGCTACTACTGAAAAGAAAATAAAAGGAACAGCAGATATAAGCTTGAGCCTGGAATATCTTTTCAGTAAACGTCTTTCTTTCTTTGGAATGATAAACAACTTGGCGCATCAACGCTATGAAAGATGGGCAAATTATCCTGTGTATGGAGTGAATGGTTTGGTTGGTGCTAAGTTTTCTTTTTAGAAACAAAGGGCTATTCTTTTAAACTTTCGCCCGTAGAATTGATTGGATTTGCTCTCCCGGCCTCTTTGTTTTTAAATTGCACATGAAACGTACTGAAGCGTTCGTCTGCTTTATAAAAATCAGTGGAAATAATTTGTGCACCACTTTCTAATGCGTTATTAAAGTCAGTATAGTCGTTGTTTCTAGCCTGCCAAGTTTCTTCATCAGCGCGGGTTCTAATGATGTATCCCTTCTTTACTAATTCTTGAATATTTGTTTTGTCTGGGGTAGCACTATTCCGTTTTACAAAAGCAGCCTCAGCCCTACCAGGTTCTGAATAAACAAAGGAAACTCTGCCTTTTAGTGATGGGTGATTGTGAAGGTAATAATCCACTGCACCACCTTCCATAATAAAAATAACCTTCCCTCTACAATCATCTAACTTAGGCCAGGCATTCTTTGTAGCCATCTCTTCCAATGTCATAAAGCTTCCACGAACTAAATCGGGGGTAAGAACTCCTTTTAAATCATCACCAAAAATACTTTTGATTTCAGCATCGATAAACTCTGTTGTGGTACTATCAAAATCTATGGCTCTCTTAAATCCCAAAAAACGAAGTACACCACTTATATCAGCTGGCGAACCGGTCTTCGTTTCTATATTTACAAAAATGGGCAAGTGACTAGGATGCGCCTCACTCCATGTTTTCAACGCCACCAAAGATTGCTTGAATGTATAATAATGGGTTTCAAAATCTACATCTTTTATATGCAATACTTTTATACCTGGTTTCTTTAACTCAGCAATTCCAGAATTCTGTTTCACACCGTGTACAAAAACATTAATCTTTCTTTTGTAATAAAGTCCTCCTTTGGGGTCATTATTAATATCAATCTCTAATCCACGGACATTATAAAAAGTAAATTGAGAATCGAATGGCAAATGACCATAATCCAAAGCTATAGGGTTATTTTCCTTACCCAGCTTATCTTTTACCTTCATTAAAAATTTCAATTCTCTCTCATCGGGGCGCTTTTTATAACTGTTGTGACTCGCTACAATTTGAATTTGATTCAGACGCAAATCCGAATTTTGTGCTATTGCTATTTGGAATAAAATGGTAGCACTTAAAAAAAATAGGATTGATTTCATTTTATAAATCTAAAAAATGCATCTCACTTTACTTCACAATAGAAATTAATTGTGTACTTCCCTGCGGAAAGAAGTGAATGAAATAAGTTCCAGAAGAAACAGTTTCATCTATTTGGAATTGTAATTTATCGGTTGGTGATGTAATTTCTTGATGCAATACCATTCTTCCAGACAAATCGTACAATTCACACTTTCCAGGATGGCTATTTTTCTCGGAGAATGTTACTGTGAAATTTCCGTTATTAGGATTCGGATACAAAGTAAAAGTACTTTCACTCAAATCTTGTATGGCTGTAGGTAATACGCCTCCCAAATCTTTAAAATTTTGACTAAATGATTGGTAGTAAATATTAGCGACAGTAGCGTCATGAATGATAAGTGTGTTCTCATCATTTTTTGTATCAGCAGATTTTGACCAATTATGTGAACCCGTTAATACCAAAGGATCAGAGGAAACTACATTAGGGTCAACTAACAGCATTTTACTGTGATAAATAGAAGTTCCTATATCGTAAACTTCTAAATTAGTTTGCAAAACGGGAGAAAGAATATTGTAAGCACGAAAGGGAACACTAAAACTGTCTATGATTCCATAAACATTCAAACCTTGATTATACTTAGCGTTAATGGCAGTGGCATCTAAAGAATCAGTAAACGTATATACTCCAAAAAACAGTTCTTTATCAGCAGAATTTATGGATGCTAAAATTTGATTATTAGTTTGGTCAGATGGGCTGAAGTATAACTCAATATTAACACCACCCACTGTGAAATTATGCGGTGTATTATTTGATTTATCAGGACCAAATTTTGAGTTGCTTGCATTCGAAATCATTCCAGTATCGCCCCACATTTCATTAAATTCTGTCAAGTATGTTTTTGCTAAAGGTTGGTCTTGGATAATAATAAAATTATTTACTGCATTGAAAATTTGGTCTTCCGACCAATTACTTGAGCCCGTCCAAACGTAGGAATCGTCTGTATTTGAGGAGTTTGCATCTATCACCATAAATTTATTGTGCATAATCCCATAAGAAGCAGAGGTAGGACTTGCCAGCTTTGGAATGCCGCTATTCAAAGCGGGCAATCCCAAATTAGTTTGACTTCCATCATATATCCAACGAACCTTTACTCCCCTTGTGTAGGCAGCATTAACGGCATTCGCAATGTTGGCAATGTTACTCGTTTGCGAATAATTATAGACAGCAATATCCAATGTTTTTTTAGCCCTGTTAATGTAAGTAACGAGCGTATCATCAGCCGTTTTATTTAAATAAACTGCATTGATTCCATTGGAAACCGCATTGTTTACAGGTTTATTGAAATAGATTTTAATTTTCCCATTGGCTATATTTTGCGAAAAAGAAAAAAGGCAAAACCTCAAAACAAACAAACTTAAAAAACTGAACTTCAAAACAAATTTCATCCTCGCGATTTAGAAATGCAAGGTAAGTAAATAACTAAAAAATATAAATGAAATCTATAATACAAGATCGCTTAGGCGTTGAATCTTATAATCAACCAAAAGACTTTCTACTACATCACTGCTTTCTTTGTCAGTTACAAATACGGTAAACATTCCTGCGTTTCTCCCAAACTGCATATCTGTAATAGAATCGCCAACAATAATGGATTTAGCAAAATCAATTTCAGGAAATTCTTCTTGTGCCTGCAAAGCCATTCCTATCTTAGGTTTCCTTACGCCAAAGGCGTCATTTTCTGCTAAAGAAGTAGCCGCGTAAACAGAGTCAATTTTACCCCCTGAAGCCTCAATCTCCGCCAGCATATTAGTGTGAATAATTCGCAAGGCATCTTCCGACATTTTCCCTTTACCCACTCCTTGCTGATTGGTAACAATAATGATTCTACCAAAAGTTTTTGAGAGCTTATTGATAGCATCTAGTGCTCCTTCCAGGAAATAAAATTCATTCCAGTTTTTTACATAATCTTTTGGAAAATGTAAATTAATCACTCCATCTCTGTCGAGAAAGAGCGTCCACTTTTTATCTACTTTTAGTTTGTCTAAAATCACGATTTAAAATCTATTTGTGCTTTGTTATAATCTTCTGGAATGCCAATATCAATAAAGTAACCATCAAACTCTTTTCCGAAAAAATTCAGACTACGAACATACTTTTCTAACACATCTTTTTCGAAAGAAAATTTTTGAACTACTTCTATTTTATCGAATAGCTTTTTTTGAATGAGATAAGCACCTCCATTGATAAATCCACTTTCAGTAAACCTCTTTTCTTCAAAACTTTGCGCTCTGTCTAACTCATCTCGCACCACTATTCCATAACGATCAAAATTGCTCATTTGTTTTAAAGACATGGCTATATCTGCATTTGTGTGGTTCGAAAATTGTTTTAACTCTCTTAAATCTACGTCAAAAAAAGTATCACCATTCAAGACAAAAGCTTCTTGCTGTACTAAATCAAATGCTTGCTTGATACCACCACCTGTCCCCAATGGCTCTTCTTCTACTGAATATTCTATAGCGATATCCAAATAAGAAGAACCAAAAAAATCTTTGATAGACTCATGCTTATAGCCTACAGATAGTATCACATGACCGATTCCTTGTTTACTCAAATACTGAAAAATATAATGCAGAAATGGTTTGCCATTAACAGGAGCCATAGGCTTGGGTAAGTCTTGAATCACAGAGCGCAAGCGCGTTCCAAGTCCTCCAGCCAAAATAATAGTTGGAATATTTCTGATTTCTAATTTCTGATTTCTTACCTCTGACTTCTCCATCTCAATCCATCATCTTCTCTTCCACCAATTGACAAATGATGTGACCTATCAAAATATGTGACTCTTGAATGCGAGGTGTATCGTGGCTTGGTACATTGAAAAGATAATCGCAACTATCTTTCATTTTACCACCCGTTTCTCCAGTAAAAGAGATGACAACCATTCCGCGTCTGCGAGCTTCTTCCTGTGCGAGCAAAATATTTTTAGAATTTCCAGAGGTAGAGATTCCAAATAACACATCTCCTTTTTTGCCTTGTGCTTTTATCATACGCTCATAGACTTGGTCGTAGCTATAATCGTTTGCGACTGCTGTCAAAAAAGATGTATTTACATGCAGTGCTTCGGCTGGCAATGGTGCGCGGTCATGATAAAATCTACCAGTGAACTCTGCTGCCAGATGCTGAGCATCTGCTGCACTACCGCCATTTCCACAAAACAAAACTTTGTTGCCATCTGTAAATGCTTTAGCAACTAATGTTGCTACTTCTTCCATCTTAGCAACCATTGCATCGTCTGCCAAAATTTTAGATTTTACATCAATAGATGCCTTAATGATTGATTTTATTTTTTCCATGAAATATTGAAAGCCTTTTAGGCAGTAATTAGTTTATTAAAAAAATCAATGTAAATATAGATAAAGAAAGTATCCTCCGAAATCTGAAATTTAAATCATCACACCGTCCAAGTAGTCAAACCATGTGTAGTAAATGTATAGCGCATCACCTTTCCTCCTAGTTTATTGAGCTCTTCTATCACACCAAACTTAGCATTGTAAGGCGCATAGAATATCATAAACCCACCACCTCCTGCTCCAGAAATCTTACCACCAGTAGCTCCGGCTTTGATGGCTGTATCATAAATATTATCAATCATTGAGTTGCTAATGCCATCTGCCATTTGCTTTTTGTGTTGCCAGCCATAGTGCAGAATTTCTCCAATCTTATCTACTTCTCCTCTCAAAATAGCCTCCTTCATCATCTGTGCTTGTTCCTTCAAACTATGCATAGCATCTATTGACTTTTCGTTTTTGGCAGTCACGTTAGCGCGCTGTTTTTCTATAATATCCGAAGATAGACGAGATGTTTCTGTGAAAAATAAAATCAAATTGTTTTCCAGTTCATTCAGCCATTTTTCTTTGATACGCAAAGGATTTACAATCACTTTATCATTGCCGTAAAACTCCATAAAATTTACACCACCAAAGGTAGCAGCATATTGATCTTGCTTCCCTCCTGCCATACCTAAATCTTCTCTCTCTATCGAGAATGCCAAATGCGCAATATCATATTCCCCTAACGGCAATTTCAACCACTCTACAAATGCACCAATAATGGCCACCACCAAAGTAGAAGAAGAGCCTAGACCAGAGCCTGGAGGCGCATCTACAAAAGTGGTGAGTTCAAACGATAACGGCTTTTTAGAAAAATCGCGAACAATGCGATTGTAAATTCCTTTCAACAAATTGAGATTGCCATCTATCGGCAACAGCTCCGTTGCATCCAACTCATATCGCTCCTTTCTATCTATGGCGTGCAAAATAATTTTGCCATTATCTAATGGCTTGATAGTTGCATATGCATACATCCCAATAGTAGCATTCAAAATAGCACCACCGAACGTATCTGAGTAAGGGCTCACATCGGTGCCACCACCAGCCAGTCCTAGTCTTAAAGGGGCTTTACTTCTTATAATCATTTTTAGTTTCCTTTAGCAGAACAAAGAAATGATTTTTTCTGAGGGATACGAAATGTGAAATGCAAATTGTGTATAGCATTAATCATTTAGCATTATCTCTATGCTTCGTAAGAAGTGGGTAATTGGAATAATGAACTTTATTAAGTTACTTATTCTACTTTTTCCGCTCTAAAACAAAAAGTAAAATATCACCTTCGGCAGATGTATTGATTATTCTCCAACCATTGTCGGCCATTTTTTGAATATAATTTATCCCATCTGTATAATCATAAAAATGAGCAGCTGATTGTAATTCCTTACTTGTTTTTATTTCAATTTTTTCAAATTCCTTACCATTTATTGAAACATAAATTCCTCTTGTTGGATATGCAGTTGTTACATATTTTACAATTGCGTATTCATACTTATCCTGCGCTTTCAAGCTTGAAAGAAATCCAAAAAATAAAAATACTATAATGATGGAGGATTTGATTTTAGATTTCATGCTGTTTGTTTTTAATTGAAAAATCAATTGTGTTGTTAAGATATAAAGTTACTGCAAACTATATTTTCTAACCTACAATCCCGCTACCTCCTTAATCCTTTCCACCATTGCCTTCCAAGAATACTTTAATTTCTCTTGCTTGATGTTTTGAGAAAATAAAAACTCGGTATGCTCTGTGTAAAATTGCACGAGGTGGTCAGCTATATCGGTGGCATTGGGTTCTGTCACATAGCCTACTACTCCATCGGGCACTATCTCTGGTAGCCCTCCTACATTGGTCACCAGCATAGGGCGATTGAAATGATAACAGATTTGAGTTACTCCACTTTGAGTAGCGTGTTTGTAAGGTTGCACCACCATATCTGCTGCACAGAAGTAATATTTCACTAAATCATCAGGAATAAAATCAGTCCGTAAAATGACTTTATCCCGCAAGTGTAAATCGGTAATCAGTTGCAAATAGTAATCGCTATTGGAGTAAAACTCTCCTGCTATAATCAGCTGTGTGTAGGAGTTTCGGATGCGTTCATCTGCCATAGCATGCAGCAATAAATCCAAACCTTTGTAATCTCTTATAAAACCAAAGAACAACAAATATTGCCCATTGTGTTCTAAGCCTAATTTGTCTATGGCTTCTATTTTATTAGGCGCAGCACCAAAATTATCGTAGAGTGGATGCGGTGAAAAAACTTTAGGCTTCTTCGCATCAAATTGATTCAAGTCATCAAGCACAGAGCGCGATTGAGCAATGAATCCATCCACAGAATTGACAAAATATTTCGCCAACATAAAATCTCCAAAGCGTTTTTCGTGTGGTATAATATTGTCAATCACCGAAACAACTCTGGTCTTTTTATTTCCCTTTACGATACGTGCTATCGTACCCAAACAAGGTGCCATAAACGGCAACCAAAATTTGATAATCAGTAAATCAGCATTTAGCTTTTTGATTTCTTTTCCTACACTAAACCAGTTAAAAGGATTGACACTATTCACTTTCACATGAATGTACAAATCATCTGGCGCAGGCTGATCGGAATATTGTGTA
This sequence comes from Chitinophagales bacterium, assembly GCA_044228065.1. Taxonomy (GTDB): domain Bacteria; phylum Bacteroidota; class Bacteroidia; order Chitinophagales; family LD1; genus JBGAVP01. The sequence continues at coordinate 76,446 of JBGAVP010000013.1, read as the reverse complement.
GTGCCTGGAAATAAAAAATCAGGGTATTGCAAACTGAATGTATAAATCTGAACAGAATGTCCTTGCGCTATGTATTCGCGCGCCAATCGTTCGTTGTAGGCAGCAAGCCCACCTCTGAGTGGATGAGCAGAACCGAGTATAATTATTTTCATTTTTTTTTAGTTTATAGTATCAAGTCGCAAGTCAAAAGCATTAAAATAGCAACCTACAAATCATACATTTTTTATTTTTTGCCTCTAGTCTTATGTCTATTGTCTAAATTACTGCTTCATTAAAATCTTATGCGCTCTTCTTTTTTTCACAGTCTTTGTTTTAAATTCATCCGATACCACACTTATATTTCCATCTACTTCTAACACCGCCAAACTCACGTTCTCACAAGATTCTACACCATGTTCACGCACAGCTGCATCTAATTCTTTTTGGGTTATTTGAGCGGTATCTAAATTTTTCTTCAGCACTTTACCATCGTATATCAGCATCAAAGATTCGCCTTGAATGGCTTTGCTAAATTGAGGAAATTTATAGCTGATAATTTTAAACAAATTATTTACCAAAAACAATGCAGTAGCAGCTGCCAACCCTCCTAATAGTGAGCTATCGGAGCCTACCATTGCATTTTGCACAGAGTTGCTGATGAGTAAAATAAAAACTAAATCGATTACTGAAAGTTGAGCCAATTCCTTTTTACCAAAAAGGCGAATTGCCAATAAGATAAATACATAGACAGCTATTGACTTCGCTCCCACAATCAATAACCCAACAAAATTTATTTCTGACATGCTATTTGTTTTATTTTTAACTCAAACAAGATTCATTCACTTCCCTTCGTATTCTATAGTTCCTCCTAAATTATTCATCTGTTGCAGTATCCATCTTTGTTTGGCGTAAATAAAACCTGGAGGATTCGATAATTTCCATTTTACAGGATTCGGTAAAATGGCGGCCATCAATGCGGCTTGTGATGCTGAGATAGATGCGGCACTTTTATGGAAATAGGTTTGCGATGCTGCCTCTGCACCATACACTCCATCGCCCATTTCTATTACATTCAAGTATACTTCCATAATGCGCTCTTTGCTCCACAATTTTTCAATTAAGAAAGTAAAATACACCTCAAAACCCTTGCGTATCCACGAACGAGAAGGCCATAGAAAAACATTTTTAGCAGTTTGTTGCGAAATAGTAGAAGCCCCTTTTTTCTTTTTGTGATGCTCGTTGTATTTCATGGCATCTTCTATTGCTTTTACATCAAAACCTTTATGCTCTAGATAATTTTGGTCTTCGGAAGCAACTACCGCTAATTGCAGTTTTGGTGAAATATCTTCTATTGATTTCCATTGTTTATAAAGTCGCAATTCTTTACCATTCGCTTTTTGCTGCACACATCTAATTAGCATTAAAGGGGTAACTGGAATCGGTACAAATCGAAATAGGATTACTCCTAAAATGGATGCAAATAAAAAATAGAGTATTGCCTTTCCTAAAAAACCAAAAACTTTTTTTGCCATAAAATAAAAGTATAAAAAATGTGAAACCTAAAGGTTAAAAGTAAAACGGTTACTTAAATTCTAATAGCTAAAAAAGCTTCGTTTTGCAATCGAAGACTTAAAAAATAGACACATTCTAACACTTAACAAGATTCGGTTAAATAGTAGGAATACAAATGATTTTTCAATAACACACTTTTGTATAATAAAATCAAACCCAATTTCGTTATCAAATAAAACGCACTATGCTTCTACTACAAATAGTAACAGACACCGCCACTAAAATAGCGGCAGCCGTTCCAGCTACACCGCCACCTTCTATTAATCTACTTGATATGATTATGAAAGGAGGCTGGGTAATGGTTCCTATTGGCTTTTTATCTGTGGTTTCCATTTTCTTAATTATAGAAAGATACTTAACCATTTCTAAAGCTGCCAAAGTAGATACTAGCTTTATGAATAATATTAGAAGCTTGCTTTTAGATGGCAAAACTGATACTGCGCTTACTATGTGCAGAAGCACCAACTCGCCTATTGCCCGTATGTTGGAGAAGGGTATAAAGCGTTTAGGTCACCCAATTAAAGATATAGAAAGTGCAGTAGAAGATGTAGGTAGATTAGAAATTTACAAGCTTGAAAAAAACATGGCATACTTAGGAATTATTTCTGGTATAGCTCCTATGTTTGGTTTCGTGGGAACTATTTCTGGGGTTATAAAAATCTTCTACAATATTTCATTAGCTGATAATATTTCAATAGGACTAATAGCAGGAGGGTTATATGAAAAAATGGTAACCTCTGCTGCGGGACTTGTAGTGGGAATTATTGCCCATATTGGGTTTCACCTGTTAAATGCCATGGTAGATAGAGTTTCTTATCAAATAGAAAGTACGGCTGTAGATTTTATTGATTTAATACAAGAACCAACAAAATAGAAGTCAGATTTTAGAAATCAGACGTTAGATTCTATCATTAATAATTATAAAACATGCGATTCAGAAGACAAAGCAGAATGCGACAACACTCCGAAATGAGAGCGGATTCCATGAGTGATATCATGTTCTTCTTGATGTTGTTTTTCCTCATTATGTCAACTCTAGTTTCTCCATCCGTTATAAAATTAGTATTGCCGAAAACGCAAGCAGGGCAAACCGTTTCTAAGAATAATTTTACCCTCTCCATAGATGCAGAGAAAAACTATTTTATAAATGACAAACCCGTAAGCTTAGAAAATTTAGACTTGGAACTAAAAACCAAAGCTGGTGGAAACCTAGATGCTACTTGTGTTATAAGGGCTGACAATACCTTACCTGTTCAAATTATTGTAGATGTAATTTCGATTGGTAATAAGGAGAAAATTAAAATGATTTTAGCAACTGATAAAAAATAATTAGTAAAAGAGAGAATTAGCGAATGTGATAATTCCTAAACACAATAATTTATGGATATTTAAAATGATTGCATCTTTCTACCAATTCACAAATTCTCAAATCCCACTATTATCTCAATAGAAGAATGCTTACAGCCAATTTTGACATAGAAAACCAAAAGACCGAAAATAAAAACAAGACCATCGGTTTTACAATTGCTGTATTGATACATGCTATTCTATTGGCAATACTTTTTTATGTAGTGATTACTACACCCGACCCACCTTTTCAGGAAAACGAAGGAGGTATGACAGTGAACTTTGGAACATCCGATGTAGGTAGTGGCGATGTGCAACCTATGAACCTGACACCTGTTGCGAGCAATGAACCTATCACTCCTACTACTTCCAATTCTACTCCAGAAGCAACGCAAGAAACGCACGATGTAGCTACACAAGATTTAGAAGAAGCTCCCGTAATTGAAAAGAAAACGGAAGTGAAAAAGCCAAAGGTAAAACCAAACCCTGATGCTGTTTTTAAACCTAATACCACCCCTACAAAACCCAATACTACACCTACTCCTGTAAAGCCAAAAGCCAATGATGATGCGCTTTTTAAACCAGGTGCAAAAGGGCCTCCTAATAATTCTACAGGTGATGGAGAAGGGAAAGGAAAGGGTGACCAAGGCGACCCGAATGGTGACGCGAACTCTAAAAATTACCATGGAGGTGGTGATGGAAACGGAATAGGTAAAGGAAGTGGTTTGGGAGATGGAAATGTAAAATTGGTTGGTAGAAAAATCAAGTTCAAACCAAAATTTAAAAATCCTTGTTCTGAATCGAGAGGAAAAGTAGTGATTGTAATTAAGGTTAATAAAGAGGGTAAAGTAGTTGCTGCCAATTTTACACAAGCTGGCTCTAGCACTACAGATGATTGCTTGGTAAATCTATCTAAACAAAATGCTGCCCAGTATTTGTTTGATGTAAAAGAAGATGCCCCTGAAGTACAAACGGGCTCTATATTATTCCGCTACGGAGAAGATTAATTACTTACAACTTTATTTTATCTGTTTTGTTTCTATATTTAGAATATGGAAAAAGCAATTATTATAGGTGCCTCTTCAGGCATTGGAAAAGATTTAGCGATAGAACTTTCGGCAAGAGGTTATGAGTTAGGAATTTGTGCTCGCAGAACGGAGCTGTTAGAGGCATTAGCTAAAGAATGTAAAAACAAAACTTTCATTAAAAGAATGGATGCCGAACAGCATCTTGAAACTCGCAAAGCTTTGGAAGAATTGATTGCCGAAATGGAAGGAGTAGATATCATTATTTACAATGCTGGGATAGGTGAATCAAGTGGTAAATGGGAAAAAGAAAATCAAATGCATCAAGTGAATGCGGTAGGATTTGCTGCTGTAGCTAATTTTGCCTTTAACTATTTTAAAAAGAATAAAAAGAAAGGACAAATAGTTGGTGTGTCTTCTATTGCTGGTATTCGCGGCATGCGGCATGCCATAGGATACGGAGCTACCAAAGCTTTTATGTACAACTACATGCAAGGTCAGCGTCACAAAGCTGCTGCAGAAAAATTGCCAATTACCATTACCGATATTCGCCCAGGTTTTATAGAAACTGATATGACCAAAGGTCAGAAAGGAATGTTTTGGGTGGGAACTTCTAAGAAAGCAGCTTACCAAATAGCCAATGCCATAGAAGCAAAGCGCAAAGTAGCTTACATCACTAGACGCTGGTGGCTGGTGGCAAAACTCTTTAATATACTGCCTGATTTTATTTGGCATAAATCATAATTGTGATTTAGATTTTTCAGTTAACACAATATGTGAAATAGCAGTGCGTTTGCTGATGAAAGAAGTTTAAATTTACAATCTAACTTTTGGTTTACGTTGTTTAGACTTTAAACAAAACGCCATCTTTTGGAAAACCAAAGAGTATGGCCAACCTCCCTCCTATTCGATTTATCAATTCTACATCTTCTGAGTTTTACGAAACACTCAAAACAAGAGTGAATGAATACTTTGCTCAGAAACAACTTTCTCGACATGCTAATCCAGAAATGTATCTTAAAAGTTTCCTTTTACTAAGTGGTTATTTACTGCCTTTTTTGTATCTAATATTTGTTTCTCCATCTGGTACTCTTTTCTATTTTCTTTGGTTGGTGATGGGAGTGGCTTTAGCTGGAATAGGAATGAGTGTCATGCACGATGCCAATCATGGTGCTTATTCTTCCAATAAGAAGGTAAATTACATTATGGGACACACATTAAATTTACTGGGAGGCTCTGTGTTTAATTGGAAATTACAACACAATTTTTTACACCATACCTACACTAATATTGTTCACTGGGATGAGGATATTAAAAACAAAATGGCATTGCGATTTAATCCAGATGGAACAGCGAAACCCTTTCATAGATTTCAATATATCTATGCTTTTTTTATGTACGGACTTATGACACTTTATTGGGTTTTTGGAAAAGATTTTTTCCAATTTTATCGTTACACGGCAAATGGTGTCAATAAACAAAATGATTCTAAAAACAACTACACCATTTTAAAAATCACTTTGGCAAAAATTTTTTATGTATTGATAATGTTGGTACTACCTTATATTTTTTTGGGAGTACCTTTATTTCCTTGGCTAATCGGCTTTCTACTAATGCATTTTGTGGGAGGTTTGGTGCTTACTGTTATTTTTCAATTAGCACATACAGTAGAGGAAACTTCCCATCCGACTCCCACTGAAAAGGACACTATACAAAATGCTTGGGCCATCCATCAAATGAATACCACTGTTAACTTCTCCCAAAACAACAAATTACTTTCTTGGTATGTGGGTGGATTAAATTTTCAAATAGAGCATCATTTATTTCCAACCATTTGTCATGTTCATTACCCCGCAATTGCTTCTATAGTTAAGAATACTGCTACAGAATTTGGGATTCCCTATTTAGAAAATCCTACTTTTTCAGGAGCTATAAAATCACATTTACTAGCATTAAAACGATTTGGTAGAGTTCCTATAAGTGAAGCAATTAATTAAAAAAACATTTCTCCTTCGCATCTGTATTTCCTCCCTTTCATTTCGCTTTTTTTCCGTAAAATCGCAGTCTGAATTGCAAAAATATTTATCTTAAAACACCTTTATGAAAGATCAATACGAATCGGAATTAGTAGCTTGGATAGGAAGCGAAAGAACGGCTTTAGAATTATTAGATACTGCCAGTAAATTGCAGTTTAATAAATCAATAGAACTCGTACTTTTTCGCAGAAAATTATTCGACAAGAAAATTACTGAGATTTTAAATGACCATGCTTATGCCAAAAAGTTCACTGGCTTAAACATCCATCCAGACTTAACATTAGGGCTTACAAAAGCAATTTCAAAATTAGATTTGGCACCTTCTAAAATTGATTTAGGAAGACTTTCTAAGGAATATATCGAAGAAGGAAATAATGCAGATTTTGATGCTTTTGTTGCTCAAAAACTGAAAGACTTTATTGGAAAAGATAAAAAGGTTTTAAAGCCACGCGATGTAGTTTTGTACGGCTTTGGAAGAATTGGTCGTTTAGCTGCTCGTATCTTAATAGAACATGCTGGCTCTGGTCAACAGTTACGCGTTCGTGCTATTGTTACTCGCGATAAGGCTTCTGATGATTTAGTGAAACGTGCTTCCTTGTTACGTAAAGATTCTGTGCATGGAAAATTTGCTGGAGTAGTAGATGCAGATCCTGAAAGTGGCAGTATCATTATTAATGGGCACAAAGTACAAATGATTACAGCCTCCTCTCCTTCTGCTGTAGATTACACCCAATACGGAATTGAAGATGCTATCATCATTGACAATACAGGGGTTTGGAGAGATGAAGCGGGCTTAAGTGAGCACTTAAAAGCGAAAGGTGCTTCTATGGTTATATTAACTGCCCCAGGAAAAGGAAACTTACCGAACATTGTTTATGGGGTAAACCACGAACAATATTCAGGTGAAAATGGCGGTATTTTTACAGCTGCAAGTTGTACTACCAATGCTATCGTACCTGTTATAAAAGTAATTAAAGATGCACTCGGTTTAGAGAAGGGACATATAGAGACTGTCCATGCTTATACGAATGATCAAAATCTTTTAGATAACTATCACAAGAAAGCCAGAAGAGGTCGCTCTGCTCCAAACAACATGGTAATCACTGAAACTGGTGCTGGAAAAGCGGTAACAAAAATTTTCCCTGAAATGGTGGGCATGCTTACATCTAATGCTGTAAGAGTTCCTGTTCAAAATGTTTCTTTGGCTATTTTAAATTTGAAAGTGAGCAAAAAAACAACTGTAGAGGAATTGAATTTATTGCTTAAAAACGCTTCCCTTTATGGCGATTTAGTAGAGCAAATAGATTACTCTATGTCTACTGAATTAGTATCGAGCGATGTGGTAGGAAATTCACATGCTTGCGAGATAGACAGCAATGCGACTATCGTTTCTGCTGATGGCGAAAACATTGTACTATATGCATGGTATGACAATGAGTATGGCTATACTTCACAAGTAGCGCGTTTAGCAAAACACTTAGCAGGCGTAAGAAGATTAGTGTATTATTAATGATTAGACAGTTGTCAGTTCACAGTTGTCAGTAAAAAGCAAAACTGAATTGTGTACTGTAAACTGTAAACTGTGAACTAAAAAATATGTTTGAAAATTTACAAGAACGGTTAGATAGCGCATTTAAAACCCTAAAAGGGCAAGGTAAGATTACAGAAATAAATGTAGCCGAAACCCTTAAGGAGATACGCAGAGCATTAGTAGATGCCGATGTGAATTACAAAATAGCAAAGGACTTTACAGATAAAGTAAAAGATCTTGCCATTGGTCAGAATGTGCTTACCTCTGTATCTCCAAGCCAACTGATTGTAAAAATAATGAACGATGAGTTGACTCAACTCATGGGTGGTCAGGCAGCAGATTTTAATATTAAAGGAAGCCCTGCTGTAATTCTAATTGCAGGTTTGCAAGGTTCAGGTAAAACCACATTTACACATAAGTTAGCGTACTTTTTAAAGACTAAAAAATTTAAAAAACCTTTGATGATAGCGGGTGACGTTTACCGTCCTGCAGCTATTGACCAATTGATTGTATTAGGAGAGAAAATAGGCATTCCCGTTTATCACGAAAAGGAAAACAACAACCCTGTACAAATAGCATTAAATGGTATAGCTAAAGCGAAAGCGGAGGGTTACGATGTAGTAATAATAGATACTGCGGGTCGATTAGCTGTAGATGAAACCATGATGAAGGAAATCGCTGAGGTAAAGGCGAAAACCAATCCTAATGAGATTCTTTTTGTAGTAGATTCTATGACTGGGCAAGATGCTGTAAATACAGCTAAAGCCTTCAAAGATAAATTGAATTTTGACGGTGTAGTATTAACAAAGTTAGATGGCGATACCAGAGGTGGTGCGGCTTTGACCATTACGTATACTGTGGGCAAACCTATCAAATTTGTGAGTACAGGAGAAAAGGTAGATACGCTTGATGTATTCTACCCCGATCGTATGGCTCAGCGTATTTTGGGCATGGGTGATATTGTAAGCTTTGTAGAAAAAGCACAAGAACAATATGACGAGAAAAAATCGCGCGAATTAGAAGCTAAGATTCGTAAAAACCAATTCAACTTTAACGACTTTTTGTATCAGCTCAATCAAATAAAAAAGATGGGCAATATGAAAGACCTACTGGGCATGATTCCAGGTATGGGTAAGGCTTTGAAAGATGTAGATTTAAATGACGATGCGTTTAAAAAAGTAGAAGCTATCATTCTTTCTATGACCCCTGCTGAAAGAGAAAAACCTGATTTAATAGATGGCAAGCGTAGAATCAGACTATCAAAGGGTTCTGGTAATACGATTCAAGAAGTGAATGCGTTTATGAAGCAGTTTGACCAAATGAAAGACATGATGAAAACCATGCAAAAGCAAAGTGCCGCAGGAAGAATGATTAAAGGATTCCCTGGTAAATAAAAAAAGTTCTGAGATTCGTCAACTTTTGAAAAGTTGACGAATCTTTACAAACCAACGGTAGCAGAGAAATAAACTTCCATGTTTATTCAAAGAAGGACTTCAATTCTTTAGCATCTGAAGATTTCAATCTTCCTGCCAAAACTAATCGTAATTCTCTTCTGCGTAATGCTCCTATGAAGTGCTTTTGTTCATCTTCTGTTTCTGGTATCAAAGGCAACGATTTTTTGGGACGACCATTGCTATCTAAGGCCACAAAAGTATAATAGGCTTCGTTGCATTTATAGCGGGTTTGAGTGGGCAGATTTTCAGCCCAAACTTCTAAGTGCGTTTCCATAGATGTATTAAAAACACGCGTAACTCGTGAAGTGATGGTTACTACATCGCCTAACTTTATAGGATTCTCAAACGAAACATTATCTACAGAAGCGGTTACTACCACAGCGTTTGAATGTTTACCTGCAGAAATAGCTGATGCTATATCCATCCAATGCAAAATTTTACCTCCTCTCAAATTTCCCAACACATTGGTATCATTTGGCAGTACAATCTCCGTCATAGTTACCAATGAGTCTTTCGGACTTTTTCCTTGCATATTTTTTATAAATGTATAATGTAAAATGAATAATTTGTAGTTCAACTTCAATCACATATGACTATGTAAGAATAATTTTAAAGGAATCAACTCTCAAATTCCCTAATTCTCACATTCTCAAATTCTCTCAATCACAATTGCAGATGCACCACCACCACCATTACAAATAGCAGCCACCCCATACTTACCTCCTTTGTGTTTCAAAACAGAACTAAGTGTGCAAATAATACGAGCACCACTCACACCTACAGGATGACCTAAAGCCACTGCACCACCAAAGGTATTTACTCTGCTAGGGTCTAGTCCTAATATTTTGGTATTCGCCATCGTTACATTTGCGAAAGCTTCATTGATTTCAAAGTAGTCTACGTCCTTCAAGTCCAAGCCTGCTTTTTTAAGTGCCAAAGGAATTGCTTTGGAAGGAGTAGTGGTAAAATCATCTGGTGCTTGTTCCGCATCTGCATAGCCTACAATTTTAGCTATAGGTGTCAAACCTAATTCACGCATTTTTTCTCCACTCATCAATACTAAAGCCGCAGCGCCATCATTAATCTTAGAAGCATTCACAGCCGTTACAGTTCCTTCCTTACTAAAAGCAGGTTTTAAACTTGCTACTTTTTCAGCGCGTAGTTTTTTATATTCTTCATCATCAGCTACCCAAGCAGATTCACCTCTACCTTTTATTTCTACAGGGAAAATTTCATCATCAAAAAAACCATTTTGATGAGCTTCAGCGGCTCTTCTATAAGACTCAATTGCAAAAGCATCTTGCGCCTCTCTACTCAATTCAAACTTAACAGCACAGCGGTCTCCGCTATTTCCCATCATTTGAAGAGTATAAGGGTCTTGTAATGCATCTTTTACAATAGCATCTACCAAAACACCATTTCCATAACGGTAACCGTTACGAGCATTTTCCATCATAAAAGGAGCATTGGTCATACTTTCCATCCCCCCTGCTACTACTACTTCTTTATCTCCCAAAAGTATAGATTGCGCTCCTAAAATCACCGCCTTCATACCCGATGCACAAACCTTATTTACCGTGGTACAGGTAGCACCTACGTGTACCCCTGCGCCCAATGCTGCCTGACGGGCAGGAGCTTGACCAGTATTGGCTTGTATCACATTACCCATAATTACTTCATCTACCTGCTCACCTGTAATACCTGCCTTTTCTATTGCTTTTTTTATAGCTTGTTTTCCTAATTCTACAGCAGTTACTGCTGATAAAACTCCACTCATGCTTCCAATAGGTGTGCGTGCCACAGCTACGATATACACTTCTTTCATAATTTTATTTTGTTTGATAGTTTAAAAATAGAGCACAAACCTACATATTCATCTTGAATAACAAAAGCTATTTTATAGATTTACAAGATTAGAAATCAGAAGCTAGATTTTAGAAGGCAGATGTTAGAAATCAGAGGTAAGAAAACAGAGGTCAGAGGTCAGAAGTAAGATTTAGAAATTCATCACTCATCATTATAATTTATCACACAAAATGCAATTATCTCCTTTACCCGAACGTATGCGCCCACAAAGTTTCGATGATTTTGTGGGGCAATCGCATTTAATAGGCGAAGGAAAAGTTTTGCGTAAACTGATAGAAAGCGGCACCATTCCTTCCTTGCTTTTTTGGGGACCACCGGGTGTGGGCAAAACTTCCATAGCTCGTTTTATAGCCGATAAAGTTTCGTTGCCTTATTTTCAGTTAAGTGCCATAGATGCTGGCGTAAAGGAGGTACGTGCTATTATTGAACGAGCCAATCAAGAAGGTAAAGCCATTTTGTTTATTGATGAAATCCATCGATTTAATAAAGCGCAACAAGATGCATTGTTGGGTGCTGTAGAAAAAGGAACCATCATCCTCATAGGAGCCACTACCGAAAACCCCTCATTTGAAGTCATCAGTGCGCTCCTCTCCCGCTGTCAGGTGTATACCTTAAAACCCTTAGAGCGAGCCAATTTGGAGAAACTTTTACAACTGGCTCTTACCAAAGATGAAGTGCTGAAAGAAAAAAATATAGAGTTAAAAGAAACAGAAGCCTTGCTAAAATACTCGGGTGGAGATGGTAGAAAATTATTGAATGTACTCGACTTGGTGGTGCAGAGTTTAGAAAATGGAAATCAAAAAATAGCTATTACCAATGCACTGGTAGAGGAAGTGATACAACAGAAAATGGCTATCTACGATAAAAGCGGAGAGCAACATTACGACATCATTTCTGCCTTTATAAAATCGATACGAGGCAGCGATCCCAATGCTGCTTTATATTATCTGGCGCGCATGCTGGCAGGTGGCGAAGACCCTAAATTCATAGCCCGAAGAATGCTCATTCTTTCCTCGGAAGATATAGGCAACGCCAACCCTACTGCTTTTGTAATGGCAAACAATTGTTTTCAGGCAGTTACTGTGATAGGCTACCCCGAATGCGATTTGATACTATCGCAAACCGTTATTTATTTGGCTACTTCTGCTAAAAGCAATGCCTCTTATATGGCTATACGAGCAGCACAGCAAACCGTTCAGCAGACAGGTGATTTATCTATTCCTCTGAATTTAAGAAATGCACCTACCAAACTAATGAAGGATTTGAACTATGGTAAGGACTACGAGTACGCACATTCGCACGAGGGTAATTTTGTGCATCATGAATTTCTTCCTGGGAAAATAAAGGGTACCAAGTTTTATGAGCCAGGCAAAAATGCCCGCGAGAATGAAATGAGAAAACAGTTGAAAGACTGGTGGAAAGAGAAGTATGGGTATTGAACAACATACTACAAAACAATCACGAATGGTATTAGAAAATTTAATCTGAAAAATAAATGGTAATTTCATGAAGATTAATAAAAAAAACACATGAATAAAAATATCTTTTTACTTTTTTTTGTTTGTTGCTTGTTATCTTCTTGTTCAAAAAAAAGTGACAAAAACACAAAAACGAATTCTCTCATAAATAGTTGATTAATTCTTAAAGTTGATTATTTAACCAATACGTTTGAAGGAGGGAAAGAAATAAGTTTCCCTTCAAAGACTTCGACATTTACTATTTCAAATCAATATATGCCACCTGGTGATTTTGGTAATCTAAAATTAAAATACAAAGAATTAAATGAAGTGATTTTTGAAGGTGACATTATTTGGATGGGAAAGGGCGAAATGAAATATCCATTAAACTTTTTACGAGCAAATGAATTTAATAAAGTAAATACTACAAATGTTGTAAATCCAAAAGCAGGGTTCGAAAATATTTTTAATGAATACAATCAAGTATATGACTATACCCCTATTTGGTTATCAATAGAAAGATTAGTTAAAGTAAGAGAATGCTTAAATTCTAACCCTAATGCAACTGTGAAATTATTTCTTTATACTCCAAGTGTAGGAGCGGGAAATCCAGCAGATTGGGACTGGATTGTTTTTATAAAAAATTGATATTGACTCCTATGGTCGGTGTTTTCACCGTATCAACCACTATTTTTTCGATTGGTGAAAAAACAACCGAAGGCGAGATTTAACTATTAGCATTTATTTTCTGATGTCGATTCATCACAAACGAATCCATAAGGTTTGGACTAAGCTGACTCAATAACCTCATTATTTTTGCATCAGGTCCTACCATTACCCTTTTTGCTTTTTTCTGTATAGCACGAATAATAATACTTGCCGCTTTTTCTGCAGAGGTGATGGCCATTTTATCGAAATCTGCTTTGATTTTATCTGCGCTTGTATAATGTATGCCATAATTGACAATATTTGTTTTAATACCTCCTGGATGCACACAAGTCACCGCTACTTGGGTGCAGCTCAATTCCAATCTTAAGCTTTCCGTAAATCCACGTACGGCATATTTCGATACACAATAAGGCACTTGCGAAGGCACAGGAAATAAACCAAAAACACTAGATGTATTTACAATTGCCGCTTCGGGGCGAGTAAGCATTACTGGTAGGAATGCTTTAGTATGATGGATAACTCCCCACAAATTCACATTGATTAATCGCTCAAAATCCTCCATAGGAATTTCGTCAAAATTTGCTTTCCCAATGGCTATTCCTGCATTATTAATCAGTACATCTATATACTTAAATTCATCTAGAACAGATTTAACGAAGGCTGTAATTTGCTCCCTATCACCTACATCTACTTTATAGCACTTATATCTGGCTTGTAACTTTTTCAAGAATTGTTCAGTTTCAGCTAGACCAGCTTCGTTAATATCTGAAAGTAGCACCAATGCTCCCCGTTGAGCTAACTGCAATGCTAAGGCACGTCCCATCCCAGAACCAGCACCAGTAATAACGATTACTTTATCCTTGAAATCTTTCATATTCATTAAATATTCCTAAAGTTGATAAATTCTTTTAAAACCAATTCAGTTTGAATTTAAATTTTTCTGCTATTATTCCTTTAGTCGATGTTTTTAACTTACCCACTATTATTTTTTCGATTGGTGGAAACATTAGCCGAAAGTGAATTTGAAATTGATTAACTGGTTCTTTTCAATTTACACTTCTGAAATCCCGTCCGAAACGTTTCAAGACCCTCCTGAAAAGTATTTCTCGAGGAATTATACTTTTGAAACACTATCTGAAACGTTTCATGACCCTCCTGAAAAGTATTATTCGGTAAATTATACTTTTAAAACCAGCTACACTTTCTTGCTTAGCTAGTGTGACAAAGTTGTACTGTAGCTGGAAATATTCTATCTGTCTAACTGACAACGACTTTATAAGTTATTATTGGCAGCAACAAAAAGAAAACAATTAACTGAAATAGTCCATCGTTTTTGGAGAACAATTTTACTTTAAACTCAATGCCCCAGAAGGACATTTGTTGACGGTATTTTTTATCTCTTCGGTAGATCCATTGTTTAGTTGTATCCAAGGTTGTTCTCTGGGTTTAAACACATTGGATAAATGCTTTACACAATTCGCAGAGTGGATGCATTTCCCAGATTGCCATACTACGGTCACTTCTCCGTTAGAGTATTCTTTGGTTAAATTATTTTTATCCATGTCAGGTGGTTTTATAAAACATCTTGGTAAGCTTCTACTTTATTAAAAACGCTTTCAGCAAAGGGACACAGTGGCAAAATTTTAATCCCTTTTGCACGGGCAAATTCTACTGATTTTGCCACCAATTGTTTGCCAGCACCTTGACCCTTTAGCTTCTCGCTTACCTCTGTATGGTCTATAATTATTCGGTTTTCACCAGACCATACATAGGTCATTTCGGCAACTATTTCGCCCTCTTTTTCTATGAAGAAAACCCCTTTTTTTCCATTGTCTTTTTGTTGTATTTCCATAGAAACAATATAAAACTAAAAAATATTTTTTTTCAAATCATTGGAAAAAATCAAATACAGTTTGGCTAGGCTACATTCCTACTAAAAGAACTACCCTATTTTCATTTACCTTTTATTCTTTGGAACAACTTGACCAATTCAAACCACATGACTGCTACAAAACCTGCTCCTATACTTAATAGTATCTGATTGAAATTCAACTTTTCAAATTCAAAGAAGGATGTGATGGGTGGTACAAAAAGCATTAAGCCTGTCAGTAAAATAGTAATGCCAATAATGAGCAGCACTAAGTTGTTTTTATACTTTAAAGTAGTAAACACCGAATAATAAAAAGAGCGATTTACCAGAGTCAAAAATATATTTGCCGTGATTAAAACCAGAAAAACCATAGTGCGTGTGTGCGGTTCAGAGAAGTTTTCATATACCGCATATTGGTACACAGAGAGCGTGCCCACCGTAATCATGAGTCCTTGAAAAATACTGGTAGCTAATTCCTTTAAGTTAAAAAAGGTAGTAGTGAACGGTCGGGGTTTTTGAGTCATGGTATTTTTTTCCATGGGTTCATTTTCGTAAATAATAGAACAAGTAGGTCCCATAATTAATTCTAAAAAAATGATGTGCAGCGGGGAAAAAATATTAGGGTACACCCAGCCAAGTGCCAGCGGAATAAAAACTGTAAGAATAATGGGAATGTGAATAGAGATAATAAACTGTATTGCCTTTTTTAGATTGGAATAAATTTTTCTACCCATAGCCACAGCATCTACCATTTTAGATAAATCATCTTCCATTAAAATGAGCGATGCAGCTTGCTTGGCTATTTCAGAGCCTTTCTGCCCCATAGCTATACCTATGTGGGCAGACTTTAATGCAGGTCCATCATTTACCCCGTCCCCCGTCATGGCTACAATTTCGTGATTGGCTTTTAACGCATTTATAATTTTCAATTTCGCATCGGGAAACATACGTGTATAGAGCATTGTATCGACAACCTTCGCTTCCAATTCTTTTTCAGAAAGTTTCATCAACTCCTCTCCTGTTATGCTTTTTTCAAAACCTATGAATCCTATTTCTTTTGCAATAGAACTAGTAGTAGCAAAGTTATCGCCTGTAATAATTTTAACCTGAATGCCCGCTGCATAAAAATCTTCCAAAACTTTACGAATGTTCTTTTTAGGGGGATCATAGAAAGCAACAATTCCTTTAAAAACAAAATTGAATTCTTGCTGTGTGACGGGGAAATTTGTACCTTCAAAAACTGCCTCTCCTACTCCCAAAACACGATAACCTTCTGCAGCTAAAATCGTTATGGCCTTTTCTATTTTTTGTATTTCAGATGTGCTCAATTGACTACAATTTATCAATGCTTCTGGAGCTCCTTTCGCAGCTATGATTCTTGTTCCCAAATCGTTCTCGAAAAGATGTGTCATCATGGGTGGTTTACCACTAAGCGGATACTCATGCACCATTTTAAAATCAGGGCGTTCGTCAGATGCGTATAGTTGCTGATAAGCATTGTGCAGTGCCACTTCCATAGGGTCGAATGGAATGGGTTCGCTCGCCCACATAGCCAATCGTATCAATGCCTTCTCTTCCTCTTTTAAAGAATCGGCTGGGTCAGAAATGGAATCGGTAGCGAGCACATACAGCTTCGCTAAACTCATTTTGTTTTCAGTGAGTGTACCCGTTTTATCAGTACAAATAACGGTAGCACTGCCCAGTGTTTCTACCGTCTTCATTTGCTTTACCACTATGCCCATCTTCATCATACGCCAAGCACCTAGCGCCATAAAAGTGGTAAAGGCCACTGGTATTTCTTCTGGCAAAATACTCATAGCGAGCGTAAGTGCCTTGAGTAAGCTATCTAATATATTTCTGCTTTGCAGATAATTTATAACCCACACTATTACGAAAACTACCGCACCTATTAGTGCCATCTTCATAACAAAATTGCGAATCTGCTGCTCCAGTGGTGTCTTCTCTTCTTGTATATCTTCTAGACTCTTCCCTATTTTTCCTAGTCTGGTTTCAGCACCTACCGCAGTAATTGTAGCTATGGCCAAACCACCTACCACAGAGGTTCCTTGATAGATTAAATTGTCTTCTTTCGTTTTATCTTTTTCTACAGAAAGCGATTCGCCCGTTAAGATAGATTCGTTTACAGAAAAGTCATTGGAATGGATAACAATTCCATCTGCGGTGATAGATGCCCCTTCTTCTACTAACAAATAATCACCTACCACTAAGTCTTCACTCTTTATTTCCAGCTCTTCTCCATTTCGTATTACTTTGGATTTGGGTTGTGTTAACTCCTTTAGTTTTTCTAACGCATTTCTACTTCTGGAATCTTGATACATAGAAATACTGGCTACCAATACTATGGCCGAAAGCAGAAACAAACCATCGTCTATTTTTCCACTAATAAAATAAATGGAAGAAGCAGCCAGCAACAACAATATCATGGGGTCTTTGATGAAATCTTTTAGTATTTCTAGCCATGCGTTTTCCTTCTTGTAAGCCACAGCATTTACCCCAAACCGTTCTCTGGCTTGCAATACCTCTGCATCGGTAAGTCCTTGTATATTAAAATTATTGGAAGCCATTATTGAAAATTTAGCAGCACACTTTTAGTATCATCTAGTAAAAATACTGCTTTCTTTGGGTTAGTATACTTTCTTGATTAGGTAACTCAAAAAACATATAGCTACATTTATAAACGAACCATTAAATAAAATAGGAAATGAAAACTATTAATTGGAAAGAGATTTCCAAGTTTTTATCAGGTGCTTTCTTTGTTACCGCTGGAGCCAGTTGGTACTTTGCCTGGTACAAAATTGATTTACCATTTATGGGCACCACTATGACTCATCAGTTTTTAGTATTTCGTGGCTTTCTTCATTTCGCAATGTTTTTACTAACCTTTTATTTTGGTTTTATAAAAAAGAGTAACAGTTAGATTATACTTGGATTAAATGGCTGGCAATAATTGATAGCTCAGTAGCAGTTTCATCGCATATGATTTGCAAATTTATATCGAGGGTATCCATTACTCATTGTCATTCATCTGGTCTACTTCATTATTCGAATCAGTTTCATTATCTACTCTGACTCCATCAGAAATACGATTTGCTTTAGGTAAGTCGTGGCTTTCTTCCAATTCAAATACACTTCCCGATTCTTTGTAGGGATAAGGATTTCCTACAACTGGTATTTGTTCTTTTTCTATGTTTTCAATAATGTTTGTTTCCATTATTTTTTATTTAATAATTACAAAAGAATCACATCTGCACCGCTTTAAGCGAAGGGTAAAAAAAGGAACGCCAATTCACATCAGCGTTCCATAATTTACAAAGGATTACTTGTAAGAACCAGCTATTTTTTTGTCAGCATCTTCTACTTTTGCTTTGCTTCTGTCCAACATATTATTGGCCTCTAGTTTAGCATCATCAACTTTAGCTTTCCCTTTTTCTAGCCAATTGCCAGCTTCATCCTTTGCTTCTTCTATGCTTCTGCCCATGCGATCTACATAGCCATTAAATTTATCGGCTAGTTGACCAGCTTTGTCGGTGGCTCCCTGCGATATTTTTTTGCGGGTATTGGAACCTTTATCTGGTGCATATAAAATTCCAAATGTGGCTCCTACGGCTGCTCCAGCCAATACGCCTAAAAATACTCTTCCTGATGTGCTCATGTTTTTTTGATTTAAATGATTAATAAAATAAGAATACAAAGATGCTACTTGAAGCTTGAGAACTCTTACACAATTTCAAAAGTTAGTTGCATGATTCACAGATATTGCACTCATACAATTTTCTCCTTTTTTAGTAACCATAGAATTTAAAAGTATTACCAATTTCAGTTTTTTATTTTCGTGATAGAGTTTATGACTAAAACTGATTAATGGAAATACGTAAAATACTAATACTGGGTGCAGGTAAATCTTCTATATCTCTGATAGATTATTTAGTAGAACATGCACAAGCTGAGCGGTGGACTATAACCGTAGCTGATATTTCAGCCGAACTGGCACTGCTTAAGACCAAAGGCAGACCAGCTACTTCCGCCATAGCCATAGACTTGAATCAAGACTCAGAAAGGCAAGCATTGCTCCAAGCACATGATATCATTATCTCAATGCTACCCGCTGCTTTGCACCTCACTATTGCTAAAGATTGTTTACAGCTCCGTAAAAATTTAGTGACTCCCTCTTACATTTCTCCTGCCATGAAAGAGTTGGGAAATGAGGTAGAAAAAAATGGCTTACTCTTTATGAATGAAATGGGCTTAGACCCTGGCATAG
Organism: Chitinophagales bacterium; assembly: GCA_044228065.1. Lineage (GTDB taxonomy): Bacteria > Bacteroidota > Bacteroidia > Chitinophagales > LD1 > JBGAVP01. The sequence goes on along the minus strand of JBGAVP010000013.1, from coordinate 57,358 downwards.
ACCACATGAGCGCTATGCAAATCATAGATAGATTACATGAAGACGGAAATCAAATTGTAGGTTTTCGCTCTCACTGTGGAGGATTGGTAGCACCCGAAAGCGATACCAATTCATGGCATTATAAATTTAGCTGGAATCCCCGAAATGTAGTACTGGCAGGGCAAGGAGATGGTGGCATTCGCTGGAAAGAAAACGGAAGTATTCAAGAAATAAATTACGAGCAATTGTTCACCACCACTGCATCCATTGATTTAGGAAAAGATGGTTTGTATGAAAGTTACCCCAATAGAGATTCCCTCAAATACATTGCTGAATATGGATTAGAAAATTTAGAAACCATGTACCGAGGTACCTTACGCGTACCTCCTTTTTGTAAAGGATGGAATGCTTTAGTGCAAAGTGGTTTTACCAAAGCACATGGTAGTGTACCTTTCCTTAAAGAAGATACTATAACGGATGAAACATTAAAAACTCTTTTAAAAGAAATTGATGTTTTAGAAATTTCAAATTCCGATAAAAATGCAGCTGATTTTTTACAACAACAATTAGAACAAAAATGGGCAATGCAAACTACCGATAAAGATTTGGTAGTGATGGTACATGAAATCGAATATTTGAGAGAAAATCAAAAACACAAACTACAATCTTCATTGTACTTAAAAGGAAAAGACAGTGAGCATACCGCTATGGCACTCACCGTGGGGCTTCCCATAGCCATAGTCACTAAGTTGATTTTAAACAAAAAACTCCAACGCACAGGAATTCTAATGCCGAAGTATGCCGATATTTACGAGCCCGTTTTGGAAGAACTAAAAGCGTATGGAGTTTCTTTTGAAGAAAAAGAAATGTAAAAGTAGATACCGTAAGCTAATGCCCATCTATACTCATTCCTAAATTTTCTTACTTTTAGCAAGATCAAATTTCAACCATGCAACAACTCTTTAGAAGAAAATCTATTTCAAAAGTAATAGCAGATGCCGAGGCAGGATACAGCGATGGCGAGGAATTCAGCGCTATGAAGAAATCGCTTACCGTGCGTGACCTCACAGCTTTGGGTATAGCAGCAGTAGTGGGAGCTGGAATTTTTTCTACTATTGGTAAAGCCAGTTACGATGGCGGGCCAGGCATTATTTTACTCTTTCTTTTTGTAGCAGTAGCCTGTGGATTTTCAGCTTTATGTTATGCCGAGTTTGCGAGCATAGTGCCCGTAAGCGGCAGTGCTTATACCTACTCCTATGTGGCATTTGGAGAATTAATAGCATGGATTATTGGTTGGGATTTATTAATGGAATATGCCATTGGAAATATAGTAGTCGCTATTTCCTGGTCCGATTATTTTACTTCCCTCATGAGAGGTTTAGGATGGAACATTCCAGCCTATTTAACCATGGATTGGTGGACAGCCAGCAAAGGACTTACCGATACAGCAAAAGAAGCATGGGCTACTGCTCCACAACTTTTCGGTATTCATTTCATCTGCGATATTCCTGCTTTCTTAATAGTTGTATTTATTACTTACATCACCTACATAGGCATCCGCGAAAGTAAAAACGCAGCCAATGTTTTAGTTGTGATAAAGCTGGCAGTTATCTTGCTCGTAATAGTGGCAGGAGCATTTTACGTAAAACCCGAAAACTGGACTCCTTTTTTACCCAATGGAATTCATGGTGTGCTAGGGGGAATTTCTTCCGTGTTTTTTGCCTATATAGGTTTTGATGCTATCTCCACCACCGCAGAAGAGTGCAAAGACCCGCAACGCGATTTGCCCAGAGGTATGATATACTCGCTCATCATTTGCACTATTATTTATGTAATTATAGCGTTGGTGCTTACAGGCATGGTCAACTATAAATTCTTAAATGTAGGTGAGCCCTTATCTTTCGTTTTTGAAAAAGTAGGCATGCATTGGATAGCGGGGATTGTGGCGGTGAGTGCCGTAGTGGCTACAGCGAGTGTGTTGTTGGTATTTCAAGTAGGGCAACCAAGAATCTGGATGAGCATGAGTCGCGATGGTTTATTACCTCCAGTATTTTCTAAAATTCACCCGAAGTATGGCACTCCATCCTTCTCTACAATTCTTACTGGTATTGTAGTTGCGGTGCCTGCTTTGTTTGTAAACATGGATTTAATGGTAGACCTCACGAGCATAGGTACGCTCTTTGCATTTGCGCTAGTATCGGGTGGTGTACTTATGCTACGAACTAATACAGAGTATCCGCAAGGGAAATTTAAAACCCCTTACATCAATTCTAAATTCATTTACCCCATTGGATTTTTGGTAGTAATGGCAATTTGGTTTGGCTATAATCCAACAGGATTTGAAGATTATCTAGGATTAAAAAATGGTTTTGAATTCGCTTCCTTAAGAGCAGCATTTCCACACTATTTATTTTTAGTTATGTGCTTAGTGTTGGTGTTTTTATCTTTTACAAAAGATTTATCGCTCTTTCCTATGCTGGGCTTACTGGCTTGTGGTTACTTGCTTTCAGAGTCTGGCGCTACCAACTGGGAACGATTTATTGTCTGGCTTTTAGTAGGTCTTGTTGTTTATTTATTGTACGGAAAAGCCAATAGTAAACTGAATATTGCTGCCAATAAACTTCCATAATATTGGGTATGATTCGCATTCTACTTTTACTATTTTCTCTTTCTATTGGTGTGCATTGTTTTTCACAAACCGAAGGCAACGATTATTCGTTTTTGCGCTTTGTAGATGTAGATTCCTTCTATAAAAAACAAGATATTGATTTAGTAAATACTGATAGTCCTGATTTGTATTTTGAAATTTTCACTTGGTTGGGAACTCCCTACAGATGGGGTGGACGCTCCCAATCAGGAATCGATTGCTCCGATTTTGTTTCTGTGCTATCAGAAAAAATTTACAATAAAATAGTAGGTGGTTCCGCAGGAGATATTTTCAAAAAATGTACGGAAGTAGAAAATGGAAACATTGTGGAAGGAGACTTGGTCTTCTTTAATATTAGAGGCAAATTTTTATCGCATGTAGGTATTTATTTGCAGCATGGGAAATTTGCACATGCCTCCGTACACGGTGGTGTAATGGTAAGTGATTTAGAAGAACCTTATTACAAAAAATATTTTTACAAAGTAGCTCGCATCAATGATTAGAACTCAGCTTTCAGAATTACTAAATCAATTTCAAACAACCTTTTCGGAGGAAGAAGCAATGCTCCAGCGCATGAAGGATTTAGTAACAGATACTACTAAAGATTGTTTTAGTAGAAATAATTTTGAACCAGGTCATTTCACTGCTTCAGCATGGATTGTAAATGAATCAAAAAACAAAGTGCTTCTATTGCATCATGCAAAACTAAACAAATGGCTACAGCCAGGAGGACATATAGATAGTGGTGAAAGTGTTTTAGATGCTGCTATTCGAGAGGTAAACGAAGAAACTGCTGTAAGCATTATTTCTCATTCCCCTTCAATTTTTGATGTAGATATCCATTTGATTCCTGCTCGCAAAACAGAGCCCAATCATTTTCATTTTGATGTTCGTTTTCTATTCGTAGCAGACGATACTCAACCACTTTTAATTTCCGAAGAATCGAATGATTTAAAATGGATTCCAATAAAAGAGGTACTAGCTTTTAATCCCGATAGATCTATAGAAAGACTGGTACTTAAATGCTCACCACTTGCCCCAGAGCAAAAAGTATAGAGAATATAAAAGTGGCTATAGCCAACTGTTTCAGCAATGGATCAAAATCTTTGGGGTCGTTTAAAGCTGTGTGATATTTCTTAGCTAACTCCCCTCCCATTTTTACAACCAATGTAATTTTCCCTGCCTTTGCATCGCTAATTCTATCACGCATATTATTGAGGTTTAGAACTCCCGATGAGAAACACCCAACTGTAAAAGCAGGCAACAAAATTTTCCAATTCAGAAAATGAGACTGCAAATAATAACTCCCCCCCACTCCCACTATTCCAAAGAAAAGCAACACAAACACATCACCTAATCCCATATAACCATATGCCCCTTTCCCCACCGTGTATTTAATGGCAGCAGCTATAGCACTTATACCCAAAGCAAGGAATAGCAAGGCATACAAAGAAGAAGTACCCAGTGAGAGCCAAATCAACGAACAACCAGAAAGCAGTGCTAAGAACGTACACAACACAATGCCATTTTTTATTTCATCGAAAGACAAAATACCTGACTGCACCGCCCGCTTAGGACCTATCCTATCTTCATTATCGGTTCCTTTTTCGCTATCGCCATAATCATTGGCTAAATTAGAAAGTACTTGCAGTAACAAAGTAGTCAGCAAACACAAAGCGAAAATACTCCAGCTAAAACTTTGATGAAAGGCAATAAATGACCCCGTTATAATGGAAGAAAATGCAAGCGGCAATGTGCGCAAGCGAAAGGCATATAACCAAGCCTGTAATTTGTTATTCATGGCGCAATAATAAAGAGAAAAAAGCGGGAAAGAAACTTACAAAAATTCGCCTATGGAGCGCAGATACTGTAAAATCAATTCTACCACCCGGTGAATTTTGGCTTCCGAAAGAAAAAGCATTACACGGCTTCTACACTCCGCATAAACATGAGCTTTCATGTCTTGTTCATAAACCAACTGCCCTTTAGACTCATCCCATTTTTCAATAAAGAAATTGGTAATGACATACGCCTCATCTTCTGAAATATGAAAATCTAAGTGCTGATATACATAACGAATAGTCTGCCAGTAATTTGGCTGACCTGCTACATTTTTGGATGGGTCGTATATAGCTGTTGTGTGCATAGTTTTATAGCGGGTTACGAATATAAGTAAAGCCACCCTTCTATGCAAATTGTATTAAAACCAATACTAACTGTCAATAAAACAAAAAGTATATTCTACTTTTACTTCATAAAATGGAAGAAAAATCTGTTATAATTTTTGATGGAGTTTGCAATCTCTGCAATGGTGCTGTAAACTTTGTGATAGATCATGATCCGAATAATCACTTTCAGTTTGCATCTTTACAATCAGACTTCGGCAAATCAATTTTAGAAAAATACCTTTTACAGAATCTAAACCTAGATACGTTTGTATTAATTGAACACAATCAGGCTTATCTTAAAAGCACCGCAGCATTGAGAGTTTGCAAAAGACTAGGGTTTCCATTTCTAATTGCTTTCCCATTTATAATTGTACCCAAATTTATAAGAGATGGAATTTACAATTGGGTAGCCAAGAATCGCTACCAATGGTTTGGAAAATCTGCTACTTGCCGTATTCCTACTCCCGAATTACGCAATAAATTTCTGGGATAATTTTTATCATTGCGTACTATGAAAGCAATCTTCCGTTTACTTCTTTTATCAGCTATAGTTATAGCAGCTTTAGGATGGTGGGTATTTTTTACCAATAACTTAAATGCTACTAAAAATAGAGTGAGCATAAATATACCTACTGGCTCAACCCTAGCTGATGTAAAAAAAATACTAGCAGAAAAGGAAATACTCAAAAGCCCATTCTCTTTCGATTTGGCGGTACAATGGAAAGGCTATATTAATGTAAAAGCGGGGCACTATGTATTTAATAAAACCATGAACAATCGCGAGTTGGTGAATATGCTCAAATCTGGCTTGCAAACGCCCGTAAAACTTATCATCTACAATATAAGAACAAAGGAAGAGTTTGCATCGCTAGTGGGTAGAACTTTGGAAATTGATTCCACAGAATTATTAGAAAAGTTGAATAACGATGATTTCTGTAATGCTTATCATCTCAATACTGAAAACATTTTAAGCCATTTTATTACCGATAATTATGAGTTTTATTGGAATACCTCTTTAGATACTTTTTTAAAAAAAATGAATCAAAGTCATGATAACTTTTGGCAGGGTTCGCGATTAGCAAAAGCCGCTGCACTCGGTTACAAAACTTCCGAAATAGTTACGCTTGCATCTATTACCGAAAAAGAATGCATGCGCGAGAAAGAGTTGCCTACTGTGGCAGGTGTATATTTAAATCGATTGAAAATAAATATGCCCTTACAAGCAGACCCTACGCTGGTATTTGCACTAAAAGATTTTGAGGCAAGAAGAGTGACCAATTACCACAAAGAATACGACTCACCTTACAACACATACATGCACACAGGTTTGCCTCCTGGGCCCATTTGTATGCCGCGTAAAAAATCTATTGATGCTGTGTTGAATGCCGAAGGGCACAGCTATTTGTATTTCTGCGCAAACCCCGATATGAGTGGCTATTCTGTTTTTTCTAAAACACTCGATGAACAAAATAAAGTAGCTGCACTGTACCGAAAAAAACTAAATGAAATGAATGTGCATTAAGCAATCACTTTATAAACTTAGTTCTGTATCCCTTATCTATTTCGTAAGTAAGTCCAAACTGAATAAAACTCGCCAAACCATACGCTTTGCCTTGCTGTACTGCTCTTTTGAAGTAATACTTTTTATTGCCAATACAAGTGGCTGTACACACATTTTTAGGCGTAAGATTTCCTTCTTTCAAATGTACGATACTATAGTTTCGTAAACCATCATAAGCCATTTGTACAGATTTTTGATAACGCTCATCAGCTACTAAACCCAATCGTAAAGCTGAGTTGATACCATAAGCAAACATGGCGGTACAAGAGCTTTCTATGAAATTTTCAGCCTCGGTATTTCGTACTGGTAATTGGTACCAATGTCCTGTTTTCATATCTTGTAATTCTGGTAGATGCACCACCATTTCCTTTAAGTATCCCGCCAATGTGTTCCAGTGAGGATTACTTCTTGGTACAATTTCTAATGCATCAGAAAGGGTTACAAATATCCAACCATTTCCTCTGCCCCATATTTCTGGACTGCGGTGTGTTTGCTCATCAGACCAATGAATTTGACTACAGAACATACAATGCCCCCAATCATTTTTATCCCAGCCATGTACCCAAAGTCCCCACTCCTTCACTTGCAATTTATCTCTGTGAAGCGAAATTTGCTTTACCAATTCGTCTAAATACTTTTCATCGCCTGTAGCTTTATACATGGCCAATAAAAATTCACCAATCATAAAGACAGTATCATCCCAAAGCTCTGTAAACAAAGGAATGTGTGAGATAGCTCCTTCATCAGTTCTTCTGGTTTTAAGGAAATCATTATATATTTTATCACACTTGGCTTTGTATTTTTCGTCCTTCGTAATTCGATATAAAAAAGCCATTCCCAAACCAGAAGCAACATTGTTGGGTTTTCTTCCATTAGCTACTCCAGCGGTTTTGTCCATTGCCCTTTTTATGTAATCCAAATAAATTTTCTTTTGTTCAGGAGTGCCGTATTCATACTGTTTTACCATAACATTCAGTAGCGATGCATTTTGCCAAGTCCATTGGTATTGAGAAGCAGGCAGAAAAGAATTTCGAGCATAATTATCCATAGAATCTACCCATGAAGTGTATGGTCTTGTAGTCTGGGCAAAGATATTTACACCAAAGCCTACTGATAAAATAAATAGTAAATTTTTAAGCATTTATATTTCTGTTAAACATTAATTATTTCACCTCCAATACTAATCGAAACCCACTATTACCTATGTGATGATCGTGCACATCTATATTGCGTGCATGCGACTGGCAGCGCTGTTCCTCACTGCGCCAAGACCCTCCTCGCACAAGCCTGTATAAAGTTTTTTTTGCTTGCAAAGGATTTTCAACTGGGCTTTTTTTATAAAAATTTCTTTGATACCAATCGCTACAAATCTCCCAAACATTGCCACTCATATCGTACAAACCTAATTCATTAGGTTTTTTTAATCCCACTTGATGTGTTTTCATAGAAGCATTTGGTGCATACCATGCAACTTCGTTTAAACTATCGCTCCCACAGTATTTGTAATCTTTGGTAAGACTGCCACCCGTAGCAGCATATTCCCATTCAGCCTCTGTGGGTAAGCGATATTTTTTTCCTGTAAGTTGATTTAATTTAGAAATGAATAGATCAATACTTTCAGGTTTTACATCATAAACAGGAAAATCAGGTCCATCGCTTTTACTGAGCGTATCGCTTTCCATTACCAATCGCCATATTTTTTGAGTCAGTTCGTATCTGCTAATATAAAAAGCATTGAGTCGTACAGTATGCACAGGCCTTTCATCCGATTTTCCTTTGGTGCTCCCCATCTGGAAAGAGGCTTCTTTTATGAGCACTAGGGTAGTATCAATAGCCATGAAACTTGTTTGTGCCGAAAGAATATTGAGATAAAATATTCCTACCAGTAGCATAACAAGTGTCTTTGTTTTCCTATTCAACATATAGTTCAATTCATTTTAGTTCTACGCTTACCGCACAGTGATCGCTGGGATAATAACCGTTTTTATTATCTGTATGCACTTTATAACTCGATTTAGAATATGCATCACTGTAAAAAATATAATCAATGCGAGAACAATGGGTATTGCTTACGTTAAAACCGCAGTCAGTATAGGGTACAGCCCCTATGGTATAAGAATCGTTCAATAAAATTTTGTTGGATTTTTTATTTGTCATAATGCTGTACGCAGAATCACTTGGCGTAAAATTAAAATCACCCATGACAATAACGGGTAGCTGCTGAGCCAATGAATCTATCTTAGTACGAAGCAATGCCGCACTTTTTCTTCGAGCTTCTTTTCCTTTATGGTCAAAGTGCGTATTAAAAACAAAAAATACTTTTCCGTTTTCCTTTTCTTTCAATTGCACCCAACTGCAAATTCTGGTAATAGCTGCATCCCAACTTTTGCTGCCCGCAATTTCGGGTGTTTCACTCAACCAAAATTCTCCCTTTTTCATCAATTCATATTTCTCTTTCTTGAAAAATAAGGCACTGTGTTCCCCTGCATGTTTCCCATTATTTCTACCTACACCAGCAGATTCATATTCCGGAAAAGCTTTCTTCAAATCTTTTAACTGGTCATACAAAACCTCCTGAGTCCCCAATATATCAGGGGTTGTAGAACGTATAAGTGCAAATAAATCCCCCTTCCGTTTATCCCATTTATTTACTCCATCGTTAGCTCTGCTGTTGCGTATATTGTAAGTCATTACTTTGGTTTGAGCAAAAGCATTAACATTTAAAAAAAGTAAAAAGAAAGACAGTAATTTCTTCACAAGAAAAATTTAGTAAACAAGTATAATAAAAAACCCTTGTCAGATTTTCTAACAAGGGTTTATCTTTCCATTAATTTTTATGAATGTTTATTTCATTTGAACCATTTGCTTTGAGTAAATACTTCCATTTACAGTCAGTTTAGCTATAAAAATCCCAGCAGAAAATCCATATTTATTACCACTGAAATCTACCGTGTATGTTCCTTGATTTCTAGCAACATTATTTTCTAGAACCGCTACCGATTTCCCTGTAATATCAAACACTTCCAAAGAAACTTTAGAATCCGAAGGGAGCGTGTAAGAAATTTTAGAATTTTCTATGAAAGGATTAGGATATACATTCATCAACCCATTATCCGTCAATGATTCTAAGGCACTAGTAGTAGATTTTATTTCCACCAAATTATTACTGTTATCTACCTTTACTAAATCAGTATATCCGCCACTGCAAGGATAAAAATAATCAGCCATGTAACTGGCCGTAGCACCCACCAACTTTAATTGTTCACCTGATTTGCGCAACATCAATTCCCCTGATTTAAAACACCAAACACGATTTTCTGCCTTAGCTTGACTTTGAATTTCGTATTCCTCAAAATGTAACTTATCTCCTACCAATACTCCACGCAATTTAATATCGGCATAATCTCCATTTTCATTAATAATAGTAGAAACCCCGGTAATAATATTTCCTTCTTGCTTTAGCTCAAACTCGTATTCAAAAGTCTGCAAAATGCTTTTTTTGTCAGCAGTGTATTGATTCCGTTTACCAATGTACTTTCCAGAAAGATCTATTTTTTTAAGTTCTTCTGCAGAAAGTTGCGTTAATTTAGGGGTGGAAACAGCAAAGGCAGAAAGCATTAAAACCACCGCCATTAAAGAGAGTGTAATTCTTTTCATAATTTCATTTTTTGAGATTAAACAATCTTAAGATGCTTGCAACATAATTTTCCATATAAAGCTAATAAATAATTTTCGGAAATTGTAAAATGTAAATCTGAATAGTTCTAGATTTACATAAAAAAAGGCGACCAAAACGGGTCGCCTTTTTTTATAGATTCAGAAACAAGATTATTTTACTTCCATTAATTCTGTTTCAAAAATTAAAGTTGCATTAGGTGGAATAACACCTCCTGCGCCTCTTTCGCCATATCCTAAGCTGGCAGGAATTATCAATTTATATTTAGCTCCTACTTTCATTAATGCAATACCTTCATCCCATCCTTTAATCACTTGCCCTTGACCTAATACAAATGAAATAGGTTGTCCTCTATCTAAAGAAGAATCAAATTTCTTTCCGTCTACTAAGGTTCCTGTGTAATGAACTGACACTGTTTTACCAGCTACAGCTTGTGCTCCAGTTCCTTCTTTTTCTACTACATAGTACAAACCTGAGGCTGTTTTCTTTGCCCCTTTCACTAAAGAAGCCATTGCTTTTTCTTCAGCAGCTTTCGCTTCAGCAGCTTTTTTCTTTGCTATTTCAGCAGCACTTTGGAAAGACTTTACCGCATCGTAAGCAGTAGCAGCTTTACCTACTCTTACTATCTTTAGACTTTCTATTTTATCGCCTTGAGCTATTGCATTCACTACTGATTGCCCTAAAACTACATGTCCAAAAATAGTGTGTTTACCATCTAACCATGGAGTAGCTACGTGAGTAATGAAGAATTGAGAACCATTTGTTCCTGGACCTGCATTTGCCATAGAAAGAATACCCGGACCAGTGTGTTTTAAACTTGGGTCAAACTCATCTGCAAACGAATAGCCTGGTCCGCCTTGTCCCGTACCTTGTGGGTCACCACCTTGAATCATAAACTGTGGTATAACTCTGTGAAAAACCAATCCATCATAAAAAGGCTTTCCTTGGTTTACTGAACATTGCGGATGTTTTCCTTCGGCCAATGCTACGAAGTTCCCTACCGTAACGGGGATTTTTTCGAATTCTAGTTTACAAACTATTTCTCCTTTGGAAGTATGGAAATTTGCATACAATCCATCTTCTTTTTGCCAATTTGGGTTTTCTGTCATAGTGTTTTGCGGGTTTTCTGATCTTGTGGGTTCTGTAATTTCTGCACTTGATGTAGGTAGTGTATTTTCTTCATAGTGCCCTTTGGCATTGCAAGAAGAAAAACCCATCATCACCATCAGAAAAACAGGAAACGTGTTTTTGATTTTTTTCATTTGCGTTTTTATTTGGTTAGTATTAAGATTTTATAATTCATTTAATAGATTCAAGAACTTCTTCTCCGTTTCATCCAAGCTAATACAAGACTTACCTCCTGCTGCATTTCTGTGACCACCACCTTCAAAATTCTTTCGGGCAAAAGTATTTACATCTATTGTTCCTTTTGATCGAAATGATATTTTCACTTTATCTTTTTCCTCAGAAAATAAAACTGAAACTTGCACTCCTTCTATTTTAAATGCATAATTCACCAAGCCTTCATTTTCTCCTAACTGCAAATTAAATCTTCTTGCTTCTTTTTCAGATATTAAAATGTATGCCACCTTGCCTTCCTTTACAACTTTTAACTTTTCAAGCAATGCAAAACCAAAAAAACGAAGTCTTTCTTCTCTAAAAACACTATTGATTTTATCTTGAACAAATTCGGGAGACGCTCCTTTTTCGATTAATGCACCCGCCACTTTATGTACATTTTTGGTGCTGTTCGAAAAACTAAAAAAACCAGTATCAGTGGCTAAACCTGTGTAAAGATTTTCCGCTATAACTCCATCAATTAAATCCGTTTCGTGTAGCTGCTCTATAATATCATAAATCATTTCGGCTGTAGCTCCATGAGCCGTACTACTAAATACAATAGAAGCAAAGTTTTCAGGTTGCTGATGATGATCTATCATCACTTTTAAGCCAGCAGACTTTTGAATGTACTCCCCTAAATCTTCTAAACGACTCAATGCGTTAAAATCTAGGCAAAAAATAACCTCTGCCTGTTGAACCTTTTCAATGGCTTTTGCTCTCGTTTTATAATCCTCAAAAACCCAAATAGAATCAGTTCCTTTCATCCACTTTAAACTAGCTGTAAAATAGGTAGGTGAAATGAAACAAACATCATGACCTTTTTTCTCTAAAAACCCTTTCCATCCCAAGCTAGAGCCTAAAGCATCTCCATCAGGATTTCGGTGGGTTACAATCACACACTTCTTTGGAGATTGCAATAAATCTTTTAGTTCCTGAATTGTCTCTGGTAAAATCATGGGGGGCGAAAGTCTGAAAAATTAACCGCTTTGCAAAATGATTAGCAAGTATAGATGTTCGCTGAGAGAACTGAATCATTTTCGTTATTTACAAGACCGGCTTCGCTCTTTTCACTTTTTCAATGAATATTATTTTGAATTCAGTAAACTAATGCTATATTTGCACTCCAATTTTAAAAACATTCATTCACCAACCCTTAAATTCATTTAAGACATGGCAGTAAAAATTAGACTTCAAAGACACGGTAGAGGCAAACGCCCTTTTTATCACATTGTAGCAGCAGATTCACGTGCTCGCAGAGATGGTAAATACATCGAAAGATTAGGTGACTATAATCCATTAACCAGCCCAGCTACTATTCACTTAGATGTGGAAAAAACAGTAAGTTGGATTATGAAAGGTGCTGAACCTACAGATACAGCACATGCAGTATTGAAGTACAAAGGAGTAATGTATCGCAAACATTTATTACGCGGAGTAGCAAAAGGTGCTATGACACAAGAAGTAGCGGATAAATTATTTGAAGATTGGAACGAAGCGCACAAAAACGCAGTACTCGATCATAAGAAAAAAGTCACATCTGGCAAAACTGATAAGTTAGCTAAACTTTTAGAAGAGGAAACTAAAAAGAAAAATGACCGCGAGGCTAAACGTGCTGCTGCTTTAGCAGCAGCAGAAGCAGCGAATGCTCCTGTAGTAGAGGAAACTCCAGCCACTGAAGAGGCTGCACCAGCAGTAGAAGCTGAAACTTCTGCTCCAGTGGCAGAATCAGAGGTAGCTCCAGCAGCTGAGACTACTGAAACTCCAGCAGAATAATATTACTATATGGCAACTGATAAATACATATCGGTTGGAAAACTTCGAAAGCCCCATGGAATAAGTGGGGCTTTTGGTTTTTTACTAAATCGAGAACTAAAATCTCTAAAAAAAACACCCCTCCATTTTTTTTTAGAAGTTAAGGGAAATTACCTCCCCTATTTTATTCAAAACATAGAACTTCAAGATATACAAACAGGCTATTTAACCTTTGAAGAAATCAGCAATAGAGAAGATGCGAAATTGCTGAGTAGCTCAGACTTATATCTGCCAGAAAAGGATATAAAGCAGTATTTTAAAAAGGATGCGGATGACCTAAGTACTTATATCGGATATACTGTCTTTGATAAAGAAAAAGGTGAAATCGGAATCATAGATGATGTATTAGATCTTCCATTACAAGTAATGGCAAATGTAAAAACTGCAAATGGAGAGTTCATGATTCCTATAACGGAAGAACTTATAGAATCAATTGATGACAAAAAAAAGAAGATTGTCTTTATCATACCAGAAGGATTGATGGAGCTATAATGTAAAAAAAGAGAAGCCATGCGGATAGATATCATCACAGTATTGCCAGATTTACTACAAAGTTCACTTTCTCATTCTATGGTAAAACGTGCCAGAGAGAAAGGATTATTGGAGGTGAACTTGATTAACCTTCGTGATTTTTCACCCCATAAAAGCAAACAAGTAGATGACACCCAATATGGTGGAGGGGCAGGTATGGTTCTATCTTGTGAGCCTATTTCAAACTGTATAGAAAAATTAAAGTCGGAAAGAACATACGATGAAATTATCTACATGACTCCAGATGGAGAAACCATGAATCAAAAAATGATGAATACTCTTTCCCTAAAAGAGAATTTCATTATTCTTTGTGGACATTACAAAGGAATAGACGAACGAATTAGACAACTCTACATCACTAAAGAAATTTCTATAGGAGATTATGTGCTTTCGGGTGGTGAACTAGGCGCAGCCGTATTTGTAGATACTATTGGGAGATTAATACCAGGTGTATTAAGTGATGAGACTTCTGCCCTCACTGATTCCTTTCAAGATGATTTATTATCCCCTCCTATATACACTCGTCCCGAAGAATTTATGGGATTAAAAGTTCCGGAAATCTTGCTATCGGGCCATGAAAAGAAAATAGCAGAATGGAGAAATGAACAAGCATTACAGCGAACTGAAAAAAGAAGACCAGACCTTTTAAAATAATCTCACACAGAAAAGTATTTATTCATCGTATCATTTAATGCTCATCAATTTAAAGAATTGTGGCTTTCGTTCAAAAAAAGTTATAAAATATAAATTCAAAATGATACATTTGCGCTCCCTAAGGTAAAATACTAAAAAAATAAACAATGAATCCTACAATCAAATACGTAAACGATACGCTATCATTAGAATTGAAACATCCAGCATTTAGCCCTGGAGATAACATTACAGTTTCTTACAAAATTACGGAAGGAAACAAAGAAAGAATTCAAGAATTTCGTGGAGATGTAATCCAATTAAACGGAACTGGTGTTACCAAAACATTTACGGTAAGAAAAATTTCTAATGGTGTAGGTGTGGAAAGAGTTTTCCCTCTTTACTCTCCTTACGTAGATGAAATTTTGGTTAATAAAGTAGGTCGTGTAAGACGTGCTAAGCTATACTACCAAAGAGACAGAAAAGGTAAAGCATCTAGAATTGCAGAAAAGAAACAGTTGTTATCTACTGCAAAATAATTTGCACCTAATTTCAATAAAACTAAAAGGGCGAAGATTTATTCTTCGCCCTTTTAGTTTATAGCTCTTTTGAAGAGGTATATTACTTAAGCCGCTACTGCCTCTGCTAATATCTTCTCCACTTCTTCCAGCCTACTGAGGGAGAGTTTAGAGAGCATTTTAGCTATTTCTATCTTTTTTTCTCTTCTACGGATAACTTGTAACGGATGATCATCTCTATCATCTAATAAATCATTTGGCATCCACTCAAAAATATCGTTAGGTGTACAGTTTAGTAGTATACACAACTGCTCTATGTGGTCAAGTCGTATTTGTTCCACCTTTGAATTCTTGTACTTATGTGCCGTAAAGGGTACAAAACCACTTTTCACCAGAAACTTGTAAGGTTGGTCAATTCCACGTGCTTTAAATATTCTTTTCAGGTTAAGAAGTAACATATAGTATGTTTTAAGTGATTCTAAATAAGATTTCAAAATTGCAATCTTAAATACGGAATACTCAAACTCATTATACACAGATGTCGATAAAATTCTTATCAAAGCAAACCATTACTCTAAATATTCAATCTGCATAGATAAAAACGCTATGTTTTATTAAAAAAACTCAAAGTCATTTTCAAAAAAAACAAACTAATCTATTTTAAAACCAAACTGCTTTTAAGAGAAATGTTCTCGTTTCATTCGATAGGAAATGAAAAGTATCTGATTTTAAGGTTGGTTGATTTTTCTCAAAACTTTGGGTAAGAGGAAATGTTATTTGCTGTTAGAAAAAATATTTCCGCGTTTACAATTCAAACATTTTACCGAGATTAGCACCATGCTAAAAATGATTAGAACCCTAGTATTACTCGTAATTACCCTGGGCATTTCTGTTGAGGTTTCAGCTTCCTATTTGCTAATACCAATGGATTTGGTACAGAAGAATCACTTAAAAGCTTATGGAGTGGCTTTTTTGATACTTAAAAATGGAGGAGAATGCGATTGGTTGTTGAATTACCGTGGAGGTAGTTTTGCTGTAAAATATGTAAAGGAAATTGAAAGTGAATGTGCTGTTAGGGGCGTAACTACAGAAGTTTTAGCAGATGCTCAATACACAGCAATTCTAAGCGAAATATCGAATCCTGAAACGAACATGGATGTGGTAAAATTGGAGAAAGCTCCTAAGGTGGCTGTGTATTCTCCTAAAACGAAACAACCATGGGATGATGCCGTAACTTTAGTTTTAACCTATGCTGAAATTCCTTACGATGTTATTTATGACGATGAAATACTGGATGAAAAGCTAGCAAAATACGATTGGCTTCATTTACACCATGAAGATTTTACAGGGCAATATGGAAAATTTTATGCGTCCTACAACGGTGCTAAATGGTATCAAGACCAAGTAGCAGATTTAGAAGAAATTGCCAAACGCAGAGGGTTTAGCAAAGTTTCCAAATTGAAGTTAGCAGTTTGCGAAAAAATTCGTGCCTTTGTAGGAGGGGGTGGTTTTATGTTTGCCATGTGTAGCGCTACTGATTCGTATGACATAGCATTAGATGCATCAAATACTGATATATGTGATGTTGTTTACGACCACGATGCACAAGACCCAAATGCCCAACAACACTTAGATTTCACTCAAGGATTTGCTTTTGAAAATTACCATTTACGTTCCAACCCCTATGAATATGAGTACTCAGATATAGATGCAAATTTTGCTCGACTAACCCAACCCGTTCAAAAAGAATTAGACTATTTTACCCTTTTTGACTTTTCTGCTAAGTGGGACCAAGTGCCTACTATGCTTACACAATGTCATACCAAAACTGTGAAAGGATTTTTAGGACAAACAACCGCCTTCAACAAAAACTTTGTGAAGAAGAATGTGTTAGTAATGGGTCAAAACAAAGCAGCAAATGAAGACCGTTACATTCATGGGGAGTTTGGTAAAGGAATGTGGACATTTTACAGTGGACATGACCCTGAAGATTATCAACATTTAGTAGGTGACCCTAAGACTGATTTGAATTTACACCCTACCTCACCAGGCTATCGTTTAATTTTAAATAATGTACTTTTTCCAGCTGCAAAAAAGAAAAAACAAAAAACCTAAGTTCATGATGAACAAAAATGTTTCTTTATTATTTATGGGGATAGCAGCCATAACAATAACTTGTAGTTGTGGTGCCAGCAAAAAATTCAGTACGAAACTTTATAGCAAGGCCGAAAAAGAAGCTCCGTACGATGCAGTCATAGTTCCAGGAACACCTTATTTAGATAGCTCATCATTAGGGACAATTTTTGCAGCACGAATCCTATGGGCAAAGTACCTTTTTGAAAAAGGTATTACAAAAAACATTATCTTTTCTGGTGCTGCAGTGGCTTCTCCTTATTATGAAGGTGCAGCTATGAAAACCATTGCAGATTCACTGGGATTGCCTGCTGAACATACTTTTGCAGAAACAAAAGCAGAACATAGTACTGAAAATGCTTACTATGGAATGAAAATGGCTAAAACTATGGGATTCCGAAAAATAGCATTGGCTACCGACCCTTTTCAAACTAAAATGTTGTTGTCATTTCTCAAAAAAAGATGTGGTAACATGGCAGCTATTCCTACCGTTTTTGCAATTATAGACCCCAAAAAAGAAAGGAAATTTAGTCTTCCAAAAATAAACCCTGCTAGTGCTTATGTTCCTAATTTTGTTCCGTTAGCAGAACGAGAAAGTTTTTTTGAGAGATTTAAGGGAACCAGAGGTAAACACATTCAGTTTGAAGAATAACAAAATTACAACTTTTCAAATCTGCCTTTCAATTTCAAAAATTGATTTTCGAAAAGATTTTTAGAGAGATATGCTGTAGTTATTACACCCACCGTAACTATGGAATAATAAAGTAGTGTGCCACTTAATAAAGACAATGTTTGTAGCTTGTTCTTAAACAGAAGAATTATTCCAAACACAAACAACATGTGGTACATGTATATTCCGTAAGAGATATCTCCCAACCAATCCCAAATCTTTCCTTTAAGACTAAAAATTCGTTTTGAATTGGTTGATACATTTACAATTAGATAAAGGAAAAGTCCGTTCACTAAAAATGAACCAATTACAGTATTCGTAAATGCCCAATATACAACTCCACCAATACTATTATTTTGAATTTCATGAATAGAAAAAACAAAGATTGCTAAAAGAGAAAGTAAAATAGATTGAACCCAAACAGAGCGAAATAAGAAAACTTCTTCAATCGGTTTCTTCAAATTAAAAAGCCACCAGGCTCCCAGCCCACCTATAGCCATAGAATCAAATAGCAAACAATTAATAACATAATCAGCTATGGGTGAAAAATGAATATTCCTTAGCAAAACAGAAACCACTATTAAGAAAATCAATATGGGTACAATTCCCTTTTTTACGAACCGAAAAATGGGCGCCCACATCAGATAGAATATTTCCTCCACTCCTATTGACCAAAGGGGCTCCAAAAAATGATGCCCAAAAATAGCATTTACTACAAAGGGTATAAATAAAACAAAGTACAACCATACCTGAGAAAAGGTATAGGGCATCTGGTAATTGAAATGAATGATTTTAATAGCAAAGGGTACTAGAATAGTTCCTATTACAACAAGCAAAAAGTACAAGGGCCAAATTCTTAAAACCCTTCTTATATAAAAATTAGAAACACTTACCGTGCCGTTTTTATCGCGCTCCCGGAGTAGTAAAAAAGTAATCAAAAAACCACTCAACACAAAAAAGAAAGTTACTGCGGTTCTTCCATTTTGAAACAATGAAAAGTACTGAAGATTGGGGAGAAGGTATTTATTTCTTATAGTTTCAGAATGGTGCATGACCACCAAGAAAGCGGCTATAAACCGAAGCCCATTAAGACTTTCAAAATACTTTAACGAACGATAAATATATGGTTGATTATTAGTAGATTCCATTCCTAATTTTAAAGAGAATTATTTTTTAACGATTCCCTTCTGTGAACTTTAGCAGGTACGTATCAGGGTCTTTCAAAAGCAGCGCCACCGTAAATTTATCTTGATTTTTTTGTACTGCTGGAATCAAATATTTGCTGGTACTTGAAAATCCTAATTGTTCTATTACTACATAATCAACTCCGTTTTTCCTGAAATAATCCAATACCTCTTTATCGTCTAGAGAGGGTTTATCGCCTATGGTCATTAAATCGGAATACAAAATAAACATATCAGGTTTACGAGCGCTAATGATAGCATCTTTTGGCAGATTTTGCTTACACCATTTTGCCATTTCAAAATAGTTGACATAGTTTGCAGGCATAGGTGTTTTTAGATTAGCTGGCATTACTTCCAACGGTCTTACAAAAAGAAAAGAAAAAAGCAATAAGAAATAAGGGGAGACAGAGAAATTAAAGCGTTTCACTATTAATTGAACGCCATCAATAATTCCCCAATAAATACAAATCATTGCAGTAGGAATCAAAGGCAGAATAAAACGAGAGCCCCCCCATGCATCTGGCCAGAGCAGAAGAATAAAGAAAGTAGCGCCAAAATAAGCGAGCAGAAACAGTTGTAATTGTTTTAATCGCCAAATACCAAAAATAGCAAGTGCTATAGCTCCCAAACCAATAAGCCACCAACTAGTGGGAGGTGTTTCAAAATTAGGGTCTACACAATAAACAGTCATAGGAATGTCCGTAGAAATATAGCGTTTAAAATTATTTTTAACTCGTTCCTTGAAAGTTTCCATAGTTAAATTTCCTAACTCAGGTTTATAAGGATTCACCTGCATCATTTGCCCAGCATAGGAGTTACCTAATCCCTTATTTCTCAAATACCAGGGAAACATGAGCAAGAACGCCAGCGATACCACAATAGCTGTTTCTTTCCATTTTTTGGTGAAAGCAAAATACAATACAGCTGCCCCTATTAAAGCTACGCCCGTAGTTTTGGTATAATAAGCCACTACCATAAAAAATACACTCAGGTAGAGCCAAATATTTTTCCAGCCCTTTTCGTTCTTATCTGCTTTCACTAAAAAGAAAACACTCAACAGGGTGCTAAATATAAAAGGCACTTCACTCATAGCAGTTACAGAATAGCGCATGATCATAGCATTGAGCGTAACTAAAACGGTGGCTGCAAATGCAAAACCTGCTGATTTGGTAAGCCCTTTGGCTATAAAATAAAACAACACCAGAGATGCATACAACAATAGACCATTTACCGCTACCACATTGTCCATATCATCACCAAACAAGGTGATGATAAAAGAAATAAGATACGGAAAAGCAGGTGGGAAATGAGTATGTGGCTCGTGATGTATAGAAGTGGCATTGGTAAAACCTAAGCCTGTGGCTATTCTTTTTCCTAAAAGGTAATAGGTAATGTTATCGCCATTCAAATCTAAAGAGCCCCCTGTAAAAGTAGAATGGATGCTCCAAAATAAAATGGTGATAAAAATTAAATGAAGCCAAAATACAATTTTCGCCATATCAAACTTACTATCCGTAGAAGTTTTGGAAGCTTTTACGGTGGTAGTCTTATTTGATTTTTTAAAAGAGGATTTAGATTCAGCCATTGATTTTTTTGTTTCTAAGAAGCAATTAAACAAAACTTATTTATAATTAATGAACTCCAATTTCTGTATTAGAATAAACATACAAAGAAAAAATTTTATACATCCAATCATATTATCTCCAAATACCTCCTCATCTCCCAATCCGTTACTACACGAGCGTATTGGCGCGCTTCCCACTCGCGGGTTTCGGTGAAGTGTTGCACAAATTTTTCTCCAAAAAGTTCGTTGGCTATTTTGGAGTGTTTCATAGTTTGAGTAGCTACATCTAAATTTTTCGGGAAGCGACCATTGCTTTCATCGCGGTAGCCATTACCGAGTGTGGCAGGTTGTTTGAGCTTGAGATTATTCTTGATTCCATACAAACCCGCTGCCAGACAAGCAGACATAGCCAAGTACGAATTGGTATCGCTACCCACCACTCTCGTTTCTAATCTACAAGACTTGCTACCACCCGGCAATGCGCGCAAAGCCACGGTCCGGTTATCGATACTCCAAGTCACGGTAGTAGGTGCCCAAGCGCCCTCTACGAGACGCTTGTACGAGTTGATAGTAGGTGCTACCATCGGTAGTATATGCGGCAGGCAGTGTAGTTGTCCTGCTATATAGCTTTTCATCAGTTCACTCATCTTGTTCTTATCTTTCTCATCATGAAAAAGATTTTTGCTCACCTTTTTATCCCACAGACTTTGATGAATATGACCACTATTACCTGGCAAGTTTTCACTGTATTTCGCCATAAATGTTGCCAATATTCCATGTTGATTGGCAATTTCTTTTACAGCTGTTTTGAAGAGCACTGCTCTATCGGCAGAGACCAATGCTTCACCATAAGTGATGGCTGCCTCATACACACCAGGTCCTGTTTCGGTATGCAAACCTTCTATGGGCACATCAAATTTTTTCAGTAAATCAAACAATGCCGCAAAGAAATCATTGCGCAATGAGGAGCGTAAAATAGAATAACCAAACATACCCGGTGTAAGGTGTGCAAGGTTTCGAAAGCCTTTATCAGCAGCCGTTTGCGGAGTTTCTGCAAAGTTAAACCACTCAAACTCTTGCGAGAAATAAGGTTTAAAACCAGCCTTCTCTGTATCAGCAATTACTTTTTTCAGCAACTGACGCGGACATACATACAGTGGCTTGCCAGCATCATCTATAAACTCTGCCAAGAAAAAAGGCACATCATTTTCCCATGGAATTTTACGAAAAGTAGATAAGTCCAAACGGGCTTTTGCATCGGGGTAACCGCTGTGCCAGCCAGTGTAGGAGGCATTGTCATACGCCACATCCGATGAATCCCAACCAAACACTACATCACAAAAACCTAAATTACTTTCAGCAATAGAAAGAAACTTTTCGGTAGAAATATATTTCCCTCGCAATATGCCATCTATATCTGCAGCTGCCAGTTTTACTCTTCCCGATGGATGATTTTTTACGTAATCAAAAATTTGTTTGGTGGTCATAATGCTGATGTGTTTGTATCTGATTTATGAAAAAGTTTGTAAAGAATAAATGCAACAGCTACTGTGGCAAAATAAATCAAAGCCAACTGAAAATTATAGTAGGTCATAGCTACCAAAGCTACCGAAGCTATTACCAATGCAATGATAGGAAACAAAGGATACATGGGTACTCGGAAAGGGCGATGCAAATCAGGTTCTGATGTTCTTAATTTGATGAGCGATAAGCAAGAAAAAATGTAAAGTGAAATGGCACCAAATACCGAAATGGTAATAATATCGCCCGTTCTGCCAGTAAAGAGTGCCATTATTCCAATGCCCATATTAAATACCAATGCCCAATGCGGAGTTTGAAATTTAGGATTGATATTTCCTAATACTTTCGGGAATTGCCCAACCTTTCCGAACTCGTAGGTAACTCTACCTGCTGCTAATAGCAAGCCATTAAAAGAAGCTACAAATCCAAACAAACCTACACTCACAAGCATGTGATACAGAAAACCTCCACCTCCTGTAATCTGACCTAACGCCATAGGCAGCGGTGAATCGGAAATGGCTCCAGCTTTATCGTACACTACTTTTTCCCATCCACCTACCCCTACTGCAGAGCAGAATGTCATCAATGCCAATAAGCCCAAAGTAGCCATGCTGTAAGCAAATCCTTTGGTGATATTTTTTTGTGGGTCGATGGTTTCTTCTGCCACATTTGCGAGTCCTTCCATGCCCAAGAAAAACCAAATAGCAAAAGGAATAGCTGCAAAAATACCTGCAACACCATGTGGAAAAGGATTGGTTTGTAAATTAGAAATTTGAAAATGAGGTAAAGTCAAAGCCGCAAAAAGACTCAACTCTCCTACTGCTATGATGGTAATAATTAATTCTAAACTGGCAGAAAATTTTACGCCTAAAATATTCACTGCTGTGAAAATAAAATAGGCTATCACTGCAAAAACAATGGCATCTACACTGGGCAATAGAATATGAAAGTACGCTCCTATTCCTAATGCAATAGCAGGTGGTGCAAATACAAACTCTATCCATTGTGCCATGCCTGCTATAAAACCTACATCTTTTCCAAAAGCCCTACCCGTGTAGTCAAAAGCACCACCAGCCTTAGGTATAGCACATGCCAGCTCAGAATAACTGAGCGAAAAAGTGATGTACATGATTAAGATAAAGATGGTAGCAATTCCCAGACCCACGGTACCTCCTTTATCGAGTCCGATGTTCCATCCAAAATACATACCTGAGATAACATAGCCTACTCCCAATCCCCACAACAAAAGCGGAGTGAGCGAGCGATTGAGATGTGTTGAGTTGTTTTCCATTTAGGAAACAAAGTAATAAATTATTTAGAAAGATGAAGAACTGAGTCTGAGCTTGGTCAGACTAATTCTGCCAAAATAAATTTGCGCAATAAATTTAAAGCAGTAATTCCCGACATGCGAATATTCTCCATTCTTCTGGGAAAAAAATGAATGGTTTTAGTAATAATTTTATCTCTATCTCCCACCGCAAAACAGACCGTCCCTACAGGCTTTTCAGGGGTTCCGCCACTAGGTCCTGCTATGCCACTGATGGCTACACCACAATCAGCTTTCGAAACTTTCAAAAGACCTACCAGCATTTCACGAACACAGGTTTCACTCACAGCTCCTTCAGTTTCTAGTGTTTCATTTTTTACTCCTAAAATACTTTTTTTCATATCGTAAGAATATGTAACCGTAGAGCCTTCAAAGTATTTAGAACTACCATCTACTGAAGTTACCAAATGCCCAACATAGCCACCAGTACAACTTTCGGCTACAGCAAAAGTTTTTCCTTTTTCTAAAAAAAGTTTTCCAATTACCTCTTCTAACTTAATATCTTCCTCGGCATAAGAATAATCTTTCATTAAGATCTTCATTTCTTCAAACTTGAAATTTATAGCAGCCGAAAGTTCTACTGAATTTTCTCCATAAGCGCTCAATCTTAATTTTACAATACCTAAGTCGGGTAAATACGCCAATTTAATATTGGCTGGAAGTCGCTCTTCAAAATCATCTAGCATCTTTGCTATACTTGATTCTCCTATGCCCACTATCATCAGATTTTTATGAATAATGGCGGGAAAAGAGAATCTGGTTTTCAATTTCGGCAATACATAATGAGTAGTCATATGCTTCATTTCATGAGGTACCCCTGGCATAGAAATATACACCACTCCATTTTCTTCGAACCACATACCAGAAGCCGTTCCCCGTTCATTGGGTACTACTTCGCAATTGGTTGGTAGCATGGCTTGTTTGCGATTAATTTCTAAAATTTCCTTTCCACGTTTTTCAAAAATAATTCGTAGTCGCTCAAAAATTTCTTCGTGAAACTGCTCTCCTACTCCAAAATATTCACACAATGTTTTCTTTGTTATGTCATCTTTGGTAGGTCCTAAGCCACCAGTGATAAACACTATTTGCGATTGTGCTGTAGCGCGTTTTAGAGCATCTTTAATGTGATTGGCATTGTCACTCACCGAAACAATCTCATAGGTTTTTACACCCAGTCCACTCAGCTGTTGTCCTAACCAAGCCGAGTTGGTATCTACAGTTTGTCCTATTAAAATCTCATCGCCTATAGTTAGGATGGTACAATTTATAGTGCTCATACTATTTCATTTTGTATTTGAAAACAATAACATTCATTAGGTTTTAGAGAACTAAAATGCATTATTCGGTAAACTTCGCTTGGTTACTTTTAAATCTTTTAGTGTACTCGACAATACATGTAGGTCAATAACAAACTGTTGATAATTGAGCGGGTAAGCCGTCCAGTTAAAACTCAGCTCCCAGCAATGCAAATTTCGAACTACCCGAACGGTAGTAATGGTAAGGGTTTTAGCTTTAATATCCACACCACTATTAAAAGCTATTTTCCATTTAGGGGTTAAATTAAAATCACCATTAAATGTAAATGCTTGTACAAGAATCAAGGAATCCCTTTGGGTATAAGGACTAATCTGTTTATTTATTCTAAAGTTGTAACTGAGGTTAAATGTCCAAGGAATATCGAAGTGATAATACTCATCAGGATCAGTAGAAATATAATCTAAGAATTTCGGGCGAGCAGGCATATCTACATTCTTATTTGCCTGATGTGGCTTGGAATGAAAATTGGCATTTACTGAGAAATTGGCGGTGTTAAAACGTAAGAGTTGATGGTGCGTATTCCAATAAAAAGTATTCACTCTTTTGCCTGTAGAATCTACACTGTAAGGGTCTAAATCAACATTAAAATTGGCGGTGATGTTTTCCCAAATTCGCATACTTCCATTGATTGCAAAATTTTCTAACTTAAATTGTTTAGCAGCAAAATTGTATCCACCTGAAATATTAAATCTTTCTAAAATCCCCAATTTCCTTTCATGGTTAACAGTATCTTTTTTAGAAAAAACTTTCATATCAAAGTTATTGTTCAATGCCCAGCGAAGCGAGCCCACCATGCCTATTTGAGGACTTCCATACAAGCTATTCACAATATCAAAGCGGTTATACAATTCTTGATTATTTGAATAAAGATTAGTCCGTACCGAATCGTAATTTCCCCAAAATTTGGTGCTAAAATCAGGATGGTAAACAGCACTTATTTGTGGAGTGAAAATATGGCGGAGTGCTTTCAGATATTTGCCTTTAAAATTGTAGATACCTATCACTTTTGTTCCAAAAGAAATACTTGCATCAAAATCTCTAGCAGCCTTAAATCCAGTCACTGTATCGGTTTTAAGATAACTAGCAAAACCAGGAATGGTAATTATCTGCCCTCCTGGGGTACGAATTTCCTGGTCTTTATTTACCCAAGTTTTATTAATGGTTTGGAAATACCAACGCTCATTATAACGTGCACTGGGTGTTACATTCAGATACTTAAAAAGGGTAAAAGGTGCATCAATAGTTACATTCTGATTTATTCCATAACGCATTCTTTTGAGCGATTCATTGGTAAATAAAATTGAATCGTAGGTTGCCAATGTGTTCTTCGCTTCAAAACCATACGATAAGCCTATAGACTCATACCACTTTGGTTTACCAGAAGAAATTTTTGCTTTAAAAGGTGTGACCCGCTGCACTCCAAAACGAACTAGCGGAAAGGTAATGGAAAACTGCTTGGTGGCTACGTTTTGAGAGTGAGAGGCTGCAATAGAAAAATATAAAAATGGTGCTCTTGAAAATGTTTTGGAATAGTTAATGTTAGAATTAAAAGAAGTATTTACAATGTTAGTGGTAGAGTTAATATCTACACTCGTGTTTCCATTAGCCTTGTTGTACGAACTAGATGCCATGCTTACATTGGCAGAGAAACTATTGGTAGGAGCAGCTTTCGGATCTAAGGCAAACTGCCAATTGAGTTGAAAATTATTTTGCGCCTGCGCTCCTGGCAAATCAGGATCTACCGCTCTAATTCTTAAGTAATCTAATTTCAAACTTCCACTAAATTTGTAATTCACTTTGTATTGCGAACCCACATGAATACCAAAAGAACCATTGCTGTAAATATCTCCCGTAAACTTTAAGGAGAATTGATCATTCACCGCCCAAAAATAACCTCCCTCCTGCAAAAAGAAACCAAAACCAGCACGTTCGCCTGGTTTAGGAATAACTAAGCCAGAACGCCTGCCTTGCTTTATTGGAAAAATTCCGAATGGCAAATACAAAGGTGTGGGCACATCTCCTACCCAAAAATTAGTAGGCCCTGTTACCATTACTTTATTGGGAACAATCTTTGTTTTCTTTGATTGAAAATAAAAATGGGGATGATCTAAATCGCAAGTGGTGTATTTAGAGTGAAAGCCATACCAAGAATTTTCATCGGCTCGTTTTACAGCTTCACTGTGAATAAAAGCTTCTCCCTCTTGAGTAGTAACTTCATATACCTTTCCCTTTTTTGACTTAAAATTATAGGCCATTCTTCCAGCCTTAAACTCCTTTCCACTTTCGGTAAAAACGGGTTTACCTTGCTCTACTCCATTGCTATCTTTGAGTGCACCAGCCGAAAGCGTAAAGGTATTCCAGTCAAATTCTACCGAATCAGCTTTTAGTTTTATTTTATCATAATCCATGTCTCCATCGTTGTACAAGTACATTTTTTTATTCTCAATGTCGTACACAATAGAGTCTTCTGCTTTATAATTAATTTTCGTTTTTATTTCGCTCTCTGCATAATTCACATTTACTGTATCTGTTTTTTTGAGCGTATCTAATTTGCTTAATGTATCATTTTTGGACTGAAGAGAATCAGTGGTAGGATTTTGAACTTTGCCAAAAAAGCCGCCTTTCGCCCTAAGTCCTCCAGTTCCATCAGTTGCAGAATTTTGAGCTAATAAGTCCTCCAGTTCCATCAGTTGCAGAATTTTGAGCTAAGAGGATGGAAGGGAGTAGTAAAAACAAAAAAACTACTAAAATAGACACCTTGCACCATAGCTTATTGATAATGCTATTGGCAAAAGTGAATGGTTGTATGTATTTTTGAAGATATTTTATTGGATACACAGTTTGACAAGACTACACCTAAACGCTCAAAAATAAAAAAAACAACAACGTGAGAGTATTGATTCTATTATATCTTTCTTTTGTTTTAACTTCTTTTAGTTTCGCTAAAGGTGGCGGACAAGGTACGGGAATTCATACACTTGTCATAGACCCTGGTCATGGCGGGCAAGACCCAGGTGCATTAGGACATGGTGGGCATCATGAATCTAACCTAGCATTGGCTACTGCACTTAAGTTTGGAGCTATGGTAGAAAAGAGATTCCCTGAAATAAAAGTTATCTACACTCGCAAGACCGATAAATTTGTTTCGTTAAATGACCGTGCTGAAATTGCCAATAAAGCAAAGGCTGATCTTTTTATTTGTATTCACTTAAACTCTAACACTAACAAAGAAGCATTTGGAAGTAGCACATATGTATTGGGATTGCATCGAACCGAAGACAACTTAGATATTGCAAAAAGGGAAAATGCCGTAATAGAATTGGAAGATGATAAAAATAAAAATTACGAGTTTGACCCGAATACTCCCGAAGGGCACATTATCATGAGCATGAAGCAAAATGCTTTTTTAGATCAAAGTATTAAGATTGCTTCTAAGATAGAGGATGAGCTAGCTTTTAGAGCCAAAAGAAAAAGTAGAGGTGTAAAACAAGCTGGATTTTATGTTTTGTATAAAACTTCTATGCCTTCGCTTTTAGCGGAGATTGGTTTTATTTCCAACCCTACCGAAGAAGTATTTTTAGCTTCTGAAAAGGGACAAGAATTTGTGGCTGGTGCTATATTTAAAGCATTTTGGTCTTATAAATGTGAAATTGAAGGAACGGAAGATAATTCAAAAGAGGCTTATGCCGATTTAAAAGAAAAAGAAGAAACTGTAATCACAAAAGAGAAGGAAGCTATTACAATCAAAGAAGAACCGAAATCAATAGAAGCAGAGACCATCTCTTATACTCCACAAAAGGGTGTTCCAATTGTAAAACCTGATTTTACTCCTGTTGAAAAAACAGAAAAGGTAGTGGAAGAAAAGCAGGTAGTTAAAGAAACTCCTAAAACACCTGCTATAAGAAAGGTAGAAATACCTAAGCCAGCTGTAAAACCTGCGGAAGTAGTAAAACCTAAGGAAGAAGCTCCTGTTGTATCTTATAAACCTAGTGAGCCGAAAAAAGAACTACCTCCTGTTAAAATAGCCAAACCAATAGAACCTTCTAAACGAAAAGAACCCGTAATAGTAGAAGCACCTAATGAAGTGACTGTTCAAAAAGAAGTGATAGCAGATACAAAACCTAACTTACTTTTCAGAGTACAACTTTTAGCAAGCATGGTACGCCCTAAAAATGTTGCTGAATTAGAAATTTCATTTGGTACTTTAAAAACTGAAAGATTACCCAACGGAATTACTCGCTATATGATTGGTGATTATAGTTCTATGGCAGAAGCAAAAAAGTACATTCCCAAGGCAAAAGAAATGGGATATTTAGATGCTTTTGTAACTGCTTACAAAAATGGGGTAAGGCTTAGTGGTAAAGAGATTCAGGAGTTAAAATAAACTATACTTTTTTAGTGGCGTGTAGCAAATATGCTTTTATAAAACCATCTAAATCTCCATCTAAAACTGGCTGTACGTTTCCTGTTTCAAAACCTGATCGGGTGTCTTTTATTAATTTATAAGGATGCAGTACATAGTTCCGAATCTGTGACCCCCACTCTATTTTAAGTTTTGTCCCTTCCACTTTATCGCGTGCTTCATTCCTTTTTTGAACCTCTTGTTCGTAGAGCTTCGATTTCAGCATCTGCATAGCCATGCTTCTATTCTCTGTTTGCGAACGGGTAACTTGACATGTCACCACAATACCAGATGGAAGATGTCGTAATCGCACAGCGGTTTCTACCTTGTTTACATTTTGTCCACCTGCACCACTTGCTCTAAATGTGTCCCATTCACATTCCGAAGCAGGCACTTTTATATCAATCGTATCATCTACAATTGGGTACACAAAAACAGAAGCAAAGGAGGTGTGACGTTTAGCATTAGAATCGAAAGGAGAAATACGAACCAAACGATGCACCCCATTTTCCCCTTTTAAAAATCCATATACAAATGGGCCTTCTATTTCTAAAGAAACTGATTTGATGCCTGCCACATCACCATCTGTACGTTCTATCTCTGTAATTTTAAAGCCATGCTGCTCTGCCCACATCACATACATTCGTAGTAAAATCGAAGCCCAGTCACAACTCTCGGTACCACCTGCACCTGAGTTAATTTCTAAAATCGCACTCATGGAATCTTCTGGTTGGCTGAGTGTAGACTTAAATTCCAAATTATCTATAGCTTCCATTGCCTTTTGATATTGAGTTTTTAAATCTGCTTCTACATCTTCTCCGGCCTCAAAAAACTCCCTTAAAACTTTTGCATCCTCATAAGCACTGAGCGTACTTTCATAATCTACTACCCAAAATTTATTGAGCTTAATTTCTTTAAGAATTTCCTCGGCTTTATTAGGGTCGTTCCAAAAATCGGGATGCATGGTGTTTGCTTCATCCTGAGCAATCTTCATTTTGCGTTCTTCTATTCCAAGAAAACGGTGAAGATTATCTATACGGGCTTTTATATCGGCTATGTTTTCGTTCGTCACGGGTATTTATTTGCGGGTGCGAAGATAAGAATAGAAGTTAGAAATCAGAGTTTAGAGAACAGAAGCGTATTCTTCCCGCTCTTCAAAACAGTAATGCAATAAAAGAATCGAAACTCTTACTTCTCCCCTCTCAAAATTTCGTGCCCCATTTTATCTCTTTTTGTTTCTAGATAAAAATGGTTGTGCGGATTTGGAAAAACTTCTAAAGCTACATTTTCTACAATTTCGAGACCGTAACCTACTAATCCCACACGCTTTTTAGGATTATTGGTCATCAGTTTCATTTTGCTTACACCTAAATCATTTAGAATTTGTGCCCCTACCCCGTAGTCGCGGTTATCCATATTAAAACCTAATGCCAGATTGGCTTCTACGGTATCTTTACCTTGCTCTTGAAGTTTATATGCGTGCAGTTTGTTTATTAAACCTATTCCTCTACCCTCTTGCTGAATGTAAAGAACTACACCCTTTCCAGCTTCTTCTACCTTTTTCATAGCGGCATGTAATTGGTCACCACAATCACAACGCAAAGAGCCTAAAATATCTCCTGTGGCACAAGAGGAATGCACTCGTACCAGCACCGCTTCATCTTCTTTCCACTCCCCTTTTACTAAGGCTAAATGCACATCATTGGTGTTGAGTTGTGTGTAGGCTACGAGTTTAAAATCTCCATACTCGGTAGGCATATTCACTTCTTCTTCTTTGCGAATTAAACGCTCGTGCTTCATTCTATACTCTATCAAATCTTTGATAGAAATAATTTTCAAATCAAACTTCTCAGCTATCAAAAACAAATCTGGTAATCGAGCCATACTACCATCTTCATTCATAATCTCTACTATAAGCCCAGCCTCTTCAAAGCCAGCCATACGAGACAAATCTGTAGTGGCTTCTGTATGCCCCGTTCTTCTAAGCACACCGCCTTTCTTAGCTATCAAGGGAAAAATATGCCCAGGTTTAGCAAATTCTTCAGGTCTTATTTTCGGGTCTAGCATTGCCAGCACAGTCTTAGAACGGTCGTGAACCGAAATACCCGTAGTGCAGCCATAGCCTTTTAAATCTATAGAAACTGTAAAAGCAGTTTCGTGAGAAGATGAGTTTGTCCCCACCATTAAATTAAGATTAAGATGCTCTGCAATTTCTTCTGAAATGGGTGTGCAGATTAAACCTCTGCCATGTGTAGCCATAAAATTAATAACCTCAGGCGTGGCATTGCGAGCTGCAGTCATAAAATCACCCTCATTCTCGCGATCTTCATCATCCACTACTATAATTACTTTACCATTTTTAATCGCATCTATGGCTTCCTCAATTGTATTCAGTTTCCTTTCCATTTTTTATATAGTTGTCTATTGTTAGTTATTTCAGTTTAGCATTTATATATTTTCTCTCTTAGTTGGCTTCCATGCAGCGTTTTGAACCCCCTCCATATATTTCCAAAAACCTACTAGTAGAGCTAAATTCATAGCATAAAAGTAGGACACAAATCTAAGTATTGAAAGATGAATATTGGCTTTCTTTAAAAGAAAATCTAAAAAAGGCAAAACAAAGAGCATAATATTCTGCATCATAAACAGATAGCGATACCAAATGGAATCGAGCGACAAGAAGAAATTAGCAACGTACAAAAGCATTATTAAAAATGGGCCAAACCAGCGAATCACTTTGTGTGAAAAGAAACAAAAAGCATTGGCATCCCAGCGTTTTAATAACCAACCATAAACCGAAAGGTTTTGGAAATTTCCTGCAGAGATACGAGTCTTGCGTTTAAATTCTTCGTTTATCTCATTCGAAACATCTTCATAACAAATAGCATTGAGAGCTGAAATTGCTTTTTTATTATTTGCTAAAACATGCATACTCAAATAGAAATCTTCCATCAAAAAATTCTTGGGAATAGCTGCAAAATAGGAAGCCCGTAATGCATAGCAAGCACCAAAAGCACCCTGCATGGTTCCCCATATTTTACCTTCTCTGTATTTAATAAAGTTTTCTCTTTGAATGTAGGTCTTCTCTTGTTTAGAAATACCATTCGCATTCATGCCTTTATTTACAATGTTAGCTGCTACTTGTGCTATCTCTTCATTCTTAAAATGCTTTACCATTTCAAAAATACAATCTGGAGTAAAAAGCACATTAGCATCCGTCAATATCACAATTTCATTCGTAGAAATAAAAGGTCTTAATCGATTCAATACTCCTGATTTGCCATTCCTGTCTTCAAAATTATGAAATGAAATTTGAGGATAACGGACAGCACACGATTCAATAATAGCATTGGTTTCATCGGTTGAATTATCAGAACCTATAAGTATTTGAATTTTATCGATGGGATAATTAGTCAAAAAAA
Organism: Chitinophagales bacterium; assembly: GCA_044228065.1. Classification (GTDB taxonomy): domain Bacteria; phylum Bacteroidota; class Bacteroidia; order Chitinophagales; family LD1; genus JBGAVP01. Next base: position 24,955 of record JBGAVP010000013.1, on the reverse strand, counting down.
TACTGCGCAACTTTTGAGCAATTACTTGCTCTTCGTTATACACAGCCATGACAATATGCACCAAAGGCAAATCGTCTTTTCTTTCAAATGTTAACGCATTGTCCTTTTTATTTCTAGCTAAAACTTTTAGAATAAGCGGATAGAACAAATATGAATGAAACAGCAACAATACTGCACCCCAAAACAATATGTAGAGGGCTATCATCATGCTTTAGCTAGTTTTACAAAATCCAAAATACGTTGAGAAATTTTACGATTGTCGTACACTTCTTCTACCAACTGCTGTGCAAAATTTCCCAGTGAAAGACGAAGTGTTTTATTGGAAAGTACTCGCACCACTTCATCAGCAAAAGTCTGTGCATCATCTGCAATTAAAATATCTTTACCATGAGTATAAGCTAGGCTTTCAGCGCCTATAGAAGTAGAAATAACTGCTCTACCCAATGCCATGGCTTCTACAATTTTCACCCGCATTCCACTTCCTGCAAAAAGCGGAACAATGGAAATAGCTTTAGAAGAAATAAATGCTTTAGCATCCTCTACCTCTCCCACTATCACCAGCTCTTTCACTTGAAGCGTACGAATCTCATCTGGAAAATTTCTACCTGCTAAATAAAATTTAGCATGAGGTAATTGAGTTAAAACCTTTACCCAAACCTTATCTAAAAACCACTCAACTCCTTCCCTGTTTGGCATCCAATCCATACCACCAATAAAGGCTACTGCATTTTCTTCCATGTCTGAATCTATTGCTGGCAAAGCATCATAGACATAGCCAGTAGGAATAGCAATACTTGGCAAATGACATCCTTTCTGTTTGAAAATATCCAAATCAGTTTGGCTTACCGGTATCAACAAATCGGCTTGGTTCATTTGCATTATTTCGAAAGCTTTCATTCGTTTTGCTAACAATGCCAAATACCATTTTTTAAATGGATTTGTTTCTGTATCGCGAAGCCTCTCCCAAATTACATACTCTACATTCTGTGGGCGAAGAACAATTTTAGTGGGAAGTACGGAGTTGGGGGTTGGAAGTTTAGCGTTTAGAGTTTTCTTTAAAACATTTATGTATCGCATTAAATAAATACCTTCTAGCAACACAAAATCGAAATGTTCTTGTTCTAAAATCGCTACTATTTTCTGCTCAAACTCTTTGCTGTAAAAGCGCTCGATATTATAGGATTCATTCGTAAATAGATTCACAAAAGCCTTTACAGGATTTAATTTGGTATCAATTTCCACAGCTATGAATCGTGCTATTTTCTGAATAGAAGCTGGTAATTCTTTCGGATTAAAATAATGCTTGCGAGTATTTAATGATAAAACAGTCACCTCATGACCTAGGGCAGCAAAGCCCATTGTGAGGTTCAAAATACCAATAACCTCCCCATCTTTTACGGGGTAAGGGAATTTTTTAGTTATTTGCAAAATCTTCACAGGATGCGAATTTACTATTTACTGATTTAAGGATTTGTATATTTTTACCCACTTAAAATTAATTCATGTACCAAGGAAAGAAAGTTATTGTGGTTTTGCCAGCCTATAATGCGGCTTTAACCTTAGAAAAAACCTACCGTGAAATCCCTTTTGAATTTGTAGATGAGGTAGTATTGGTAGATGATGCCAGCAAAGACAATACTTCTGAACTAGGGCGTAGTTTGGGAATTAAACACGTAATTAAACACGATAACAATAAAGGCTATGGGGGCAATCAGAAAACTTGCTATCGCAAAGCAATGGAGCTTGGGGGAGATATTGTAATTATGCTTCACCCCGATTACCAATATACCCCAAAACTTTTGGTGGCAATGATTAGCATTATTGGGAATGAAGTGTACCCAGTGGTATTAGGTTCGCGCATACTTGGCAAAGGTGCTCTCAAAGGAGGAATGCCTATGTACAAATACATCTTCAATAGAATGTTGACACTTTCTCAAAATATTCTTATCAATCAAAAGCTTTCTGAATACCACACAGGATACAGAGCCTTTTCTGGCGAAGTTTTAAAGGCTATCAACTTTGAAGCAAATTCAGATGATTTTGTTTTTGACAACCAAATGCTTTCTCAAATTTTCTATAAAGGATTTGAAATTGGGGAAGTAACTTGCCCAACCAAATATTTTGATGAAGCCTCTTCCATCAACTTCAAACGCAGTATGGAATATGGATTGGGTTGTTTAAAAGTATCGCTCACACATCTTTTCTGCAAAATGGGTGTTATGAAAAGTGACTTGTACAATTAAGAAGCAACATTCAAAATCTTTTTGCTCTTCTTTCGTCCATAACAATATTTTTGCATCGCTTATTATCTAAATTATGGCTGAAAAAACGGAAGGAAAGAAAAAGAAATTGACTGGAAAAGAAATAAGAGAAGCCCTAAGAATTTATCGTTTTATACTTCCCTACAAATGGCATTTCATTATTGGAATGATTTGCTTAGTAGTTTCTACTGGTGTTGTATCTGTGATTCCGGGCGGCTTTGGAAAATTGATAGATGCTGCATCTCCCGCCAAAGAAGTCATTGAAAAAATAGGAACTGTATTAAAATCTTCTGAGCCTGCTGAAGTACAAATTGTAAGCATAAAGAGTTTAATCAACAACTTTAGTTCTGAAATAAGTCCCGAAAAATTAAAAGAAATTGGTTTCATTTTAGGAGCGGTGTTGCTTATTCAAGCTGTCCTTTCTTTCTTTCGGATTTACCTCTTTGAATACGTAAGTCAAAACGCTATGGCGGCCATTCGCAGGGCTTTGTACGAAAAAATAATTACGCTACCAGTTCATTTTTTTGAAGAAAACAGAGTAGGTAATTTGACCTCCCGAATCTCCTCCGATGTGTCTCAACTGCAAGACGCGCTTACCAATCAACTCGCCTTTTTTGTGCGTCAATTAGTATTACCCATTGTGTGTGTGCCTTTGCTTTTTCTGGTTTCCGTAAAACTTACGTTTATCATCTTGGCTATTCTTCCAGTATTAATTGTATCGGCTGTTATTTTCGGTAGATACATTCGAACTGTAGCGCGCAAAGCACAAGATGAATTGGCGGAATCAAATACTATAGTAGAAGAAACTTTTCAAGCATCGGATGTTGTAAAATCCTTTACTAATGAAGCATACGAAAGCCGCAGATATGGAGTTATTAATCAAAAAGTAAGTGCTATAGGTATGAATGCCGCAAAGTATAGAGCAGGCTTTGTTTCGTTCATCATCTTTGCCATGTTTGGTGCCATTGTGTTTATTGTGTATGCTGGCTTAAATCAAGTAGCACAAAACAATATGAGCATGGGTGACTTAATCAAATTCTTTTTGCTCACCATGTTTATTGGCAGTTCTTTGGCGGGTTTAAGTGAAAGCTACGCAGTGCTTCAAAAAACTATAGGAGCATCCGAAAGAATCAATGAAATATTAGGCGAAGAGAGTGAGATTAATGTGGCCGATGAAAATTTAAAAGCTCCTATTGAAGGAGAAATTGAATTTAAGAATGTAAGCTTTTCTTATCCTTCTCGTAAAGACATTCACTTGTTTCACGATTTAACTTTCTCCGTAAAAAAAGGAGAAAAGATTGCACTCGTAGGACCAAGTGGTAGCGGCAAATCTACCATCATAAAATTGCTCAGTAGTTTCTATCCTTTTCAAAGTGGTGACATTTTAATTGATGGAAAAAAGATACAGGATTACAATACGACTGCTCTCCGTCAAAACATTGGCATGGTACCACAAGAGGTAATTCTTTTTGGAGGAACTATACGCGAAAATATAGCGTATGGCAAAACAAATGCTACCCTAGAGGAAATAGAAAATGCAGCTCGCAAAGCAAATGCTTTAGATTTCATTAATTCCTTCCCTGAAAAACTAGAAACGCTGGTGGGTGAAAGAGGAGTTAAACTTTCGGGTGGTCAAAAACAACGCATAGCCATCGCCAGAGCCATTTTGCGTGATCCTAAAATTTTGATTTTAGATGAAGCTACTTCTGCTTTAGACTCTGAATCAGAGAAATTAGTAAAAGATGCATTAGACGAACTGATGAAAGGCAGAACCACTTTTATCATAGCCCATAGACTTTCTACCATTCGTGAAGCAGATAAAATAATGGTAATTAATAAAGGTAAAATTGTGGAACAGGGTTCACATGCCGATCTACTCAATTTGCAAAACGGATTGTATGCCAATTTGCTTAAATTGCAGTATGAGATTGAATAAAATTATTGCCATCTGTTGGTTACTTTTTGGTCAAAATCTGACTGCACAAACTATCACTTTTGATACCTGGAAAAATCTCACGGTACAAGAGAATATGCCCGCCCCGGTTGTGTTACAGCATTCCAATAACAATTTAGATTTAGTGAAATTTAAGGAGCGTTTCTATGTTGCTTTTCGTACTGCTCCTACTCATTTTGCATCGAGTAAAAGCACTATTTATGTGATAAGCTCTAGCGATTTAAAAACTTGGAAATATGAGTACACTATTTTTCGTGCTTCCGATTTAAGAGAACCCCGTTTTGCAGTGCTTAAAGATTCACTTTTCCTCTATTGCTTTAGAGGTGGAACCAAGCTTTTTAAATTTGAACCACAAGAAATTATAGTAACAACAACTGCGGGTGATTATAGATGGACCAATACTTTCAATATAGGATTGGATGGTTTTGTGCCGTGGCGATTACGCAACAGAAACGATACGCTGTTCCTCTCTGCCTATTATGGAAAAGAATTGTACAACAATAAACATCAATCTGACTTACGACTCTTTACAAGCCAAGATGGCAGGGCTTTTACTCCCATTTCTAAAACTCCACAAATAGACCTACAAACTGCTGAAGAGGGAGAATTTATTTTTGATAAAAACAACGATTTGTATGCCACCGTTCGGTTAGAAGGCACGGGCTCTTTGGTTTGTAAAGCCGATAAAGACAGCATAGGAAAATGGAATTACAAGCGATACAAATACAAGTTTGACAGTGCCTTGCTTTTTAATCATGAAGAGGATATTTATTTAGTCTCTCGCAGAAATTTAGATGGGAATATTGATAAGAATGAAGAATCGAAAAAAAGGCATTATAGCCGAATGGATAATCTCATTCGCTACTCAATCACTCGCAAAAAAACGGCACTTTTTAAATTAGATAAAGAGCAGCTAGAAATGAAGCCTATATTAGATTTCCCGAGTACTGGCGACTGCTCCTACCCTGCCATTCAGCAAATCAATGAGCACGATTATTTATTGATGAATTACTCAAGTGATATCAACAAGAAAGAAAAGAATTGGATACGCGGGCAGCTTGGAAAAACCTATATTTATTGGACAGTGCTGCAGGGATTTTTTTAATTGCCTTATTCTAGACAAAACGCCTCCAAACCATTTAAAACTATGCAAAAATCACAGATAGTAAAAACATTATTGGAAGAGGAATTAAAAAGATTTAGAGAGACTATTAATCTGATAGAACAAATTCCTACAGATATTATTGATGTAAACAAATCTTATTTTGTGAGGAAGTATAAACATGATGAAACTTATGAATTACATTTAGTATCAATAAATGATTGTGCATGTAACTTAACTTTTTCGATTGAAATCGGAGAAATTGGCTCAATATTTTGGACGTGTAATAATTTTAACTTGATAGAAGAATCATATTTTTATAATGATGGTTTTGATTTTAAGTATCTATATGATTTCATTAGTAAAATATTGAAAAGTCAAGTTAGTTCAGAAATTATTTACGTTAATAATAAACCAATTAAGGGCAGTTATACATTTGAGTTTTCTGATGGAGAAGAACTGACTGCTGATTTTAATGTTGGATGTATATATCCATGGAATAAAACTGAGAAGAAATTTTTTGAGTATAGTTCTTGGATATAAAAAACTAAACAATTTTCGACATGTTCCGATGTCGAATAGATGATAAGAAGCCATTTGTAATGGGAAGTACTAGAAATAAAATGCTCAATGAATTAAAAATCAATTCCTATTTAAACTTCTGATTGCCCTAAAGACTTTATTTATAAATCTCTACCAACTTTTTCAGCAACTCCTCTCCTCTTAAATTTCGAGCTACAATCTTTCCGCTTTTATCTATTAAAAAATTTGCGGGAATAGATTTAATAGCATACAATTCAGCAGGTGCTGATTTCCAAAATTTCAAATCGGAAACATGCGTCCATGTCAGTTTATCAGTATTGATAGCACGAACCCAAGGTTTGCGGTCTTTATCTAAAGACACTGCTAAAATCTCAAAACCCTTATCGTGAAAGCTGTTGTAAGCATTTACCACATTCGGGTTCTCTCTTCTGCAAGGGCCACACCACGATGCCCAAAAATCTAACAAAACATATTTTCCTTTGTAAGAAGAAAGGCTCACTACATTTCCAGCAGTATCGGTCAAACTAAATTCTGGAGCCAATTCCCCTATAGAAATGCGCTTAATTTTTGGAAGTAGATTGGCTATTTTATTTCCGTAATAGGAGTTTTGAACGGATGGTGTAAGACCAGCATACAAAGAAGAAACTTCTGCATAATCTGGCGCATATAAAAAGCTGGAAGAAATAACAAAGGCTGCTACAGATGAATTCGCATGGGTCTTAATAAATTTAGAAGCTACCTGCTTTACTTGTGCATCAAACACTTCACTTATAGAGTCCAGTTTCTTCAACTCATCTTTCAATCCTAGCTTTTGCGCATGAATATATTCCTCGTCAAAAGTAGGATAATCTGAACCCACCTTATCGCAGTCCGCTTTAAATTGGCTCCATAATGTATGACTGCCAGAACCTTTTACTACAGCATGTTCTAGAGAATCTAATACCCCATCAAAAGTGATTTTAGTAGGCTCTAAAAACAACTCTACTCTATGCGACATCTTTCCAGAACCAATTGTTAAGGTATAAACACGCGGCTCTTTTAGTAGACCATTTGCTACAAACGACCCACCCTTGACGGTGAGTGTATCTGTAAATGTAACAAGAGAGGTATCTGTTTCCTCTTTGTGGGAAAGGGTAACCAACTCATCAGTCCATTTTTTGATAGAACCAGTAAGGGTAAAACTATCTCCTGTCGCAAAGCTAGGAATAGCGGATATCGCTAATAAAAATAAAAGTTGAATTCTTTTTTTCATGGAACGAATATATGGGTTTTTAGAAGACCTTCATCTTGCGGATGCTACTTGATTTTAATATATTCGGAAACTTTAAATGAAAAAGTTTTACCGCAATTGCTTTCTCTTCATTTTATTTAGTGCAGCGCCCTGTTGTAAGGCATTTGCATTGGAATTAAACATCCATCTATCCGATTCCGTTAAAGCAATTCAAAAAAAGAAAATTTCAAAGGGAGTAGATAAACTCATGGAAGCTATTGGTTATTTGAACTATAGCGATCGAAGAGTTGATAGAAATTTATCTGGCATAGGAGTATTTGAAAAATACAGAGGAAAAACCATCCGAAATATTACCATTAAAGTGATGTATCCTTATGGGGTTGATTTAGATTCTCCCGATGTTTACCACCCTACTAAATTCCAAAAATTTAAAAATAAATTACAGTTTAAGACGCATAATTGGGTGATAGAAAATGAACTACTTTTTAAAAGTGGTGATGCAGTAGACCCTATATCGCTGGCAGATTCAGAGCGGAATTTATGGGGGAAAGGAATTTATAAAGATGTGAAATTTTTCATTTCCGAAGTAGACGATAACACTATAGATATCACTGTTTTAATAAGAGACAAATGGAACTGGAGTGTAACCTCTAACTTAGATTACAATCAAATCAGATTTGGTGTACAATTCAACAATGTATTGGGTTTGCCACAAGTAATAGGTGGTCATGTAGCCTTGAATTACAGAGCCGATAATTTGTATACACTCTACGGTTATTACAAATACAACAACATAAAATCTACTCAAATAAATATTTATTTAGAGGGTACGTATGACAAGTTTTTAAAAGGGTTTGATTTATCTATTTACCGTCCCTTTTTCTCCGCTCATGCTAAGTGGGCTGGTCATGCCAATTTTAGTTTATACAATCAGACTTCCTCTGCCCCCACCCTTCTTTCCAATACTATCAAAACAAATATTGTCTACAATTCCCAAGACTTTTGGATAGCAAGAGCATTTGAAATACCAGGCGCTTTAGGTAAGCATTTCCCATTAGTAAGAATAATTGCCTCTGCTAAATTACAGAGAACTAATTATACCAGCAGACCCTTTAGATACAATGCTGATTACTCTCAAAATTATTTAGATCAAACCTACATATATGGTAGTGTAGGATTTGCCAGTTGGGATTATTATGTCGATCGTTCGGTATATAAATTAAGCGAAGCAGAGTATTTTACAAAAGGCATAAACGCAGCTGTGGTATTGGGTTTTCATGAAGATGAATTGCTGTACAGAAGATTTTATACCGGTTTTAGAATCAACTATGGAGTAATGATAAAAAAGGGCGGCTATTTTTTAACTCAGTTTAGTTACGGTGGCTATACCAGAGCTAATGATTATCAGCAAGGACTTATTAGCTGGCAAAATAATTTTTACACACAGCTAGTAAAAGCTGGTAAATGTCACATTAGAAATTTGTTAGGAACTACTATAAAAGCTGGCTTTAACACTCCCTTAGGTAAGGAAATAGTAGTCAACGCAAGCAATGGTTTGCGAGGGTTATACACTTATAGTTTGCGAGGACAAAGAAGCTACACTTTTAATTACGAAATTGATTTTCTGGCTGATTTTAAAGTTTTAGGATTTACTTCTGCTGTTTTTGTTTTTACCGATATGGCTTTAATTCAACAGAGCGCCATTACACAAAATAAATTTCAATCTGCAGTAGGTTTTGGACTAAGATTGAGAAATCTGAACATGGGTATAGGCTACATACAGCTTACCTTTGCGTACTATCCTAACTTAAATATACCAGAACAAAAACCCTTCTATTTTAATGGCACCTATTTTAATGACAGAGCACTTCCAAAAAACGATTTGTTTCAACCATAATTCAAAATGAACTCCTTCCCAAAAAATATTCTACCGAGTTTTATCTTAATTGTAATCAGTATTTCTTTTTACGTATCCGCCAAATCACAACCTGCAAATTATCTTTTTAAAAACCGAGAAAGTGGCTATAAAGTATACAGAATACCTACTGTAGTTAAATCTAATTCTGGAACTATTTTATCTTTTTGCGAAGGCAGACAAAGTCTTTTTGACAATGGCAATATTGATATAGTGATGAAAAAATCTACGGATAATGGTAAGACCTGGAGTGCCCTTAAAGTAGTTTGGAATGAAGGAAACAATACCTGCGGGAATCCTTCGCCAGTAATAGATAGAACGAGTGGTGATATTATAATACTAGCTACCATGAATAACGACAATGTTTTTGAATTAAGATCCAGAGATGAAGGCGAACATTGGGAAATTCCCAAAGAAATAACCCAACAAGTAAAACTGGAAAACTGGAGATGGTATGCCACTGGACCTGTGCATGCCATTCAACTTAATAATAAAAGCTACAAAAATAGAATTGTAGTACCATGTAACCACACCTCAGCTCAATACCCAAATCATATATCCCACATCATTTATTCTGATGATGCAGGCAGCACTTGGAAACTGGGAGGAAGTTCTCCATCTGATAAAACCGATGAATGTACGGTAGCAGAATTAAGTGACGGAAAGCTCCTTTTAAACATGCGCAACAATGACCGTACTTTACCAAATAGAAAAGTATGCTACAGTGAAAATGGAGGTGAAAGTTTTATAGACATTAAGTTTGACAGTATATTGATAGAGCCTATTTGTCAAGCAAGCATGCTCAACTTTTCAAGTCAACCGAATATTTTGCTCTTTGCTAATCCAAGTAATACAAAAAAGAGAAAAAACCTTACGCTATCTGTAAGTTTTGATGATGCTCATTCCTGGCAAATACAAATACTCGTAAATAGGGGTAAATGTGCATACAGTGATTTAGTCAAACTGCCAAATGAAAACATTTTGATAGTTTATGAAACGGGCAAATTACTGCCCTACTCAGGTATAGTTTATAAAACTATATCAAAAGAGATGGTAACAAACAATTTAATGCCCCCAAATTTATTGAAACGCTAATTATATATTTGCCCACATGAAAATTACAGCACAACAAATTTTAGAATCGGCACCTATTCGTTTCAGACCCGAAAAAGCACAGACGCTCAATACTATCTTCCATTTTGATATTAGTGGTGATGAGAATTTCCAATATACGCTTACCATTAAAGCAGGGACTTGTTCCCTAACAAAAACTTTTGAAGGCACGGCTAATTGTTTGGTGAAAACAAGTGCCAAAGTATACGTAGACTTAGAGACAGGCAAAGCCAATCCACAGATGGCGCTTATGATGGGGAGAGTAAAAGTGAGCAATATTGCAGAGATGATGCAGTTCGCTAAGTGCTTTAGAAAATTTGATGAAAAATATTTGCAGACAACAGAAGTCAGAGAACAGAAGTCAGAAATAAATACAATTAGAGAGCCGCGAAAAGGACCACTCGCTGGAGTTCGAATTATTGATTTTACAAGACTTTTGCCAGGCCCTTTAGCTACTATGTTTTTAGCAGATATGGGGGCTGAAATTATCAAGGTTGAAGACCCCGATAGTCCAGATTACGTTCGTGACTTTGAGCCTCAGATCAATGGCACATCTGCATTTTATTATGCATTGAATAGAAATAAAAAAAGTTTAGCTATCAATTTTCTTTCTGCTGAAGGCAAATCTCTCATCTATGATTTGGTAAAAACAGCAGATGTTTTAATGGAACAATACCGCCCTGGTGTAATGAAAAATTTTGGATTTGATTATGAAACACTGAAGGCAATAAATCCTAAACTGATTTATGTATCAATCACAGGATATGGGCAAACCTCTAGTATGGCGCAGGCTGCAGGTCACGATTTGAATTACATTTCTATAGCAGGTATGTTAGGGATTACTGGCAATGAAAAAGACGAACCCATTATACCAGGTTTTCAAATGGCGGATATTGCAGGCGGCTCTTACATGGCTATGAATGCAGTAACAGCAGCACTTTATCAAAGAGAAAAAACTGGCAAAGGTGATTTTGTAGATGTAGCCATGACTGATTGTGTGTTACCATTTGCAGCTTTGCCATTTGCAGAGTATCAAGCATCAAAGAACCGACAAAAGCGTGGACAGTTCCAACTTTCGGGTGGCTTAGCGAATTACAATGTGTATAAATGTAGCGATGGGAAATTTGTAGCAGTAGGCTCATTAGAACCAAAATTCTGGAACAAGGTATGTGCTCGTTTAGGCAAGCCCGAATGGAGTGAAAAAATTATGGGAGATGCTGCTATTCAAGCAGAAATTAAAAAAGAAGTAGCTGAATTATTTCTACAAAAAACGAGAGATGAATGGGTTGCATTTTTTGCACAAGATGACATTTGCATCACTAAAATTAATGAGATAGATGAGTTGCGAAATGATTCGTATTTAAATGAGAGAGGTCTTTTCACAGACTTTGAGGTGGAGGGGACTACGGTTTCTACTATTCAACAACCACTAAAATTTAAAAGTCTACCAGAATCAGCAAATTGGGTAGCTCCCAAATTAGGAGAAGATACAGCAAGCATTTTAAAATCTTTAAACTTTTCAGAAGAGAAAATCAGTGATTTAATCACTAAAAATGTGATAAAAACAAACTAATTAGAATTTACATAAACTGGGAATATCCTTTTCCTCTTCACTTTTTAAATTCTACTTTTCACATTCTTCATTATCTTGCGCCACTCAATAAAAAAGTATGTACGAACTTATTCAAAATTTTCCTGCACAAATTGAACGTGCATTAGAATTAGCTGGCAAAATTGAATTGCATCATTCCTATTCAAATATCAGTAATGTAGTTATATGCGGTTTAGGCGGTTCGGGTATAGGGGGTGATTTAGCGTATGACCTCACTATTAACGAGCTTACAGTGCCTTTGGTTGTAAACAAAGGCTATGACTTGCCTCATTTTATTAACAACAAAACATTGCTGATACTTTGCTCGTATTCTGGCAATACAGAAGAAACGGTAAGTTGTGCCAATCAAGCCACTGCAAAGGGGTTAACTCCCATTTGTATTTCTGCTAATGGCAAATTAAAAGAGTTGGCATTGAATCAAAAATTCGATTTTATTCAATTACCTACTGGTTTTCCACCTAGAACTACCTTGGGTTACGGTGCTGCCATTCTTCTAACATTGCTAAAAAAGTTTTCTCTTATTCAATCTGATATTGATGCATCTTTAAAAACCACTGCTCAGTTTTTAGCTTCAAAACAAGAGTCTGTTAAAGACATAGCAAAAGATTTAGCAAAGACATTTAAAGACAAAACGGTTATTATTCATACAGAAGAAAAAATAGAAAGTGTCGCATTACGTATTAAACAGCAGATAAACGAAAACTCGAAATCGAACTGCTGGTACAGTCCCGTTCCTGAACTAAATCATAATGAATTAGTAGGTTGGAAAACTAAAAACGAAACGCTAGCCGCTCTTTTTCTGCGAACTAAATTTGAAAATAAACGCAATCAACTCCGTTTTGAGTTTGTAAAGCCAGTAGTAGAAGGAAATGTAAATGTGCTTAGAGAAATACATGCAGTAGGCGAAACCTTTATGCAGCAATACTTCTATCTAGTTCATTTAGGAGATTGGCTGTCTTACTATTTAGGTTTAGAGCATGGTCAAGATCCCGTTGAAGTAAATGTTATAGATAGACTTAAAGCCTTTTTAAATTCAGTAGATTAATTGTTAGTATGGAAAATGTAGTGATGAATGATGAATTGGCAGATGAACAAGGAGATGAACTTTTTGAACATTTTTCTATAAAAATTGACAAAGGGCAAGAGCTAACAAGAATTGATAAATTTATAGTTAGTAGAATTGGGAACAACATAAGCCGCACACGCATTCAAAATGCAGCTGATGCTGGAAGTATTTTAGTAAATGGCAAGGCAGTAAAATCGAACTACCGAATTCGACCCGATGATGATGTAAAAATTGTTTTACCCAAACCGTTAGAAAATCACGAATTACTTCCAGAAAATATTCCGTTAGATATTATTTATGAAGATGACCAAGTATTGGTTATAAATAAACAGCCAGGTTTAGTATGCCATCCTGGGCTTGGCAATTATTCTGGAACCCTTGTAAATGCTGTATTATACCACTTAAATTCTCTACCAAAAGGGAAAGAAGATTTTCGTCCGGGCTTAGTTCACCGTTTAGATAAAGATACAAGTGGAGTTATGGTAATGGCAAAAACTGACTATGCGCTCACTCATTTAGCTAAACAATTTTTCGATAGAACTACTAAGCGTAAATACATTGCGCTAGCTTGGGGAAATGTAGCTGAAGATGAAGGAACTATAGAAGGTAATATCGGCAGACACTCCAGAGAGCGTATGCAATTTGAAGTTTTTCCAGAAGGCGATTTTGGAAAGCCTGCCATCACACATTATAAAGTGCTTCAACGATTGAATTATGTAACCCTTGTAGAATGCAAGTTAGAGACAGGTCGCACCCATCAGATACGGGTTCATATGAAACACATTGGACATACACTCTTCAACGATGCGCGTTATGGTGGCGATCGAATTTTAAAGGGAACCGTTTTTTCAAAGTATAAGCAGTTTATTGAAAATTGTTTTGACACCATGCCTCGCCAGGCTTTGCATGCTGCCACATTAGGATTTGTACATCCCACCACAAAAAAGGAAATGTTTTTTGAACAACCTTTGCCAGATGATTTTAAAGCTGTATTAGAAAAATGGCATCGTTACTGGCAAAATCCCAATGTACTTGGAGGAAATACCGAAGAAGAATAAAATAGAGAATATTCTATGGTCCAACCTAAGCAAATCCGTATAAAAGATTATACGTATCAATTACCAGAAGAAAAAATCGCAGCCTTTCCAAAATCTGATAGAGATAGTTCTAAATTATTAGTTTACAAAAATGGGCGTATTTCAGAAAACATTTATCGAAACATTGATGAATACTTGCATTCCAGCAGTTTATTAGTTTTTAATAATACCAAAGTAGTACAAGCAAGACTTTTTTTCAAGAAAGGAACTGGCGCTCAAATAGAAGTATTTTGCTTAGAGTCTGCCGAACAGAAAGATACCGCCACCGCTTTCTCACAAACGGGTAAAGTTTTATGGAAATGCCTTTTAGGTGGTGCCTCTAAATGGAAAGATGGTAAGCTCAGTTTAAAGGTGAATAACATTTCAATTGAGATTGAGAATAAAGGAAAAGAGGGTGCTGTTTTTCTGATAGAATTTAGTTGGCAACCAGCACATCTTAGCTTTGCTGAAATACTTCACGTAGCTGGTAAAATGCCGTTGCCTCCTTACATCAAAAGAAAGGCAGAAATATTAGATGAAAGTACTTACCAAACTATTTACTCCAAAGAAGAAGGCTCTGTAGCTGCTCCCACTGCTGGTCTTCATTTTACAGAGACTATTTTTAGAAAGTTAGATACCAAAAATATTCAAAAGCAATTTGTAACGCTGCACGTAGGTGCAGGTACTTTTAAACCTGTAAAATCGGAATTTATAGCCGACCATGAAATGCATGCGGAATGGATAGATGTTTCTTTGGAAACAATAGATAGAATTCGCATTCAAAACACTTCAATAGTAGCCGTAGGCACTACTTCTATGCGAACTTTGGAAAGCCTTTACTGGATGGGCTTAAAGAGTTTTTACAACCCTGATATTTCGTTCCAAGAACTACAAATTAAACAATGGGAAGTGTATGAATTAGAAGGGTCTTCTATTTCTGTAAACGAGGCGCTTACTGCTTTAATCAGTTATCTAGAAAAAAGAAAACTCAATAGCATTATTATTCCGACACAGATTATAATTGCCCCAGGATACAACTATAAAATAGCTAAAACACTCATTACAAATTTCCACCAGCCTAATAGCACATTGCTTTTATTGGTAGGTGCTTTAATAGGGGAAGATTGGACGAAAGTCTATAAATACGCACTAGAAAACGACTTTCGATTTTTGAGTTATGGCGATGGTTGTTTGCTTACATCTTCGTAAGTAACCAACAATCTGAGTCTCTGTTTTGAGCGGTAGTTAATTGTGATAAACTTTCTCTGAAAGTACTGCCAGCTTTATATCCTACTCTGGTGAGCCCATTGTATTGCTCTTTAAAAATAACAGCATTGGGGATGTGTTCCAATATACTATCTTCTGCTCTGCTGATGTTTTGTTGCTCTGCAAAAGCGCCTACAATAATGTAATAACCCGCGCTGGAAACAGAAGCCGTTTTCACTTTGCTTTGAACATTTTCCTTATCCTGACTTGTGCTAATAGGCTGAGCCATTTCTTCGGTAACAGTAGCAATAGTAGGCACTTCCGCTTTTACTACTGGTTTCACAGTAACTTCTTCCTTTCTAAAAATAGTTTCCAAACAGTTCAATACCGATGCGCTATTTAAGTTTAAACTTTTAGGATGAATGGTACTATTCATCAAACCCACTATTCCAAATAGAAGCAGAAAAAGAATGATTACAGTAGCCATACTTCTTCTTCGAGAATTGGCAGTATTCAGCAATTCATAAGACGGCCTATGCTTAACCTGTACCTCAATAGTAGCAGCACTTTTCCCTCTTAAAATAGGTGCAACATTTAAGGTTCTCAACCCAAATGAACTTTTTAGAAAGTTAACTTTACTATCTGGTACAAACTGTAAATTCCTTTCAATATCATTAGACAACTTCCCTATTTTAGAAAGGTTTATTTCTTCATTTTTAAGCAATAACTGCTGCGTTTTTGCTACCCATTCGCTTACTTTTTCTGTAGCTTCTGAATAAGAGCAAATCTCTCTATTAGAAATATAATGGAGTAATAAACCATCGTTAGCACTCAAATTTTTATTAAATGCTATATTCTTAGATGGTGGATATATACAATGCAATACATGATCTATTTCAGCAGATTTATAATTGGCTATAAATCCTCCAAACCCAGGCACTATAACGCAATCATGCTCTAATAATAGGTCGTATATGTAAACTGCTAAATCCATAAATAGATACTGCAATATAAGGGTTTATTTGAAATCTAAATAAAGATTTAAAGACTTCTAATTTGAATATTTCAGAAGCACTATTTTTATTGCACGATTTGTGCAACAAATTAATTTATTGCACAAATCGTGCAATAAGTTGTATTATTGCACAAAACATGCAATAACTATGAAGTACATTTTAATGGCAGATATTGTACAAAGCCACAAAAAACAAAGCCCTAAATTGATGCAGCAATTCAAAGCATTGGTGGCAGTGATTAATAAAAAACATAAGCAACAATTTTTATCACCGCTCACTATTACTTTGGGCGATGAATTTCAAGGACTGCCCGCCACCTTAAAAGATGCACTTGAAATAATAATAGAAATTGAAGAAACAATTGTCCTCAAAAAATTTGATTTCAAACTACGTTACGTGTTGAATAAAGGGAAAATAGACACCCCTATTAATTCTAAAATAGCTTATGAAATGCTAGGGGAAGGGCTAACCCAAGCTCGTTATCAACTCAATGAATTAAAGACTGAAAAACGTATTCGGTTTTTTATAGACATAAAAAAGAAGCGGGAAAATGCACTCTTTACCAATAGTTTTGTAATTTTTCAATCTATATTAGATGAATGGAAAATAGCAGATGCGGAACTCATAAATGAGTTTCTTCAAGAAGATAACTACAGAAAAGTAGCAGAAAATCTAGGGAAAGATATTTCGCTGGTTTGGAAGCGAGAAAAATCATTAAAAATGCGAGAATATAAAGCAGTAAATTTTTTAATCCATAATATTGTAACAGAAAAACAACCGAAGTGATATTAATACTGTTCATTTTTATTTTACAAGAACTTACAGCACTTCCTGTTTTTTACCTAATTAGGCGTTATTATCAGGGAAAATCTACCAATAAAGATTCTGTAACTGTTCACACATGGCTTTATTCTGTATTCAAAGGAATTTTAGAAAGGCTGGTTGTTTTTATAGGATTAATGAATGATTTACCCTATGTGCTTGGATTTTTTGGAGCCTTAAAATTAGGAACAAGATTAGATACCGATAAAAATGACCGAGTATCTAATGACTACTTTTTAATTGGCAATTTAATGTCCATATTATTGGTAGTAATTTCGTATCTTATTTGGAAACATTTGACTTAATTTTTGCATGCAGTTCTCACTCAAAAAAATGGTGCTTTTTGTTTTTACGCTAGCCTTCTTGCTTAGTGCTTGTAAAACTGCTACAACCGTAAAAGATGGCGCCACAGCTTATTCCCTGAAACAGTACAGTGTAGCTGCAGATTTACTTATAAAAGAATACAATGCGGAAAAGGATCCAGTAAAAAAACGGGAAAAAGCCTTTACGATTGCTGAATCTTTCAGAAAATATAATGACACTAAAAATGCAGCAGAATGGTATCAAAAATCAATGGATTTAGGAAATGAAATGGCATCGTTTGAATTAGGTAAAATGCAAATGATGAATGAAAACTATGAGGATGCCATAAGATCATTTACTGAATTTGGAAAACTAAGTTCTGCAAGCAAACTTCAGGCACAACGCGAGATTAAAAACTCGCAAAACGCATTAGAGTGGAAGAGTAATTTCAACAAATACAACATCACGAATCTTTCGCAATTAAACTCTACTGCCAGCGACTTCTCCCCTATTCTTTACAAAGGAAAATTGGTGTTTTCATCTTCCAGGAATGAAGCCACTGGTGATGCCAAAAATGCTTGGACAGGAGATAAATCTGCTGATTTATTTGAATCTGAAAATCTTGCTAAACCTCACTCTTTTAGCAATACGCTGAATACAAAGGACTACGAAGGTACTTGTGCCTTTAATAAAGATGGCGATGAAATTTACTTCACAAGATGCAAAGTTGTAGAAGAAACTATTTCGAAGAAAAAAGCACAAGAAGTAAACAACGAATTCTGTCACATTTATTTAAGCAAATTAAGTGGTGGAATATGGCAAGAACCAGAACAAATTAAGCTATTCGCTGATACCATAAATGTAGGGCAGCCAGCACTCTCAAAAGATGGAAAAATACTCTATGTCTCTGCTGATGCAAAAGATGGATTTGGAGGCAAAGATTTATATTACTTTACAAAGACTGATACAGGCTGGTATGGTCCCAGCAATGCAGGGAATTATGTGAATACATCAGGTGATGAGATGTTTCCTTGGCTAGACGAAAAGAGCAATCTTTACTTTGCTTCCAATGGCTTACCAGGTATGGGAGGCTTGGATATTTTCAAAGCCATTAAAGGAAAAAATATTTGGAAAGAGGCGAAAAACTTACAATCTCCCATCAACTCTGGTGCTGATGATTTCGGATTAATTGTAGAAAAATACAAACCAAAAAATTTAGACGATACAATTCTATTTGCTGGCTATTTTACTTCTGCTCGAAGTGGCGGAAAAGGAAATGATGATATTTATCGATTTGAAGAAAAATGGGTTAATTTCTTTACACTAAAAGGAACTGTAGTAGAAAAAGAAAGGGAAGATACGACCAATCCTGACAGTAAGATTTTGGGTTTAAAACCATTGGCAGGAGCTAAAGTAG
>JBGAVP010000013.1:0-6303 GCA_044228065.1 Chitinophagales bacterium | reverse complement strand
AAAGTAGAACTTCGAAATCCTACTACTGACAATGTAATAGCTTCAACTTTTTCAAATGCTGCGGGACTTTTTACTTTTAAACTAGACGCAGAAACCGATTATAAATTAGTAGGAAATAAGATTAATTATTTCAGTAAAACAGAAACAGCTACTACTAAAGGAAAACGAAATCAAGATTCTGTAAATATTTTCATTTATTCACAGATAGAACTAGAGCGTATTTTTACGCAAAAAGAAATTGTAATTCCGAATATCTATTACGATTACGACAAGGCTACACTCCGTCCAGAATCTCAATTGGTATTGGATTCCATTTTAATTTTCTTTAATGATAATAAAGACCTCACTATTGAAATTGGCTCTCATACCGACTCTCGTGGTAGCGATAGTTACAACCTTAAATTATCTCAAGCACGCGCTCAGTCTGTGGTAGATTATTTAGTACTGAAAGGAGTAGCAAAAGATAGATTGGTGGCCGTTGGCTTTGGGGAAACTAAATTGGTAAATAATTGTGCAAATGGCGTAAACTGTACCGAAGAAGAACATCAGAAAAACAGACGTACCACATTTAGAATTACTGGTACAAAACAAAAAATAGAATCAGTAGAACCTGAAAACATAAAAGTGGATCCTAAACCCGAAGAGAAATAAATCTTACCCTATAAATACGTTGTTCGATTCTCTCAATGCCTCTTCAAATGCAGGCAATGAAAAGCTAGAACCAAAGTCTTTTTTAGGATCAAAATAATTGAGCAAATTTTCGGTGGGCATATTCCCAATCAAATCATCTTTGGCCATAGGACAACCACCATATCCCTTTAATACAGAATCGAATCTTGTACAACCATTGAGATAGGCTGCTTCTACTTTTACTTTCCAATTATGAGGGGCGGTATGTAAATGCGCGCCTATTTCTAACGAAGGAAAGCGAGGTATGAGAGTAGAAAAAAGATGCGCAATGTTTTCTGGATTTGCTACCCCTACCGTATCAGAAAGCATAAATGTTTTGATATCAAAATCCTTCAATTTATCTACCCATTGTTCTACTATTTCTGGGCTGTAAGGGTCACCATAGGTATTTCCAAAACCCATAGAAATGTAGACTATCATTTTTTTATTTGCCTTTACACAATGCTCCTGAATATTTTGTACCCGTACTAATGATTCTTCAATAGTGGAGTTGGCATTTCTTTTTTGAAAAGTTTCTGAAACAGAAAATGGGAAACCCAAATATTCAATTTCGGGATGCGAACAGCCATCTTTTGCACCACGTTCATTGGCTACAATTGCTATTAATTTTGAATTTGAATTTTGCAAGTCTAGACCTGCTAAAACCTCTGCTGTATCAGCCATTTGAGGAATAACATCGGGAGAAACAAAACTGCCAAAATCGATAGCATAATAACCAACTTTAAGCAATTTATTGATGTAAGCAATCTTCTTCTCCGTAGGAATAAAATACTTCAAACCTTGCATTCCATCTCTAGGACATTCCGTAAGCTTAATCATTTCAAAAAAGAGGTTTTGTTCCCCTCAAAACTAAATAAAAAAATAGCATCTGCAATTTTGGAACTTTCACTTTCTTAAAATCATGATTGAACTCGGCTCCGTAAATTTTAATAAGTTTGTAGGGTGATATTAGTAGACAATAAAAACAATACTAATCCTTATATCAATGCTGCATTGGAGGAATATCTGGTACGAAATGCCGATACTTCAGAGCATGACTATTTGCTACTGTATGTTAATGAGCCGTGTGTAGTTTTAGGAAAAAATCAATCACTTTATAAAGAACTAAATTTCAATTTTCTAAGAGAAGAGAGTACTAAAATAGTTCGAAGAATTTCAGGTGGTGGTACAGTTTTTCATGATTCAGGGAATCTTTGTTTTGCTTTTATTTCAAAATTTGAAGAAAAGAAAATAAACAATTACGCCTACTTCAATCAACCTATCATCCATGCATTGCAGCATATGGGAGTAAATGCCACTTTCAATAAACGCAATGACATTGTTTTAAATGGCAAAAAAATATCAGGTAATGCGCAGTTTACAAATCGAAAGAATATTATCAGCCATGGTACGCTACTTTTTAATGCCGATTTAGAAAACTTAAGAGGTGCCTTAAAAGAAAACTCTTTTACGGTAGAATCAAAAGCCGTAAGCTCTGTGAAAAGTTCAGTTATGAATTTAAATGAAGTACTGGAACTTAATTTCGAAGAATTCAAAAATCAATTACTTATAAGTTTAAATAGTAGCGGTAAGCTACAATTAGATTCTATAGCATGGGATGAAATAAATCAGTTAGCAGAAGAGAAATTTAATTCTTTCGATTGGATTTATGGACGGTCACCTCTTACAACCATTCATAAAGAAAAGCTCACAATTACTGTAGAAAAAGGAGATATCCTTTCATTAGAAATAAAAGATCCAGATTTTTCTTTTTTAGAAAAAATAATAGGTTGTCAATATTCATTTCTAAGTATAAAAAAAAGGCTGCAAGAGTTAAATATAACTGCTTACAGCCTTTCTGAGTTGACAGAAATTATTTTCTGATTACTTTTTTTCAATCCCTTCTTTCATAGAAGCAGGTGCTTTTTTCCCTTTATATTTCGGATTCTTTTCCCATTCAAAAACACGAGCACCATCCGTATATTTAGCTACAAAAGCATCTTTAATCCCCATTTTACGAATATCTTTTACAAATGATTGAGCTTGCTCTTCCGTTTCAAAATAGCTGATTACATAACGATTTAATCCTTCTACTTTTTCATATCCAATAAACTTTGCTTTATCAAAATATGGATTTAAATCAAACTTTTCATATAGTCCAAATTGTACTTTAAAAGCATCGCCAGTAGAAGGTATTTGACCAGGTGCAGCAGCTTCAGGACATTTTGGAACAGGCTTATTCATACATTCGGTTAGTTCTTGATCTAACTTTGAAACTTTTGCTTCTAATTCAGATTGTTTGGTAGCAGCAGCAATCAATTCATTCTTTTGAGTAGCAATTGAAGATTCATTAGAATCGATGGTGGTTTTATAATTTTCAATCATAGACTTGTATTGCTCGGGATGCTTCTTGTAGTTTTTCAACTCTTTCTTTAAGCGTTTTTTCTCGGCTTTATCGAGCCCAGCATGTGCAAATTGGGTAATACCAAACGTAAGCACTAAAAAGGTAAATAAGTATTTCATTTGTTTTGTTTTGGTTATTTGATTCACTAAAATAAATTCATTTTTCATATTTGCTAAAGTTTTCATGAATAACATTTTAATATCACCCTCTTTAAAGTCCTATAAAATAGACTATGCACCAAATAGAAAATGATTTCTTGAAAGTTTCTGTTCGTAGTTTTGGAGCAGAACTCATCTCCATTTTTAATAAAAAAACAAATACCGAACACCTCTGGCAAGCAGATAAAAATTTCTGGGGATGGCACGCACCTGTTCTTTTTCCTGTAGTAGGGCGATGTGTAGAGGATTCAATAATCATCAAAGGCAAAAAATACAATATGGAGAAACATGGGTTTGCCAGAAAATCTGAATTTGAACTTATCTCTCAAACAAATAATTCATTGTTGTATTCATTAAAATTTTCGGAAGCTACTCTTGCCCTGTATCCATATAAATTTGAATTTCAAATTGGCTATCGTCTAGAAGAAAATGAATTAGTGAATTTCTACAATGTCATTAACCTTGACAACAACGAACTTCTTTTCTCTTTAGGCGGACACCCTGCTTTGGCAGTCCCTTTTTATGAAAATGAGACCTATGAAGACTATTATATAGAATTTGAAAAGGACAACAACTTAAGTCGCTATTTCATTGATGAAAATGGTTTTTTCAATAACAAAAAAGGAGTTGTTTTGGAAGACACCAATCAGCTAAATTTAAAGTCAGATATGTTTAAAGAGGATGCACTTATTTTTAAAGATTTAAAATCAAGAAGGGTTAGTATTCGTTCTAGAAAACATTCCAAGTATGTAAGTGTTTCTTTTGCAGACTTTAATTATTTGGGACTATGGGCAAAGGAGAATGCTAGTTATATATGTGTGGAGCCATGGTTAGGGTGTGCTGATACTGCTGGGAAAAAGAGTGATTTCTCAGAAAAAGAAGGCGTTGTTTCATTAGAATCAAAAAAAACATTTTCAGCTTCTTTTCGAATTGGGATATATTAATTGTTTATCTAAATTTGTTAGGTTTTTAAATCATACACATGAATACTTTGACTGAAATCCTTTTAGCAGATGAAACAGATTTAATCGATTCATCTGATTTGAAACACAAATTGGTGGTGCATAATGATGAAGTAAACTCTTTTGATTGGGTAATAGAAACTTTAGTAGAAGTTTGCAAGCACTCCTTTCAACAAGCAGAACAATGCTCTCTTATTATTCATCACAAAGGAAAATATGCCGTAAAGCACGGAACTCTTTTTTCGCTCAAAACCATGAAGGACGCTATATCTGAGCGTGGGATTCAAGTAACAATAGAAGAAAATTAATATTTAGTTTTTAAAAATCTATATCAAAAATGTCTCATCAATATTTTACAGAAGAACATGAATTGTTTCGCCAATCAGTAAAACAATTTATAGAAACAGAAGTAGAGCCCAATGTTTCTAAATGGGAAAAAGAAGAAAAAATTCCACGTGAAGTTTTTAAAAAAATGGGCGACCATGGTTTTTTAGGAATTAATTTTCCAGAACAATATGGTGGCACCAACAATGATTTTTGGACGAGTGTTGTTTATTTAGAAGAGTTGGCAAAAGCAGGCTTTGCAGGTATTTCAGCGGCTACAAGTGTACATCAGTACATGGCCATTAATCATATTTTTCAAGCAGGGTCTGAAGAGTTAAAGCAGCGTTATCTTCCAAAATCAATTACTGGTGAATACATTGGAAGTATTGCTATCACAGAGCCTGGAGCAGGTTCCGATGTGGCCAATATTCGCACCACTGCAAAAAGAGAAGGCGATTACTACATCATAAACGGAAGCAAAACTTTTATTACCAATGGCGTGTATGGAAATTTTGTAACGGTAGCTTGTAAAACCGACCCTAATGCTGGAGCAGCAGGGATTAGTTTAATAGTAGTAGACCAAGGCACACCAGGCTTTACCACCAATAAGCTAGATAAAATGGGCTGGAAATCTTCTGATACAGGCGAATTGTTTTTCGACAATGTAAAAGTTCCAGTTTCTAACTTAGTAGGAAAAGAAGGTCAAGGATTCTTTTACATCATGGAAAGTTTTCAGCTAGAACGTGTAATAGCTGGGATTCTAGCAGTGGCAGGTGCCGAAGACTGCATAGAAACTACGCTCAAATATATGAATGAAAGAACAGCATTCGGGAAACCATTATCTAAGTTTCAAGTGCTTCGCCATAAATTGGTTGATTTGATTACTGAAATAGAAATAACCAAACAATTTGTTTACCACTGTTGCTGGATGGTAGAGAACAAAAAATTTGCGGTGAAAGAATGTAGCATGGCCAAACTAAAAGCTACGGAGCTAGGTAAAACTGTGGCTGATGAATGCTTGCAGGTATTTGGTGGATATGGTTATATGAGCGAATATCCAATAGAACGGGCATATCGCGATGCACGTGTAGGAACAATTGTAGCTGGAACTACTGAAATCATGAAAGAGATTATAGCCAAAACTGTGATTGATGGTATCAATTACGAATCGGTATATGACAACATGCGGGGTGCGGCTGTAGCTACACCAGTAGCCGAATCTAGACCTACAACCGAACCAACCCCACAAACAATTCCTAACAATAAAAAACCAACTATGGAAAAAACTCCTGAAACCGCTAGAGAAATTTTATACTCTTTACAAGATCGCTTAAAAGCAGATAAGTTAGATGCTGATACATCTTCTGTTTTTCATTTTAAAATGGAAGGAGAAGGAGATTTCACCATCTCTCTTAAAGACAAAAAGATAACCGTAGAAGAAGGCTTGATTGGCGAACCTAACTGTGAAGTAAAGGCTAAAGCTAAGGACTATGCTGATATTGAATTAGGGCGTACCAATCCTCAAATGGCATTTATGATGGGCAAAATTAAAGTGAGTAACTTGGGCGAAATGATGAAGTTCATGGGACTTTTTAGGAGATTAGCATAATTGAAACGTAGATGGAACCACAAAAAAGGTTCTGAAAGAGTTTCGAAAAGCATTTTAGATACTGCTGCCTTTATTTAAAAGGCAAATACTTAAACAATTAAGGATTGGAGTCATTTGTATCTTTTTCAGATGTTTTTATTTCTACATCTATCCAATCATCATAATTGCTTTTTAACC